>NZ_JBFAZJ010000051.1:0-38160 GCF_040681715.1 Streptomyces sp. NPDC051582
CCGGCGGGGACACACCCCGCCGGCCCGCCGCTTTGTCAGTGCCACCGGTTAGCCTGCACGCACTGGCAATCGACGGAGGGGGGTGGGCGGAGTGCGCGTACTCGGCGTGGACCCGGGGCTGACCCGGTGCGGTGTCGGCGTGGTCGAGGGGGTCGCCGGCCGCCCGCTGACGATGCTCGCGGTGGGCGTCGTACGGACGCCAGCGGACGCGGAGTTGGGGCGCCGGCTCGTGGCGATCGAGCAGGGCATCGAGGAGTGGCTGGACCGCCACCGGCCCGAAGTCGTCGCCGTGGAGCGGGTGTTCAGCCAGCACAACGTGAGCACCGTCATGGGCACCGCCCAGGCGAGCGCCGTCGCCATGCTGTGCGCGGCGCGCCGCGGCATACCGGTCGCCCTGCACACCCCCAGTGAGGTCAAGGCGGCCGTCACCGGCTCCGGCCGGGCCGACAAGGCGCAGGTCGGGGCGATGGTGACCCGGCTGCTGCGGCTGTCCGCCCCGCCCAAGCCGGCCGACGCCGCGGACGCCCTCGCCCTCGCCATCTGCCACATCTGGCGGGCCCCCGCCCAGAACCGCCTCCAGCAGGCGCTCGCCCAGCACGCCCTGCACGCCTCGAAAGGCCGCCCCTCATGATCGCCTTCGTCAGCGGCCCGGTCGCCGCGCTCGCCCCCACCCTGGCCGTGATCGAGGTCGGGGGAGTGGGCATGGCCGTGCAGTGCACGCCGAACACCATCGCCGGCCTGCGGATGGGGGAGACGGCGCGGCTGGCCACGTCGCTGGTCGTACGGGAGGACTCGCTGACGCTGTACGGCTTCGCCGACGACGACGAGCGACAGGTCTTTGAGCTGCTCCAGACGGCGAGCGGGGTCGGGCCGCGCCTCGCGCAGGCGATGCTCGGGGTGCACAGCCCGGACGCGCTGCGCGTGGCCGTCGAGTCGGGGGACGAGAAGGCCCTGACGGCCGTGCCCGGCATCGGGAAGAAGGGCGCGCAGAAGCTGCTGCTGGAGCTGAAGGGGAAGCTGGGGGCGGCGACCGCGGTGGTCGGGGCCCAGCGGGTCGTGGCGTCCGGACCGGCCCCCTGGGCGGAGCAGCTCACGGCGGCGCTGATCGGGCTCGGCTACGCGGCGAGGGACGCCGAGGACGCCGTCGACGCCGTGACCCCGCAGGCGGAGGCGGCCATCGCCGCCGGCGCCGGCGCCCCCGTACCCCAGCTGCTGCGCGCCGCCCTCCAGTCCCTGAACCGCACCCGCTGACCCCCTCGGGGCCCGGACCGGGAACGACCACCGCACTGACGCAGAAGGCAGACTGAGCACGTGAACTGGGATGACGAGAGCGACGACCGCATCGTTGCGGCGGCCGCGGACGGCGAGGACACCGCCGTCGAGGCGGCCCTGCGGCCCAAGGACCTCGGCGAGTTCGTCGGCCAGGAGAAGGTCCGCCAGCAGCTCGACCTGGTGCTGAAGGCGGCCCGCCAGCGCGGGGCCACCGCCGACCACGTGCTGCTCTCCGGTGCGCCCGGGCTCGGCAAGACCACCCTCTCCATGATCATCGCCGCCGAGATGGGCGCGCCCATCCGGATCACCTCGGGCCCCGCCATCCAGCACGCCGGCGACCTCGCCGCCATCCTCTCCTCCCTCCAGGAGGGCGAGGTCCTCTTCCTCGACGAGATCCACCGCATGTCCCGGCCCGCCGAGGAGATGCTCTACATGGCCATGGAGGACTTCCGCGTCGACGTGATCGTCGGCAAGGGGCCGGGGGCCACGGCCATCCCGCTGGAGCTGCCGCCCTTCACCCTCGTCGGGGCCACCACCCGCGCCGGCCTCCTCCCGCCGCCGCTGCGCGACCGCTTCGGCTTCACCGGGCACATGGAGTTCTACGCCCCCGAGGAGCTGGAACGGGTCATCCACCGCTCCGCCCGCCTCCTGGACGTGGAGATCGACACCGCCGGCGCCGCCGAGATCGCCGGCCGTTCCCGGGGCACCCCGCGCATCGCCAACCGCCTGCTGCGCCGCGTCCGCGACTACGCGCAGGTCAGGGCCGACGGAGTGATCACCCGCGAGGTGGCCGGCACCGCCCTCCAGGTGTACGAGGTGGACGCGCGCGGCCTCGACCGTCTCGACCGCGCGGTGCTCGAAGCCCTGCTCAAGCTGTTCGGGGGCGGCCCGGTGGGGCTGTCCACCCTCGCCGTCGCGGTCGGCGAGGAGCGGGAGACCGTCGAGGAGGTCGCCGAGCCGTTCCTCGTACGGGAAGGCCTGCTGGCCCGTACCCCGCGCGGCCGGGTCGCGACCCCCGCCGCATGGGCGCACCTGGGCCTCGTACCGCCCCACCAGCAGGGGAGTGGATCAAGCGGACAACAGGGCTTGTTCGGGGCCTGACGGCGCGGAGGTTCGCCCCGTCAGGAACTGCGGTGCCATGCTGGGCGTTGTTCCATCGGTGCGGACTCGCCTAGACTCCGCCGATGCCGACCCTTCAGGTCGGCGTACCCACCCCCGTAGAAATTGACCGTCTCCCGTGCGGTCGTGCGAAGGATCTCCGTCCCGTGAATCTCGTGACACTCCTCCCGTTCATCGTGCTCATCGGGGCGATGTTCCTGATGACCCGCTCCGCGAAGAAGAAGCAGCAGGCGGCCGCGCAGATGCGCGACCACATGGCCCCGGGCGCCGGCGTCCGCACCATCGGCGGCATGTACGCCACGGTGAAGGAGGTCGGCGAGGACACCGTCACCCTTGAGGTGGCCCCCGGCGTCCACGCGATCTACGCGAAGAACGCCATCGGCGCCGTCCTGGACGACGCGGAGTACAACCGCATCGTCCACGGCGCCAGTGATGATCTGACGATCGACACGCCGGTCGTTCCGGACGACGCCTCCTCGCTGACCCTCGACAAGGACGCGGACAAGAGCGCGGACGAGGCCGACGCCCCGAAGCTCGACCTGGGCAAGAAGGACGCGCCCGAGGCCGAAGAGCCGAAGGACGGCCTGCCCGAGGGCGACGGACCCAAGGGCGACGAGCCCAAGGACGGCAAGGCCGACGGCGAGGCCGGCGCGAAGTAGCGCGCGGCCGGGGACCGGGCAGGCGCCTGACCGGCGGCCGGCGCGGTCCCCGTCAGTGACACTTCTGCGGGGGGCAGGGGTCCCCACCACACATTTCGTGGCCGTCCGCGCGCTGACCCGGCGCGGGGCGGTTGGACAGGGAGATACGACAAGGTGGCAGCACCGAAGAAGGGCCGGCGGCCCACGGGGGCTCAGGGGAGGCCGGGGCGTGCCCTGGCGATCATCCTGATCGCGATGGTGGCGCTCACCGCGGGGATGTTCCTCACGAAGCAGACGACTCCCCGGCTCGGCATCGACCTCGCGGGCGGTACGAGCATCACGCTCAAGGCCAAGAGCGAGCCCGGCAAGCCGGACGCGATCAACGAGACCAACATGAACACGGCGGTCGGCATCATCGAGCGCCGCGTCAACGGTCTCGGCGTGTCGGAGGCCGAGGTCCAGACGCAGGGCCGCGACCACATCATCGTGAACATCCCCAAGGGGACGAACGAGAAGCAGGCCCGCGAGCAGGTCGGCACCACCGCCCAGCTCTACTTCCGTCCGGTCCTGGCCTTCGCCGACGGCGCCCCGGCGGCCCCCGAGGCCACGCCGAGCCCGTCCGCGAGCACCTCCGGTGCCCCGAAGGCCGAGGGCAGCGGCAAGCCCAGCGCCCCGGCCAGCCCGTCGTCCAGCGCCACTTCCCAGGGCCGTGTGCTCAGCGAGGCCCTCAAGGCCCCGGCCGCCACCGCCTCTCCCTCGCCCTCGGCGAGCGAGTCGAAGAAGGCAGACGACAAGGCTCCGGCCCCCACCCCGACCCCGTCGGGCGTCGAGGCGGCCGCCGCCGAACTCCAGGCGAAGTTCGCGGCCCTGGACTGCACCAACGAGGCGCAGCGCGCCGCGGCCGGCAAGGGCGTCAAGCCCGAGGACGCGACGGTCGCCTGTGGCAAGCGCGGAGACGCCTGGGGCAAGTGGATCCTCGGCCCGGTCGGTGTGTCCGGTACCGACGTGAAGGACGCCAAGGGACAGATCAACCCCCAGACGGGGCAGTGGATCGTCACCATGCAGTTCACCGACAAGGGCGCCGACAAGTTCGCCAAGATCACCGGTGAGCTCGCCACCAAGCAGATGCCGCAGAACCAGTTCGCGATCGTGCTCGACGGCGAGGTCGTCTCCGACCCGTCCGTCAGCCAGGCGCTGACCGGCGGCAACGCCGAGATCTCCGGCGGCTTCACGCAGCAGTCCGCGATGGACCTGGGCAACATGCTCTCGTACGGCGCCCTGCCGCTGACCTTCCAGGAGGACAGCGTCACCACCGTCACCGCCGCGCTCGGCGGCGAGCAGCTGAAGGCCGGCCTCATCGCCGGGGCCATCGGCCTCATCCTCGTGGTGATCTACCTGCTCGTGTACTACCGGGGCCTGGCCTTCATCGCCATCGTCAGCCTCCTGGTGTCCGCGATCCTCACCTACACGATCATGGCGCTGCTCGGAAAGGGCATCGGCTTCGCGCTGAACCTGCCCGCCGTCTGCGGTGCGATCGTCGCGATCGGCATCACGGCGGACTCGTTCATCGTGTACTTCGAACGCATCCGCGACGAGATCCGCGAGGGCCGCACCCTGCGCCCCGCCGTGGAGCGGGCCTGGCCGCGCGCCCGGCGCACCATCCTGGTCTCCGACTTCGTGTCGTTCCTGGCCGCCGCGGTGCTGTTCATCGTCACGGTCGGCAAGGTGCAGGGTTTCGCCTTCACCCTGGGTCTGACCACCGTGCTCGACGTGGTCGTGGTGTTCCTCTTCACCAAGCCGATCATGACGCTGATGGCCCGTACGAAGTTCTTCTCCAGCGGCCACCCCTGGTCCGGCCTGGACCCGAAGCGGCTCGGCGCCAAGCCGCCGCTGCGCCGGTCCCGCCGCACCGGCTCCGGTACCGGTTCCGGTTCCGCCACCGCTCCCGTCGACGTAAAGGAGGCGTGAGAGATGTCGAAGCTGGGAGATCTCGGCGCCAAGCTGTACCGCGGTGAGGTCGGCTACGACTTCGTCGGCAAGCGCTTCGTCTGGTACGGCGTTTCCATCCTGATCACCATCACGGCGATCGTGGCCCTGGCCGTTCAGGGCCTCAACATGGGCATCGAGTTCAAGGGCGGTGCCGTCTTCACCACCCCGAAGACCGCCGTGTCGGTGACCCAGGCCACCGACGACGCCGAGAACGCCTCCGGCCACCAGGCGATCGTCCAGAAGCTCGGCAACGGCACCCTGCGCATCCAGATCTCCAGCCTGGACCCCGCGCAGGCCAACGCCGTCAAGACCAAGCTCGCGGCCGACCTCAAGGTGCCCGAGGCCGAGATCAACGCGGACCTGGTCGGCCCCAGCTGGGGCGACCAGATCGCGAACAAGGCCTGGACGGGCCTCGGCATCTTCATGGTCCTCGTGGTGATCTACCTGGCCATCGCCTTCGAGTGGCGGATGGCCGTCGCCGCGCTGATCGCCCTGATCCACGACCTCACCATCACCGTCGGCGTGTACGCGCTGGTCGGCTTCGAGGTCACGCCGGGCACCGTGATCGGTCTGCTGACGATCCTCGGTTACTCCCTCTACGACACCGTCGTCGTCTTCGACGGTCTGAAGGAGGGCTCGAAGGACATCACCAAGCAGACCCGCTACACGTTCAGCGAGATCGCCAACCGCAGCATCAACGGCACCCTGGTCCGTTCGATCAACACGACCGTCGTGGCGCTGCTCCCGGTCGGGGCGCTGCTCTTCATCGGCGGCGGCCTCCTGGACGCCGGCATGCTGAACGACATCTCGCTGTCGCTGTTCGTCGGTCTCGCGGCCGGTGCGTACTCCTCGATCTTCATCGCGACCCCGCTGGTCGTGGACCTCAAGGAGCGCGAGCCGGCGATGAAGGCGCTGAAGAAGCGGGTGCTCGCCAAGCGGGCGGCCGCCGCGGCCAAGGGCGAGTCCCCGGAGGACGAGGGCTTCGAGGGCTCCGAGACCCCGCAGGTCGTGGCCCAGGGCCGCGCCGGGCGGCGCCGGTGAGCACGCTCTCTCCCGAGGTGCGCGAACTGCTGCTCGGCCGGATCAAGGACGTGGCGGACTACCCGAAGCCGGGCGTGATGTTCAAGGACATCACCCCGCTGCTGGCGGACCCGAAGGCCTTCGCGGCCCTGACGGACGCGCTGGTGGAGCTGGCCGGGCAGTACGGCGCGACGAAGATCGTTGGGCTGGAGGCGCGCGGGTTCATCCTCGCGGCGCCGGTGGCGGTCCAGGCGGGCATCGGCTTCGTGCCGGTGCGCAAGGCCGGCAAACTGCCGGGCGCGACGCTCGCGCAGTCGTACGAGCTGGAGTACGGCACGGCCGAGATCGAGGTCCACGCCGAGGACCTGTCGGCCGGTGACCGGGTCATGGTCATCGACGACGTGCTGGCCACGGGCGGCACCGCCGAAGCCTCGCTCTCGCTGATCCGCCGGGCCGGGGCGGAGGTCGCCGGGGTGGCGGTCCTGATGGAGCTGTCGTTCCTGCCGGGCCGCGCGCGGCTGGCCGGCGCCCTCGGGCAGGCCCCGCTGGACGCGCTGATCGTCGTCTGACGACACCGACCGTGAAGCGGGCGGGTACCGGGACGTCCCGGTACCCGCCCGCTTCGGCGCGTGCGGCGGGCGCGAAGCGGCCGGGGCTCGGGGAACGGGCCGGGGGAACCATCGCTACCATTGGTTGTCCGGACCTGACCGGGGCCCCGGATCCTCCCCCGGACTCAGTCCAGGGGGACCCCCAGAGGAGCGCTCTTGCCAGACGAGGTCCAGCCACTCTCCGCCGCGCAGCCCGACCCGCAGGCCGAGCGGGCCGCGACGCCCCCCGCCACGCCCCCGCCGGCCCCTCCGGTGAAGCCCGCGCCCGCGAAGCCCGCGCCCGCGAAGTCGGCCGGGTCCTCCAACCGCGTGCGCGCCCGGCTCGCCCGCCTCGGCGTCCAGCGTTCCAACCCGTACAACCCGGTACTGGAACCGCTGCTCCGCATAGTCCGCAGCAACGACCCGAAGATCGAGACGGCCACGCTGCGCCAGATCGAGCAGGCGTACCAGGTGGCCGAGCGCTGGCACCGCGGCCAGAAGCGCAAGAGCGGCGACCCGTACATCACCCACCCGCTCGCGGTGACCACGATCCTCGCCGAGCTCGGCATGGACCCGGCCACCCTGATGGCGGGCCTGCTGCACGACACGGTCGAGGACACCGAGTACGGGCTGGAGGACCTGCGCCGCGACTTCGGCGACGCCGTGGCCCTGCTCGTCGACGGCGTCACCAAGCTGGACCGGGTCAAGTTCGGCGAGGCCGCGCAGGCCGAGACCGTGCGCAAGATGGTCGTCGCCATGGCCAAGGACCCGCGCGTCCTGGTCATCAAGCTCGCCGACCGGCTGCACAACATGCGCACCATGCGCTACCTCAAGCGGGAGAAGCAGGAGAAGAAGGCCCGCGAGACCCTTGAGATCTACGCCCCGCTGGCGCACCGGCTGGGCATGAACACGATCAAGTGGGAGCTGGAGGACCTCGCCTTCGCGATCCTCTACCCCAAGATGTACGACGAGATCGTCCGCCTCGTCGCCGAGCGCGCGCCCAAGCGCGACGAGTACCTCACCGTCGTCACCGACGAGGTCCAGACCGATCTTCGCGCCGCCCGCATCAAGGCCACCGTCACCGGCCGCCCCAAGCACTACTACAGCGTCTACCAGAAGATGATCGTCCGCGGCCGTGACTTCGCGGAGATCTACGACCTGGTGGGCATCCGCGTCCTCGTGGACACCGTCCGGGACTGCTACGCGGCCCTCGGTACGGTGCACGCGCGCTGGAACCCGGTCCCCGGCCGGTTCAAGGACTACATCGCGATGCCCAAGTTCAACATGTACCAGTCGCTCCACACGACGGTCATCGGACCCAGCGGCAAGCCGGTCGAACTCCAGATCCGCACCTTCGACATGCACCGCCGCGCCGAGTACGGCATCGCCGCGCACTGGAAGTACAAGCAGCAGACCGTCGCCGGCACCTCCAAGGTCCGCACCGACGTCCCGCAGGCCGCCAAGGGCAGTGCCGGCCAGGACACGGTCAACGACATGGCCTGGCTGCGCCAGCTGCTCGACTGGCAGAAGGAGACCGAGGACCCGGGCGAGTTCCTCGACTCGCTGCGCTTCGACCTCTCCCGCAACGAGGTTTTCGTCTTCACGCCGAAGGGCGACGTCATCGCCCTGCCGGCCGGGGCCACCCCGGTGGACTTCGCGTACGCCGTACACACCGAGGTCGGCCACCGGACCATAGGCGCCCGGGTCAACGGCCGCCTCGTCCCGCTCGAATCAACCCTGGACAACGGAGACCTCGTCGAGGTCTTCACCTCCAAGGCCGAGGGCGCGGGTCCGTCCCGCGACTGGCTGGGCTTCGTCAAGTCCCCGCGCGCCCGCAACAAGATCCGCGCGTGGTTCTCCAAGGAGCGCCGCGAGGAGGCCATCGAGCACGGCAAGGACGCCATCGCGCGGGCCATGCGCAAGCAGAACCTGCCGATCCAGCGCATCCTCACCGGCGACTCGCTCGTCACCCTCGCGCACGAGATGCGCTACCCCGACATCTCCTCCCTGTACGCGGCGATCGGCGAGGGCCACGTGGCCGCGCAGGGCGTCGTACAGAAGCTGGTGCAGGCCCTCGGCGGCGAGGAAGCGGCCAACGAGGACATCGAGGAGAGCGTCCCGCCCTCCCGGACCCGCGGCACGCGCCGCAAGAACGCCGACCCGGGCGTGGTCGTCAAGGGCGTCGACGACGTGTGGGTCAAGCTGGCCCGCTGCTGCACCCCCGTGCCGGGCGACCCGATCGTCGGCTTCGTCACGCGCGGCAGCGGCGTATCGGTTCACCGGGCGGACTGCGTCAACGTGGACTCCCTCTCCCAGGAGCCCGAGCGGATGCTGGAGGTCGAGTGGGCCCCCACCCAGTCCTCGGTCTTCCTGGTCGCCATCCAGGTCGAGGCGCTGGACCGGTCCCGGCTGCTCTCGGACGTCACCCGGGTCCTGTCGGACCAGCACGTGAACATCCTCTCCGCGGCCGTCCAGACCTCCCGCGACCGCGTGGCCACCTCCCGCTTCACCTTCGAGATGGGCGACCCCAAGCACCTGGGCCACGTCCTGAAGGCCGTACGGGGTGTGGAAGGCGTCTACGACGTCTACCGTGTGACATCGGCAAGGAGGCCCTGACCGCTTCACCGACGCCACCCCGGGGGGAAACGTGGCAGGCAACGACGTCTTCCCCGCGGGGCTCGTCCATCGCTACCGGCCGCTCGACGTACTGGGGCGGGGCGGTATGGGCGTGGTCTTCGAGGCGGAGGACACCCAGCTGCAGCGGCGGGTGGCGGTGAAGCTCCTCTCGGCCTTCAGCACGAGCCTCACGCAGGAGATGGAGCAGCGGTTCCTCCGCGAAGCCATCGCGCTGGCGCGGATCAGCCATCCCGGTGTCGTGGGCATACACGACTACGGGGTGGACGACGCCAGCGGTGCGCCGTACCTGGTGATGGAGGTGCTCGATGGCGTGGACCTCCCGGTTCTCGCCGCCGGGAGGCCGCTGTCGGCGGCCGCGGCGGTCTGGATCGCCGTCGAGATGCTCGGCGCCCTGGAGGCAGCTCACAGGAGCGGCGTACTGCACCGCGACGTGAAGCCCGGCAACGTCCGGGTGAGCCGGGACGGCCACGTCGTCCTCTACGACTTCGGCCTCGCCGTGGTCGCCGAGGAACCGCGGATCACCGAGACCGGCGTCAGGCTGATGGGCACCGTGCAGTACATGGCGCCGGAACGGATCGGCGGACTGGCGCCGTCAGCGGCCACGGACCTCTACGGCGTCGGCGCCTGCCTGCACTACATGCTGACCGGGAGCCCGCCGTTCGGCGGCCGGGCCGTGGACCTCGGCGTCCTGGTGCTCCGGGCCGCCGAGGGGCTGCCGCCGTTGCGGGAGAGGGGGCTCTCGCTCCCCGACGGCCTGGCGGAAGCCGTGGACGTCCTGTGCGCGGCGGACTACCGGAACCGGCCGGCCGGCGCGGCCGCCGCGGCGGCACTGCTGAGTCCCTGGGCGGCCGGCGGGAAGGAGCAGGTCGTACGGCTCATCACCCGCCGGCTCGATGCACCGCCCCTCGCCGGACACGCGACCGGACACGCGCCGCCCGCACCCGAGCAGCCCGAGTACGACTGGCGCCAGGTGGACGTGACCGACGCCGTCCCGCACGTGCCGAACGCGATCACCGGGGGTGCCTTCCCGAGCCCCGCCCTGCCACGGGCCCGGCGGGAGGCCGTCCTGAGCGAGGTCACCAGGAATCTCGTCCGCAGCCGCATGACCGAGCGCACCGCCCTGTCGCGCCAGCGCGAGGCCGTCGTGCTCGTGCAGCGCGGGGAGTTCCGGCAGGCGGCCCGGCTGCTCGCGGACGTGCTCGCCTTCTGCCACGAATCGCTCGGGGCGGACCACCCGACCACGCTCGCCTGCCAGTTCTGGCAGGCCGTATGCCAAGCCCGCCTGGGGGAAGCGGCGTTGGCGCTGGAGCTGTTCGCACGAGTGAGCGCGCACCACGCGCAGGAGAGGGACGGATCGGATGACTGAATACGCGTTACGGGTCGACCCGCGCAGAGCGGGAGCCGGGCCCGAGACCGAGCTCCGGTCGCTGCTGCGCTGGCTGAAGGCGGACGAGGACCTCGGCAGCGGCGTACGCGCCGCGATCGCGTCCCCGCCGCCCGCCGACGAGGTGCCTGCCCGCGCGACCCCCATGGGCGGCGAGTTCGAACTCCTCCAGCTGACGCTCGGCACGGGCCTGTCCGTCGCCTCCCTCCTCGTCTCCGTGCTCCAGTGGCAGGCCTCCCGCCGCCAGGCACCCGCCCTGACCGTCCACCGCGACGGATATGAGGTCCGGCTCACCGGAGCGGCCGCCACCGACCCCGAGGCGCTGCGCAGGATCGTCGCCGCCCTGGAGCCCTCACAGCCGCCGGGCGGGGACGATGACGGGGCTTCCTGACCCCGGGGCCTCCCGTGCGGTGCTCGTCGGCACCGCCGGATACCGGCACCTTGCCGCGCTCCCCGCCGTCGAGGCCAACGTGAAGGACCTGGCGGCCGAGCTCTGCGACGCGACCGTCTGGGGACTGCCCGCGCAGCACTGCACGACCGTGCTGGACCCGCAGCACCCCGCCGAGCTGCTCGACCCGGTGAACCGGGCGGGCGAGGAGGCCGCCGACACGCTCCTGGTCTACTTCGCGGGCCACGGCATGAGGGACGCGGAGACCGCCGACCTCTACCTGGCCCTCCAGGGATCCCGCGAGCACGTGGGCTACACCGCCGTCGCCTACCAACACCTGCGGTCCGCGCTGCGCGACTCCCGGGCCCGGCGCAAGGTGGTCGTGCTCGACTGCTGCTTCAGCGGCCGGGCCGCCCGTACGCTCGCCGGGGAGGAGGAAGCGCTCGCGGCCCAGGCGGCCGTCGAAGGCGCGTACGTCCTCACCGCCTCGCCCCGCGACCGGGTGGCCCTCGCCCCGGACGGCGAGCGGTACACCGCGTTCACCGGGGAGCTGCTGAGGATCCTGCGCGACGGAATCCACGACGGCCCCGAACTGATCGACCTGGACACCCTGTGCCGGACCATGGAGGCCAGGCTGCGCAGCAAGAACCGGCCGCTGCCGCAGAGCGCCCAGGAACGCGGGATGGGCAGGCTGCGGCTGGTGCGCAACCGCGCCCGCGCCGTGCTCGGCGCACCCGCCGGCCCCGTCCTGCCCGGCGACGTGCGCTCGGCCATGGTCGTCGCCGGGATCGGCCTGGCCCGCTCGCTGAGGGCGGCGGGCCGCAGCGGCGACGCGCTGCCCGTGCTGCGCCTCGCGCTGCAGGAGCGGATGCCCGACGGCGAGGGCGACCTGCTGGCCGTCCAGGTCGAACTGTCCGACATCCTCCAGGAGACCGGACAGACCCGCGAGGCGATCGAGGTGCTGGAAGAGGCGTTCCAGCAGGCACACCGGTTCTACGGACCGGAAGCGGTACAGGTCTGCCGGCGCCTGGCCGCGCTGCTCCAGGAGTCCGGGAACCACGTCGAGGCCTGCGCGGTGCTCGAACACGCCCTGGACCTGCTGGAGGACGGCAGCCGCGCCCTGTCCTGACCCACCGTGCACACGAGAGGGCCCCGGTGCGGAAGTTCCGCACCGGGGCCTCCTGCGTACTCAGGGCGTGACTAGCCGCCGAACTCCTCCAGGCCCTTCAGGGCCTGGTCGAGCAGGGCCTGGCGGCCCTCCAGCTCGCGCGACAGCTTGTCGGCCTTCGCGTTGTTGCCCGCTGCGCGGGCCGCGTCGACCTGCCCACGCAGCTTGTCGACCGCGGCCTGGAGCTGACCCGTCAGACCGGCCGCACGGGCCCGCGCCTCCGGGTTCGTACGACGCCACTCGCCCTCCTCGGCCTCCTGGATCGCCCGCTCCACCGCGTGCATCCGGCCCTCGACCTTCGGCCGGGCGTCGCGCGGCACGTGGCCGATGCCCTCCCAGCGCTCGTTGAGGGAGCGGAAGGCGGCCCGGGCCGCCTTCAGGTCCGTGATCGGGACGAGCTTCTCGGCCTCGTCGGCCAGCTCCTCCTTCAGCTTCAGGTTCTCCACCTGCTCGGCGTCGCGCTCCGCGAACACCTCGCCGCGCGCCGCGAAGAACACGTCCTGCGCACCGCGGAAACGGTTCCACAGATCGTCCTCGGACTCGCGCTGGGCCCGGCCCGCCGCCTTCCAGTCCGCCATCAGCTCGCGGTAGCGGGCGGCCGTCGGACCCCAGTCGGTCGACTTCGACAGCGACTCGGCCTCCGCGACCAGCCGCTCCTTGACCTTGCGGGCGTCCTCGCGCTGCGCGTCGAGCGAGGCGAAGTGCGCCTTGCGGCGCTTGGAGAAGGCGGAGCGGGCGTGCGAGAAGCGGTGCCACAGCTCGTCGTCCGACTTGCGGTCCAGGCGGGGCAGACCCTTCCAGGTGTCCACCAGGGCCCGCAGCCGCTCGCCCGCACTGCGCCACTGGTCGCTCTGCGCGAGCTGCTCGGCCTCGGCCACCAGCGCGTCCTTGGCCGCACGGGCCTCGTCCGTCTGCTTGGCCTTCTGGACCTTGCGCTCCTCGCGCCGCGAGTCCACGGTCGCGACCAGCTTGTCCAGCCGGACGCGCAGGGCGTCGAGGTCGCCCACGGCGTGGTGCTCCTCCACCTGCGTGCGCAGGTGGTCGATGGCCGTCTGCGCGTCCTTGGCGGACAGATCGGTGGTCCGCACCCGCCGTTCGAGGAGGCCGATCTCGACCACCAGGCCCTCGTACTTGCGCTCGAAGTAGGCCAGGGCCTCCTCGGGGGTGCCCGCCTGCCAGGAGCCGACGACCTTCTCGCCCTCGGCAGTACGCACGTACACGGTGCCCGTCTCGTCGACGCGGCCCCACGGGTCGCTGCTCACAGCGCCTCCTCCACCTGATGCCTGCGAGGGGTTCACCCCCTGGGCATCGTCCACAGTTTCCTGGGGCGGGCAGCGCCCGCCCTGCACAACGCCAACATAGGCGACCGCCGGGCCGGCTGTCCGCATCCCGCACGACGGAATATCGCCGTACGGGCCGGACGCCGGCCGGGCCCGGGGGCGCCGGAACCCGTCAGTTTTGGGTGACGGCGCCCTTCTGGATGGTCACCGGCGTCTTCGGGGCACCGTCCTGGCCGCCGTCGGCCGTACCGGCCTTGGCCACCTCCTCCAGCGCCTTCAGACCCGCCGCGTCGATCTTGCCGAAGGGGGTGTACGACGGCGCCAGCGGGCTGTCCTTGTAGACCAGGAAGAACTGGCTGCCGCCACTGTGCGGCTGGCCGGTATTGGCCATCGCGACCGTGCCCGCCGGGTAGATCACCTGGCCCTGCTCGTTCGGCTTGCCCAGCGAGTCGAGGTTCTCGTCCGCGATGGTGTAGCCGGGTCCGCCCATGCCCGAGCCCTCCGGGTCGCCGCACTGCAGGACGAAGATCCCGGAGGTGGTCAGGCGGTGGCACTTGGTGTTGTCGAAGAAGCCCTTGTCCGCGAGCGACTTGAACGAGTTGACGGTCTCCGGCGTCTTCGCCGCGTCCATCTCGAACTTGATCTCACCCGCGGTGGTCTTCAGGTCGAACGTGTACTTCGCGTTCTTGTCGATCGCCATCGCCGGCGCGGGCGAGGCCTTCGGCGAGGGCGAGGCCGACGGGTTCGCCGCCGGGTCCGCCGCGCTGTCCTTCTTGTCCTTGTTGAAGACACCGCCCACGACGAGGCCGACCAGCGTCGCGACCACGACGGCCACCGCCGCGCCGATCACCGCCACCCGCTGCCGCGCCTTGTGCCGGGCCTCGGCCCGGCGCTTCTGCTGGCGCTCGTACTTTTCCCTGGCGAGCTGTCGCCGCCGCTGATCGCTCGTGACCACCGGGTCGTCTCCTTGTACGTGTATGGCACCGCTGTCCGGGCCCGGCCATGATCCGCCGGACACCCCAAGGCCGTACCGTATATGGGTTCGCTGTGGAACGAGCGGCGCCGGTAGGCTCTGAACAGCGGCATTCCGAACAGGGCCGCCGCCCAAGCTCCCGCCGGACGACGATTGAGGACGAACGTGCTGATTGCCGGGTTCCCCGCAGGGGCCTGGGGGACCAACTGTTACGTGGTCGCCCCCGCCGCCGGTGAGGAGTGCGTGATCATCGACCCGGGCCACCAGGCCACCCGGGGTGTCGAGGAGACGCTGAAGAAGCATCGGCTCAAGCCCGTCGCGGTCGTCCTCACCCACGGCCACATCGACCACGTGGCCTCGGTGGTCCCGGTGTGCGGAGCACACGACGTACCGGCGTGGATCCACCCCGAGGACCGCTTCATGATGAGCGACCCGGAGAAGGCGCTGGGCCGCTCCCTGGGAGCGCAGCTGATGGGCGAGCTCACCGTGGGGGAGCCCTCCGACGTGAAGGAGCTCACCGACGGCGCGAAGCTGGCGCTGGCGGGCATGGAGCTGACCGTGTCGCACGCGCCCGGGCATACGAAGGGGTCGGTGACCTTCGGGATGTCCGGGGCGGGGGACGTCCCCCCGCTGCTGTTCTCGGGCGACCTGCTCTTCGCCGGCTCCATCGGACGTACCGACTTCCCGGGCGGCAGCCACGCGGACATGCTCGAATCGCTGGCCCGCGTGTGCCTGCCGCTCGACGACGCGACCGTGGTGCTGCCCGGTCACAACGAGCACACGACCATTGGCCGTGAGCGCGCCACCAACCCGTACCTGCGGCAGGTGGCCGCCGGCCTGGGAGACGGTTTCACGTCTCCACGACGAGGAATGTGACGAGAGTTTCGTGAGCACCTTCAAGGCCCCCAAGGGCACGTACGACCTGATCCCGCCGTACTCGGCGAAGTACCTGGCCGTCCGCGACGCCATCTCGGCCCCGCTGCGCAAGGCCGGGTACGGCTACATCGAGACGCCCGGCTTCGAGGACGTCAACCTGTTCGCGCGCGGTGTCGGGGAGTCCACCGACATCGTGACCAAGGAGATGTTCACCCTCACCACCAAGGGCGGCACCAACCTGGCCCTGCGCCCGGAGGGCACCGCCTCCGTGCTGCGCGCGGCGCTGGAGGCGAGCCTGCACAAGAAGGGCAACCTGCCGGTCAAGCTCTGGTACTCGGGCTCCTACTACCGGTACGAGCGCCCGCAGGCGGGCCGCTACCGCCACTTCTCGCAGGTCGGAGCCGAGGCGATCGGCGCCGAGGACCCGGCGCTGGACGCGGAGCTGATCATCCTGGCCGACCAGGCGTACCGCGCGCTCGGCCTGCGCAACTTCCGGATCCTGCTGAACTCGCTGGGCGACAAGGAGTGCCGCCCGGTGTACCGGGAGGCGCTCCAGGCCTTCCTGCGCGGACTGGACCTGGACGAGGAGACCGTCCGGCGGGCCGAGATCAACCCGCTGCGCGTCCTCGACGACAAGCGGTCCGAGGTGCAGAAGCAGCTCGTCGGCGCGCCGATGCTGCGGGACTACCTGTGCGACGCGTGCAAGGCGTACCACGAGGAGGTCCGGGCGCTGATCACGGCGGCCGGGGTCGCCTTCGAGGACGACGAGAAGCTGGTGCGCGGACTGGACTACTACACGCGGACCGCCTTCGAGTTCGTCCACGGCGGTCTGGGCTCGCAGTCCGCCGTCGGCGGCGGCGGCCGCTACGACGGCCTGTCCGAGATGATCGGCGGACCGGCCCTGCCGTCGGTGGGCTGGGCGCTGGGCGTGGACCGTACGGTGCTGGCACTCGAAGCGGAGGGCATCGAGCTGGACATCCCGCCGGCGACGTCGGTGTTCGCGGTGGCGCTGGGCGAGGCGAAGCCGGTGCTGTTCGGGCTGGTCACGGAGTTCCGCAAGGCCGGTGTCGCGGCCGACATCTCGTACGGGGGCAAGGGCCTCAAGGGCGCGATGAAGGACGCCAACCGGTCGGGCGCCCGCTTCGCGGTGATCGCGGGCGACCGCGACCTCGCCGAAGGCGTCGTCCAGCTGAAGGACATGGAGTCCGGGGAGCAGTCCCCGGTCGCCCTGGCGGACGTCGTCGAGGTACTGCGCGCCAAGCTGGCCTGACGGCCGTCGCCCGCGGGCGCCCGGGCTTGCCCGGCGCCCCGGACGGCGGCCGATCTCGCGTTGGCGCCGGTGCCGAAGCGCGAGCGCAGCTCCGCCGGTTCGCCCTCGGCGACGACCTTGCCGCTCGCGATGACCGCGAGGCGGTCGGCGAGGGCCTCGGCCTCCTCCAGGTAGTGCGTGGTGAGCACGATGGTGGTGCCCTCCCCGGCGAGCAGCCGGATCAGGTCCCAGAACCGGCGCCGGGCCGCCGGGTCGAAGCCGGTCGTCGGCTCGTCGAGGAGCAGCAGTCGGGGATCGCCGATGACGCCGAGCACCACGTCGAGGCGGCGCCGCCGGCCGCCCGAGAGGCCCTTCACCCGCTGCTCGCGCTTGTGCTCCAGGCCGACCAGGGCGATGACCTCGGCCGGGTCGCGCGGGGCCGGGTAGTAGCGGACGATCTCCACCGTCGTGCTCTTGCCCGCGCCGTTGGGCCCGAGGAGGCCGAAGACCTCGCCCTGCCGGACCGTCAGATCGAGTCCGTCCACCGCGGTGACCCCGCCGTACTGCTTGCGAAGCCCCCGTACTTCCACCGCGTTCCGTGTCATGTCCCCATGGTGTGGCGGAACACGGGCCACCGGTCCCCCCGTGCGTACGTCCTTATGTCCATCGAACGGTGGACACACAGCTCCGTACGGCACAATGGCCGGTGCTTGTTGACCTTGCAGATGTGGAGCGGGCGGTATGACGACACGAGGTACGGACGCAGACACCGCCCCGCGGACGGTAGGCGCCGGCAGGGCCCTGGCCCTGCTGCTGGTGGTCACGGGTGCCCTGGGACTGCTCGCCGCCTGGGTGATCACGATCGACAAGTTCAAGCTGCTGGAGGACCCGAACTTCACGCCGGGCTGCAGCCTGAACCCGATCGTCTCCTGCGGCAACATCATGAAGAGCGAGCAGGCGGCCGTGTTCGGCTTCCCGAACCCGATGCTCGGTCTGGTCGCCTACGGCATCGTCGTCTGCGTCGGCATGAGCGTGCTGGCCGGGGCCCGGTTCCGGCCCTGGTACTGGCTGACCCTGAACGCGGGCATGCTCTTCGGCGTCGGGTTCTGCACCTGGCTCATGTACCAGTCGCTCTACAACATCAACTCGCTGTGCCTGTGGTGCTGCCTGGCCTGGGTCGCCACGATCTTCATGTTCTGGTACGTCACCGCGTTCAACGTGCGCGAGGGGCTGCTGCCCGCCCCGGGCTGGCTGCGGGCCTTCCTCGACGAGTTCACCTGGGTGCTGCCGGTGCTGCACGTCGGGATCATCGGCATGCTCATCCTGACGCGCTGGTGGGACTTCTGGACCTCCTGAGGCGCGGCCCGCTGTCAGTGGGCTCGCTTAGGCTTCCTGTGTGGAACCAGACCTGTTCACCGCCGCCGCCGAAGACCGCAGGGAGAAGGACCCGTCGAGCTCCCCGCTCGCCGTCCGGATGCGCCCGCGCACCCTGGACGAGGTCGTCGGCCAGCAACACCTGCTGAAGCCCGGATCACCGCTGCGGCGGCTGGTCGGGGACGGGGCGGGCGGTCCGGCCGGCGCCTCGTCGGTGATCCTGTGGGGCCCGCCGGGCATCGGAAAGACCACTCTGGCGTACGTGGTGAGCCAGGCGACGCGCAAGCGGTTCGTCGAGCTGTCGGCGATCACCGCGGGCGTGAAGGAAGTACGGGCCGTCATCGAGGGCGCCAAGCGGGCGGCCGGCGGGTACGGCAAGGACACGGTCCTCTTCCTCGACGAGATCCACCGCTTCAGCAAGGCCCAGCAGGACTCGCTGCTCCCGGCCGTGGAGAACCGCTGGGTGACGCTGATCGCCGCGACCACGGAGAACCCGTACTTCTCGATCATCTCCCCGCTGCTGTCGCGCTCGCTCCTGCTCACGCTGGAACCGCTGACGGACGAGGACCTCAGCGCGCTGATGCGGCGCGCGCTGACGGAGGAGCGCGGGCTGGGCGGGGCGGTGACCCTGCCGGAGGACGCCGAGGCGCACCTGCTGCGGATCGCGGGCGGCGACGCCCGGCGGGCGCTGACGGCCCTGGAGGCCGGCGCCGGCTCGGCGATGGCCAAGGGGGAGTCCGAGATCAGCCTCCAGACGGTGGAGGAGGCCGTCGACCGGGCGGCGGTGAAGTACGACCGGGACGGCGACCAGCACTACGACGTGGCGAGCGCGCTGATCAAGTCGATCCGCGGCTCGGACGTCGATGCCGCGCTCCACTACCTGGCGCGGATGATCGAGGCGGGGGAGGACCCGCGGTTCATCGCCCGCCGGCTGATGATCTCGGCGAGCGAGGACATCGGCCTGGCGGACCCGACGGCCCTGCCGCTCGCGGTGGCGGCGGCCCAGGCGGTGGCGATGATCGGCTTCCCGGAGGCCGCGCTGACCCTCTCGCACGCGACGATCGCGCTGGCCCTGGCCCCGAAGTCGAACACCGCGACGACCGCGATCGGCGCGGCCCTGGCGGACGTCCGGGCGGGCCTGGCGGGCCCGGTCCCGACGCATCTGCGGGACGGCCACTACAAGGGCGCGGCCAAGCTGGGCCACGCGGTGGGGTACGTGTACCCGCACGACGTCCCGGGCGCGATCGCGGCCCAGCAGTACGCGCCCGACGCGGTGCACGGGAAGCGGTACTACGAACCGACCCGCTACGGAGCCGAGGCGCGGTACGCGGACGTGGTGGAGAAGGTCCGCGAGCGGCTGCGGGGAGGCGGTTCCGGCCCGTCCGGCGCCTGAGTGCCCCGCGCGGTGGCCACCGCGTGCGGGGGATCCGGCCGGAGCCTACGCTCCGGGGCATGGGACGTCGCGCTCCGCTGCCCGCGCTGGTCGCAGTACTTCTGATCACCGGGTGCCACCACGGCGACGGAGTGACCGCCCGGGCCAGCGCCGCCCGGCTCGTGGCGCAGGTGCCGCTCGCAGGCCCGGCCTTCCCGCCGGACGCGGGCACCGCGAAGGAGCTGCTGGCCCGGCTCACGGTCGGGTGGGGCGAGAACTGGCAGACGTACAAGAGGGAGAACTTCGGCCGGTACTGGTCCGACGACACCGACGCCGTCGGCGGCCGCAACGGATGCGACACCCGGGACGACGTCCTGCGCCGGGACCTGAGCGAGCTGCGCGCGGGCGACCGCAACCCCTGCGTCGTGGTCTCCGGAGTCCTGCACGACCCCTACACCGGCAAGACCCTCCCGTACTCCTACCGCAAGGCCTCGCAGATCCAGACCGACCACGTCGTGCCGCTCGGGGCCGCCTGGCGGGGCGGCGCGTACGCCTGGACGCCGCAGCGCAGGCTCGCGTACGCGAACGACCTCGACGTCCTGCTCGCCGTCGACAAGCAGACCAATCAGGACAAGGGCAGCAAGACGGCCGACAAGTGGCAGCCGCCGCGCGCGGAGTACCACTGCGAGTACGCCCGCCGCTACGTCGGGATCAAGGCCGAGTACGGACTGTCCGTGACCCCGCCGGAGAAGACGGCGCTGAGCGCCATGCTCGCAACCTGCCCCTGAACACGGCCTAACCGCATCGACCCGCCCGCCCGCGGCCCTCCGCCGCCGCGAACAGGGTGTGCATCGCCCGGCGCAGCTCGCAGACGTCGCGCACCGGAGCGGGGAAGTCGAAGCGGGCGTCGAAGGAGGAGTCCCCGTCCCTGAAACGGACCCGAAGGCCCAGCCGGTCCAGGGCCAGCGGGACCGCGGTCGTGCCCGCGCTCTCCCGCGGGCCCAGCAGCGCGCACAGGTCCCCGATCCGGTCGCGGTGCGCGGCGGCCAGGTGCTGCAGGAGCTCCGTCTCGTGGTTCACCATCGGGTCGGGCTCCGCCGCGGCCAGCTCCTGCGGGTCCACGTGCTCGGCGCCCCACAGATCGTCCACCGAGATCTCGCCGACCTCCAGGCGCAGCATCACGTGGGAGGGGCGGCCGTGCAGCCCGAGCAGCTCGCCCACCGGCCGGCGCTCCGCCAGCAGCGCGGCGCAGGCCGCGCGGTCGTCCCCGCGCACCCGGGTCAGCCACCCGGCGAGCCATGCGCGGCCTCGGATACGATGGGGCACGGACACCGGCGCCACATCCGTGATCTCGATCACGGCCGTGAGGTCGTCGTCCTGGGCGTGAGCGGCTGCCCTGGCAGCCGCGGATTCCCCTGACACCAGGAGAATCACGTCCCCGTCCGGGGTGACGGTCCGCGTGGCCGGCATCCCTGCCCCGAGCTCTGCCTGGTCAGGCGACCGCACCTGGTCGAAAGCACCCGGCAGCATGAGGGATACTGAGGCGTTGGACTCTACGAGGGTTCGTACGCGTTCGGCTCCGGTGAGCTGCCGAACGCCTTCCCTGGGACGCGGCTGACCTTGCTTATCGTCGGCGCAAGCGGATTCTGTTTCGTCTGAATCCGGACTGCGTTGCGCACTGGGCAGGGGGATCCCATGTGGTCGAGACATTACGTCCTCCTCGATAAGGTAAGCCTCACCTAACTTACATGGAGGTAGGTTCCCCGTGAACCAGAAGCGACCCAAGGTCAAGAAGTCGCGTGCCCTCGGCATTGCGCTGACCCCGAAGGCCGTCAAGTACTTCGAGGCCCGCCCCTACCCGCCGGGCGAGCACGGCCGTGGCCGCAAGCAGAACTCGGACTACAAGGTTCGTCTGCTGGAGAAGCAGCGTCTGCGCGCTCAGTACGACATCTCTGAGCGTCAGATGGCCCGCGCGTACGACCGCGCCAAGAAGGCCGAAGGCAAGACGGGCGAGGCGCTGGTCGTCGAGCTTGAGCGTCGCCTCGACGCCCTGGTCCTGCGTTCGGGCATCGCCCGGACGATCTACCAGGCCCGCCAGATGGTCGTTCACGGCCACATCGAGGTCAACGGTGGCAAGGTCGACAAGCCGTCGTTCCGTGTCCGCCCGGACGACGTCATCACCGTGCGCGAGCGCAGCCGCGAGAAGGTTCCGTTCCAGGTTGCCCGTGAGGGTGGCTACGCAGGCGAGGGCGAGACCCCGCGCTACCTGCAGGTCAACCTGAAGGCCCTGGCCTTCCGCCTGGACCGCGACCCGAACCGCAAGGAAATCCCGGTCATCTGCGACGAGCAGCTCGTCGTCGAGTACTACGCCCGCTGATCCGGCGGCCGTAGCCTCACAGGCTGGTCAGCCCGTCGGTTCCCCTCTGGGGGAGCCGGCGGGCTTCCTGTTTTCGGCGCACCCGGAATTCCGGTACGGCGGCGGATCCCCGGCGCGATAGGGTCGGAGAAAGACCTGTCTGGTGATCAACACGCAGAGACTTGCAGAGAGCGGTGCAACGTGACCGGTGGAGAGGTGGCCGGGATCCTCGTGGCCGTCTTCTGGGCCATCCTGGTCTCCTTCCTCGCCGTGGTGCTGGTGAGGCTGGCCCAGGTGCTCAAGGCGACCACCAAGCTGGTGGCGGACGTGACCGAGCAGGCCGTCCCGCTGCTGGCGGACGCCTCCACCACCGTCCGCTCCGCGCGCACCCAGCTCGACCGGGTCGACGCCATCGCCAGCGACGTCCAGGAAGTCACCTCGAACGCCTCCGCGCTGTCCTCCACCGTGGCCTCCACCTTCGGCGGGCCGCTGGTCAAGGTCGCGGCCTTCGGCTACGGCGTCCGCAAGGCACTGGGCAAATCCACGGAAGCCGCGCCGCAGAACACGTCCCGACGTACTGTGATCGTTGGCCGTACGGTGCCGGCGGCCCGGCGCCGGAAGCAGAAGGGCTGAAACCTCCGATGTTCCGCCGAGCCTTCTGGTTCACCGCCGGCGCAGCCGCCGGCGTGTGGGCCACCACCAAGGTCAACCGCCAGCTCAAGAAGCTGACACCGGAGAGCCTCGCCGCCCAGGCCGCCGACAAGGCCGTGGAAGCGGGTCACCGCCTCAAGGACTTCGCCCTCGACGTCAAGGCGGGAATGACGCAGCGCGAGGACGAGCTGAACGATGCACTGGGGCTCCACCAGGACCCCGACCGCCCCGACAACGTCACCGCCCTTCCCGGGCCGCGGCGGCTGCGGGCCATCCAGAACGACAAGACCACCCACACGATCCGCCCGGCGGGTTCGTACAACCGGAATGAGGACCACTGATGGAGTCGGCTGAAATCCGCCGCCGCTGGCTGAGCTTCTTCGAGGAGCGCGGTCACGCCGTTGTCCCTTCGGCGTCGCTCATCGCGGACGACCCGACTCTTCTGCTGGTCAACGCGGGCATGGTCCCGTTCAAGCCGTACTTCCTCGGTGAGACCAAGCCGCCCGCCCCCCGGGCCACCAGCGTGCAGAAGTGCGTCCGTACGCCGGACATCGAAGAGGTCGGCAAGACCACCCGCCACGGCACGTTCTTCCAGATGTGCGGCAACTTCTCCTTCGGCGACTACTTCAAGGAAGGCGCCATCAAGTACGCCTGGGAGCTGCTCACCAGCTCCGTGGCGGACGGTGGCTACGGCCTGGAGCCGGAGAAGCTCTGGATCACGGTCTACCTCGACGACGACGAGGCCGAGACCATCTGGCGCGAGAAGATCGGCGTGCCCGCCGAGCGCATCCAGCGCCTGGGCAAGAAGGACAACTTCTGGTCCATGGGCGTCCCGGGCCCCTGCGGCCCCTGCTCTGAGATCAACTACGACCGCGGCCCCGAGTTCGGCGTCGAGGGCGGCCCGGCCGTCAACGACGAGCGCTACGTGGAGATCTGGAACCTGGTCTTCATGCAGTACGAGCGCGGCGCCGGCGACGGGAAGGAAGACTTCCCGATCCTCGGCGACCTGCCGTCGAAGAACATCGACACCGGTCTCGGCCTCGAACGCCTCGCGATGATCCTGCAGGGCGTGCAGAACATGTACGAGACCGACACCCTTCGCGTGGTCATGGACAAGGCCACCGAGCTGACCGGCGTGCAGTACGGCGCCGCCCAGGGCACCGACGTCTCGATGCGCGTGGTCGCCGACCACATCCGCACCTCCGTCATGCTCATCGGCGACGGCGTGACCCCCGGCAACGAGGGCCGCGGCTACGTGCTGCGCCGCATCATGCGCCGCGCCATCCGCAACATGCGTCTCATGGGTGCCACCGGCCCGGTCGTCCAGGACCTCGTCGACGTCGTGATCGACACGATGGGGCAGCAGTACCCGGAGCTGGTCACCGACCGGGGGCGCATCGAGACCGTCGCGCTCGCCGAAGAGGCCGCCTTCCTCAAGGCCGTGCGCGGCGGCACGAACATCCTCGACACCGCCATCACCGAGACCAAGGCCACCGGCGGCACGGTCCTGGCCGGCGACAAGGCGTTCCTGCTCCACGACACCTGGGGCTTCCCGATCGACCTCACCCTGGAGATGGCGGCCGAGCAGGGCCTCTCCGTGGACCAGGACGGCTTCCGCCGCCTGATGCAGGAGCAGAAGGACAAGGCCAAGGCCGACGCCAAGGCCAAGAAGACCGGTCACGCGGACATGTCCGCCTACCGGGCGATCGCCGACGGCTCCGGCGCCACCGAGTTCACCGGCTACGCCACCACCCAGGGCGAGTCCACCATCGTCGGCCTCCTGGTCAACGGCGTCTCCGCGCCCGCCGCCTCCGAGGGCGACGACGTCGAGGTCGTCCTCGACCGCACCCCCTTCTACGCCGAGGGCGGCGGCCAGCTCGCCGACCAGGGCCGGATCAAGCTCGACTCGGGCGCCGTCATCGTCGTCCGCGACGTGCAGCAGCCCGTCCCGGGCGTCTCCGTGCACAAGGGCTCCGTGCAGGTCGGCGAGGTGACGGTGGGCGCCTCCGCATACGCCGCCATCGACATCAACCGCCGCCGGGCGATCGCCCGCGCCCACTCGGCCACGCACCTGACCCACCAGGCGCTGCGCGACGCCCTCGGCCCGACGGCCGCCCAGGCCGGCTCCGAGAACAGCCCCGGCCGCTTCCGCTTCGACTTCGGCTCGCCTAACGCCGTCCCCGGCACCGTCCTCACCGACGTCGAGCAGAAGATCAACGACGTGCTGTCGCGCGAGCTCGACGTCACGGCCGAGATCATGAGCATCGACGAGGCGAAGAAGCAGGGCGCCATCGCCGAGTTCGGCGAGAAGTACGGCGAGCGCGTGCGCGTCGTCACGATCGGCGACTTCTCCAAGGAGCTGTGCGGCGGTACGCACGTCGGCAACACCGCCCAGCTGGGCCTGGTGAAGCTGCTCGGCGAGTCCTCCATCGGCTCCGGCGTGCGCCGTGTCGAGGCCCTCGTCGGCGTGGACGCGTACAACTTCCTCGCCAAGGAGCACACGGTCGTCGCCCAGCTCCAGGAGCTGGTCAAGGGCCGTCCGGAGGAGCTGCCGGAGAAGATCGCCTCCATGCTCGGCAAGCTGAAGGACGCCGAGAAGGAGATCGAGAAGTTCCGCGCGGAGAAGGTCCTCCAGGCCGCCGCCGGTCTCGCCGAGAACGCCCAGGACATCCGCGGCGTGGCCCTCGTCGTGGGCACCGTCCCGGCCGGCACCGGCGCCGACGACCTGCGCAAGCTGGTCCTCGACGTCCGCGGCCGCATCCAGGGCGACCACCCCGCCGTCGTGGCCCTGTTCACCACGGCGAACGACCGCCCGCTGACCGTCATCGCCACCAACGAGGCCGCCCGCGAGCGCGGTCTCAAGGCCGGTGACCTGGTCCGTACCGCCGCCAAGACCCTCGGCGGCGGCGGTGGCGGCAAGCCGGACGTGGCCCAGGGCGGCGGCCAGAACCCGGCCGCCATCCCGGACGCCATCGCCGCGGTCGAGCGCCTCGTCGTCGAGACGGCCTGACCATGACGCTGCGCCGTGGCCGCCGTCTCGCCATCGACGTCGGGGACGCCCGGATCGGGGTCGCCTCGTGCGACCCCGATGGGGTCCTCGCCACACCGGTGGAAACCGTTCCGGGCCGGGACATCCCCTTCGCCCACCGGCGGCTGCGGCAGCTCGTCGAGGAGTACGAACCCCTTGAAGTCGTGGTCGGCCTCCCCCGCTCGCTCAGCGGGCGGGAGGGGCCGGCCGCGGCCAAGGTGCGCGCCTTCGCCATGGAACTCGCCAAGGGCATCAAGCCGGTGACGGTCCGTCTGGTGGACGAGCGGATGACCACGGTCACCGCCGCCCAGGGTCTGCGGGCTTCGGGAAAGAACGCCAAGAAGGGCCGTTCGGTGATCGATCAGGCGGCCGCGGTGGTGATCCTTCAGAACGCTCTTGAGACCGAACGGGTATCAGGTAATCCTCCCGGTGAGTGCGTCGAAGTGGTTGTCTGATCGCGGTACGGTAACGTTCCGCGCGATGCGGCGGCATTCGAACAATTCGTCGCCCACCACTTCAGAGGCGGAACCGGGTGCCGCGGCGGACAGGGCCGTTGCCTCCGTCTCGCGGCTCTAGGGGACCGATGACTGAGTATGGCCGGGGCCGTGGCCCCGAACCGTGGCACCCGGAGGACCCCCTGTACGGGGACCAAGGGTGGAGCGGGCATGAGGCCCAGCAGGCTCAGACGCCCTACGCCGGTGGCCCCCGGCAGCAGTACCCGCAGGAGCCGCAGTACCAGCAGGACGCCCAGTACCAGCAGCACCCGCAGTACCAGGACCCGCAGTACCAGCAGGATCCGCAGTACCAGCAGCAGTACGTGCAGCAGGGCCAGTACCCGGACCAGCAGCAGGGCTATGCCCCGCAGCAGCCCCAGCAGGCCCATCAGCAGCTCTACCAGCAGCAGCCGCAGCAGCAGCAGCCGATGTACGACGGCCAGGGCTGGGACACCGGCCAGGTCCAGGCGCAGGCCCAGTACGCGGCCGTCCCGCAGGCCGACCCGTACCTCGGCGCGGACCCGTACGCCCAGCAGCCCGTCGGCGGCTACCCGGGCGAGGCCCCCGACCTCTACGGCACGCCCGAGGCCTACCCGCCGCCGCAGCCCCCGGGCCGGCGCCACCTGGTCACGGAGCCGGAGCCGGAGCCCGAGCCCGAGCTCTCCGCCGAGACGGCCGACGAGGACGCCGCGGCCCTGCCGGGCGAGGAGGACGACTCCGAGACCCCGGGCGGCGGCGGACGCCGCGGCCGCTCCAAGGACAAGAAGCCCAAGGGCCGCAACGGCGCCGCCTGCCTGATCGCCGCCGTCGTGATCATCGGCGTGCTCGGCGGTGGCGGCTACTACGGCCTGGACTACATCAAGTCCAAGTTCAGCACCGGCGAGGACTACGCCGGCGAGGGCGAGGGCTCGGTCACCATCGACATCCCCAAGGGCACCGGCATGGGGGAGATGGGACGCATCCTGAAGGCGCACGGCGTCGTCAAGAGCGCCGACGCCTTCGTCGCCGCGGCCAAGGCCAACCCCAAGGGCGGGGCCATCCAGGCCGGCTCCTACACGATGAAGCAGCACATGTCGGGCAAGGCGGCCGTCGACCTCATGGTCGGCGGGGCCGGCGTCAACGCGCTGGACGTCATCCCCGGCTGGAAGACCGGCCAGGTCTACAAGGCCATCGACGAGCGCCTCAAGCTCAAGGAGGGCACGACCAAGGACATCGCCACGAAGGAGGCGAAGAACCTCGGTCTGCCCGACTGGGCCGGCAACAAGGACCTCAAGGACCCGCTGGAGGGCTTCCTCTACCCGGCCCGCTACGACCTGAGCAAGGACGCGACCCCGCAGTCGATGCTCAAGCAGATGGTGGCCAAGTCCAACGAGGCCTACGAGAGCGCGGACGTCAAGGGCCAGGCCTCCAAACTGGGCCTCACCAGCCCGCTGCAGCTCATCACCGTCGCGAGCCTCGTCCAGGCCGAGGGCAAGTACCAGCACGACTTCGACAAGATCTCCCGGGTCGTCTACAACCGGCTCAAGCCCGGCAACACGGAGACCTACGGCCTGCTCGACTTCGACTCGACGGTCAACTACATGAGGGGCCAGAGCACCCTGGACGTCGGTTCCGTCAACGACCTCCGCAAGCTCGACGACCCGTACAACACGTACAAGATCAAGGGCCTGCCGCCCGGACCGATCGGCAGCCCGGGCCCCGACGCGCTCAAGTCGGCGATCAACCCGGCCACCGGTCCCTGGTATTACTTCGTGTCGGTGAACGAGAACGAGACGCTGTTCGCCGTCACGAACGAGGAGCACAACCGCAACCGCCAGAAGTACGAAGAGGAGAGGAAGAAGGAAGGGCAGTGATACGCGCAGCCGTGCTCGGTTCACCGATCGAGCACTCCCTTTCACCGGTGCTCCACCGCGCCGCGTACCAGGAGCTCGGCCTCGACGACTGGTCGTACGACCGCTTCGAGATAGACGAGGACGCGCTCCCGCAGTTCGTCGCCGGCCTCGGCCCCGAGTGGGCCGGGCTGTCGCTGACGATGCCGCTCAAGCGCGCGGTCATCCCGCTGCTCGACGGCATCAGCGACACCGCCGCCTCCGTCGAGGCGGTCAACACCGTCGTCCTGACCGGGGACGGCCGGCGCCTCGGCGACAACACCGACATCCCCGGGATCGTCTCCGCGCTCCACGAGCGCGGCGTCGACAAGGTGGAACGCGCCACCATCCTCGGCGCCGGGGCCACCGCCTCCTCGGCCCTGGCCGCCCTCGCCCGGATCTGCTCGGGCGAGGTGACCGTGTACGTGCGCTCCAGAGCCCGCGCCGACGAGATGCAGGAGTGGGGCGAGCGCCTCGACGTGGACGTCCGTACGGCCGACTGGGCGGACGCCGCCGGGGGGCTGGACGCGCCGCTGGTCATCGCGACGACCCCGGCGCGCGCCACGGACTGGCTGGCCGACCGCGTACCGGCCGCCGCGGGCACCCTCTTCGACGTGCTCTACGACCCGTGGCCCACCGAGCTCGCGGCGGCCTGGTCGCAGTGCGGGGGAAGGCTCCTGGGCGGCCTGGACCTCCTCGTCCACCAGGCGGTGCTCCAGGTCGAGCAGATGACCGGCCGCCACACCGCGCCGCTGGCCGCCATGCGGGCCGCGGGAGAGGCCGCGCTGCGCGCCCGCCACTGATCCGCCGCCGCGGCGGGACCCGCCGCCACCGCACCTGATGCACTGCGCGGGCCGATCTTGCCCGCGTACGTCCGCACTCGCCAGGGTGAGCCCGGGTGCACCGCCGTCCGCCAGCTGGACCGGAGGGCGGCGCACCGGCCCGGACGTGGGAGGATCGGGTGTGGCGGGTCCGGGCCGAGCACCCGGCCGCGCCGCCGCAGTACCCAGGCGCGAGCATGAGGAGCATCGTTGAGCAGGTTGCGTTGGCTGACCGCAGGAGAGTCGCACGGACCGGCACTGGTCGCGACGCTGGAGGGCCTTCCCGCCGGCGTTCCGGTCACCACCGAGCTGGTGGCCGACCACCTGGCCCGGCGCCGGCTCGGCTATGGCCGCGGTGCCCGTATGAAGTTCGAGCAGGACGAGATCACCTTCCTCGGCGGCGTGCGCCACGGCCTGTCCCAGGGTTCCCCGATCGCCGTCATGATCGGCAACACGGAATGGCCGAAGTGGGAGACCGTCATGTCGGCCGACCCGGTCGACCCGTCGCTGCTCAAGGACACCGGCCGCAACGCGCCGCTGACCCGTCCGCGCCCGGGCCACGCCGACCTGGCGGGCATGCAGAAGTACGGCTTCGACGAGGCCCGGCCGATCCTGGAGCGCGCGAGCGCCCGTGAGACCGCCGCCCGCGTCGCCCTCGGCGCCGTCGCCCGTTCCTTCATCAAGGCGGTCGCGGGCATCGAGATCGTCTCGCACGTGGTGGAGCTGGCCTCGGCCAAGGCCCCCTACGGCGTGTACCCGACCCCCGCCGACGTCGAGAAGCTGGACGCCGACCCGGTGCGCTGCCTCGACGCGGACGCCTCGAAGGCGATGGTCGCGGAGATCGACCAGGCCCACAAGGACGGCGACACCCTCGGCGGGGTCGTCGAGGTCCTCGCGTACGGGGTCCCGGTCGGCCTCGGCTCGCACGTGCACTGGGACCGCCGCCTGGACGCGCGCCTCGCGGCCGCGCTGATGGGCATCCAGGCGATCAAGGGCGTCGAGGTCGGCGACGGCTTCGACCTGGCCCGCGTCCCCGGCTCCCAGGCGCACGACGAGATCGTCGCCACCCCCGAGGGCATCAAGCGCACCTCCGGCCGCTCCGGCGGCACCGAGGGCGGTCTGACCACCGGTGAGCTGCTGCGCGTACGGGCGGCCATGAAGCCCATCGCGACGGTCCCGAAGGCGCTCGCCACGATCGACGTGGCCACCGGCGAGGCCGCGGCCGCCCACCACCAGCGCTCCGACGTCTGCGCCGTCCCCGCGGCGGGCATCGTCGCCGAGGCGATGGTCGCCCTCGTCCTCGCGGACGCGGTCGTGGAGAAGTTCGGCGGGGACTCGGTGCCCGAGACCCGGCGCAACGTGCAGTCGTACCTCGACAACCTGCAGATCCGGTGACGGGCGGACCACTGGTCGTCCTCGTCGGGCCCATGGGGTCCGGCAAGTCCACGGTGGGGGCGCTGCTCGCCGAGCGGCTCGGCGTCCCCTACCGGGACACCGACGCCGACATCGTCGCGGCCCAGGGCCGTGAGATCTCGGACCTGTTCGTCGACGAGGGCGAGCCGTACTTCCGTGAGCTGGAGCGGCAGGCGGTCGCCGCCGCCGTCGCCGGGCACGCCGGAGTCCTCGCCCTCGGCGGCGGCGCCGTCCTCGACGCGGGCACCCGCGCCCTGCTGGCCGGCCTGCCCGTCGCCTATCTGTCGATGGACGTCGAGGAAGCCGTCCGGCGCGTCGGGCTGGGCGCCGCGCGCCCGCTGCTCGCCGTCAACCCGCGCCGCCAGTGGCGCGAGCTGATGGAGGCCCGCCGCCCCCTGTACACCGAAGTCGCGCGCGTCGTGGTGGCCACCGACGACCGCACCCCCGAAGAGGTCGCGCAGGCGGTCCTCGACGCTCTGGAGTTGAAGGACGTATGACAGACCAGGTGACGCGCATCCAGGTCGGCGCCGGCGCCGGACACGAGGCGTACGAGGTACTGGTGGGCCGGCAGCTGCTCGGCGAGCTGGGCGGCCTGATCGGCACCCGGGCCCGGCGGGTCGCCGTGATCCACCCCGAGGCGCTGGCCTCCACCGGTGAGGCGCTGCGCGACGACCTGGCCGAGCAGGGCTACGAGGCGGTCGCCATCCAGGTGCCGAACGCCGAGGAGGCCAAGACCATCGAGGTCGCGGCGTACTGCTGGAAGGCGCTCGGCCAGTCCGGGTTCACCCGCACCGACGTGATCGTCGGCGTCGGCGGCGGTGCCACCACCGACCTCGCGGGCTTCGTCGCGGCCTCCTGGCTGCGCGGGGTGCGCTGGATCGCCGTGCCGACCACCATCCTGGCGATGGTGGACGCGGCCGTCGGCGGCAAGACCGGCATCAACACCGCAGAGGGCAAGAACCTCGTCGGCGCCTTCCACCCGCCGGCCGGCGTGCTGTGCGACCTGGCGGCGCTGGACTCGCTGCCGGTCAACGACTACGTCAGCGGCCTCGCCGAGATCATCAAGGCCGGATTCATCTCCGACCCCGTGATCCTCGACCTGATCGAGTCGGACCCGGCGGCGGCCCGCACGCCCGCGGGCCCGCACACCGCGGAACTCATCGTCCGCTCGATCCGGGTCAAGGCGGACGTCGTCTCCAGCGACCTGAAGGAATCGGGCCTGCGGGAGATCCTCAACTACGGGCACACGCTCGCGCACGCCATCGAGAAGAACGAGCGCTACAAGTGGCGCCACGGCGCGGCCGTCTCGGTCGGCATGGTCTTCGCGGCCGAGCTCGGCCGCCTCGCGGGGCGGCTCGACGACGCGACGGCCGACCGGCACCGGGAGATCCTGGCCGCGGTCGGGCTGCCGCTGACCTACCGCGGCGACCAGTGGCCCAAGCTGCTCCAGACCATGCAGGTCGACAAGAAGTCCCGCGGCAACCTGCTGCGCTTCATCGTCCTCGACGGCCTGGCCAAGCCCACCGTCCTGGAGGGCCCCGACCCGGCGCACCTGATCGCGGCGTACGGCGAGGTGTCCGCGTGAACCGCAAGGTGCTGGTCCTGAACGGGCCGAACCTGGGCCGGCTCGGGTCGCGCGAGCCCGACGTGTACGGGGCCACCTCGTACTCCGGGCTCGTCGAGAGCTGCCGCTCGCTGGGCGAGGAGCTCGGCTTCGACGTCGAGGTCCGCGAGACCAACGACGAGGGCGCGATCGTGCGCTGGCTGCACGAGGCGGCGGACGGCAAGATCCCGGTCGTGATCAACCCGGGTGCCTTCACGCACTACTCGTACGCCATGCGGGACGCGGCGGCGCAGCGCACCGCGCCGCTGATCGAGGTGCACATCTCGAACCCGTACGCGCGCGAGGAGTTCCGGCACACTTCGGTCATCGCCTCGGTGGCGACCGGGACGGTGGCGGGCTTCGGCATCGGCTCGTACCGGCTGGCGCTGCGCGCACTGGCGGACGAAGTCGCACTCTGACGGTGCTGGTGGGCGGCTTCCGCCCCGCGGTCATATAACGTTCTCGCATCAGTCGGTGGAACGAGACGGAGTGGCAGCGGATGCAGCAAGGAGTGGGGGGCGGCGCGGGCTGGGGACAGCCGGGTCATCATGCGGCCGTGCCGCCGCAGCCGCCGATACCCCCTGCACAGGGATGGCCGGTGCCGGCGGCGCCGGCCGCGCCGCCGCACCCGCACGCGGCCATGCACGCGCAGCCGCCCCCCGGCCCCGGCTCCGAGGCCACGGGGCACATTCCGCTCCCGCCCGCGGTGAGCGGGACCGGTGGCGCGACGCTGGCCGTGCTGCTCATCGGCCCGGCGGGCGCCGGCAAGACCACGGTGGCCCGGCACTGGGCGAGCACCCGCCCCGTGCCCACCGCGCACGTGAGCCTGGACGACGTCCGGGAATGGGTGTGCTCGGGCTTCGCGGACCCGCAGGCGGGCTGGAACGACCATTCCGAGGCCCAGTACCGGCTGGCCCGGCGCACCTGCGGCTTCGCCGCCCGCAACTTCCTGGCCAACGGGATCTCCTGCATCCTCGACGACGCCGTGTTCCCCGACCGGCCCGTGGTGGGCCTGGGCGGCTGGAAGCGGCACGTGGGCCCCGCCCTGCTGCCCGTCGTCCTCCTGCCCGGCCTGGAGATCGTCCTGGAGCGCAACGCCGCCCGCTCGGGCAACCGGCGCCTGTCCGACGAGGAAGTCGCCCGCATCCACGGCCGCATGGCGGGCTGGTACGGCTCCGGCCTGCCGATCATCGACAACTCGGACCTGGACGTGGAGGCCACCTCCCGGGCCCTGGACGAGGCCCTGGCCCGAGCCCTCGGCACGCCCGCCTTCTAAGCGGTCAGGTTTGGAGAAGCGTGGGGCCGCACCCCGCGGTTAGCGTGAATTCCACGCCGACCCCACCGCTTCAGGAGTGATCATGAGCACCTCTCCCACCCAGGGAATCCGTACCGTCCTGCACCCCGTCTCCGACCTGGCCGCCGCCAAGGACGTGTACACCGCGCTGCTCGGCGTCGCGCCGACGGCCGACGAGCCGTACTACGTCGGCTACGAGGCCGGAGGCCAGCAGATCGGGCTCGTGCCCGGCGGCGCCGAGCAGGGCATGACCGGGCCGGTGGCCCACTGGCACGTGGCGGACATCGAGGCGAAGCTCGCCGAGGTGACCGCCGCCGGAGCCAAGCTCAAGGCCCCCGTGCGCGACGTCGGCGGCGGCCGCCTCGTGGCGACCTTCACCGACCCCGACGGCAATGTCCTCGGGCTGATCCAGGACCGCTGAGCGCGCCCCGCACAACTGCTTAGATCGAGCCAGGCCGCCCGACCGACCGACGGAGACACCATGAGCATGGACAGGCCCGCGCCGCACGATGCCGACAGCCACGACCTGATCCGCGTGCACGGCGCGCGGGTGAACAACCTCAAGGACGTCAGCATCGAGATCCCCAAGCGCCGCCTGACGGTGTTCACCGGTGTCTCCGGCTCGGGCAAGAGCTCGCTGGTGTTCGACACGATCGCCGCCGAGTCGCAGCGGCTGATCAACGAGACGTACAGCGCCTTCGTCCAGGGCTTCATGCCGACGCTGGCCCGCCCCGAGGTCGACGTGCTCGACGGTCTGACCACCGCGATCACCGTCGACCAGCAGCGGATGGGCGGCGACCCGCGCTCCACGGTCGGCACCGCCACCGACGTCAACGCCATGCTGCGGATCCTCTTCAGCAGGCTCGGCAAGCCGTACGTCGGCTCGGCCAAGGCCTTCTCCTTCAACGTGGCCTCGATCAGCGGGGCCGGGGCGGTCACCGTCCGGCGCGGCGGCCAGGAGGTCAAGGAGAAGCGCAGCTTCAGCATCACCGGCGGCATGTGCCCGCGCTGCGAGGGCCGCGGAGCGGTCACCGACATCGACCTCACGCAGCTCTACGACGACACCAAGTCGCTGAACGAGGGTGCGTTCACCATCCCCGGGTACACCGGGGGCGGCTGGAACTCCCGCCTCTACATCGAGTCCGGCTTCTTCGACCCGGACAAGCCGATCGCCAAGTACACGAAGAGGGAACTGCAGGACCTCCTGCACCGCGAGCCGACCCGCATGAAGATCGCGGGCATCAACATGACGTACGAGGGCCTGATCCCGCGCGTCCAGAAGTCGATGCTGTCCAAGGACACCGAGTCCATGCAGCCGCACATCCGGGCCTTCGTGGAGCGTGCGGTCACCTTCACCACGTGCCCGGACTGCGCGGGCACCCGCCTGAACGAGGGCGCGCGCTCCTCGAAGATCAAGCGGAAGAACATCGCCGACCTGTGCGCGATGGAGATCCGCGACCTCGCCGAATGGGTCCGCGCGCTCGACGAGCCCTCGGTGGCGCCGCTGCTCGCGACGCTCCTGGGGACCCTCGACTCGTTCGTGGAGATCGGCCTCGGCTACCTCTCGCTCGACCGCGCGTCGGGCACGCTGTCGGGCGGCGAGGCGCAGCGGGTCAAGATGATCCGCCATCTCGGCTCCTCGCTCACCGACGTCACGTACGTCTTCGACGAGCCCACCACCGGCCTGCACCCGCACGACATCCAGCGGATGAACAACCTGCTCCTGCGGCTGCGGGACAAGGGCAACACGGTCCTGGTCGTGGAGCACAAGCCGGAGACGATCGCGATCGCCGACCACGTCGTCGACCTCGGCCCCGGCGCAGGTGCGGGCGGCGGCACCGTCTGCTTCGAGGGCACCGTCGAGGGCCTGCGGACCGGCGGCACGATCACCGGCCGGCACTTCGACGACCGGGCCTCGGTCAAGGAGAGCGTGCGCAAGCCCACCGGCACGCTGGAGATCCGCGGGGCCAAGGCCCACAACCTCCGCGACGTGGACGTGGACATCCCGCTCGGGGTGCTCACGGTCGTCACCGGCGTCGCGGGCTCCGGCAAGAGCTCGCTCGTGCACGGCTCCATCCCCGCGAGCGAGGGCGTGGTCTCGGTCGACCAGGGCGCCATCAAGGGATCGCGGCGCAGCAACCCGGCGACGTACACCGGGCTGCTCGACCCGATCCGCAAGGCGTTCGCCAAGGCCAACGACGTGAAGCCGGCCCTGTTCAGCGCCAACTCCGAGGGCGCCTGCCCGACCTGCAACGGCGCCGGGGTCATCTACACCGACCTGGCGATGATGGCGGGGGTCGCCACCACCTGCGAGGAGTGCGAGGGCCGGCGCTTCGACTCCTCGGTCCTCGACTACCACTTCGGCGGCAAGGACATCAGCGAGGTCCTCGCGATGTCGGTGACCGAGGCCGAGGCGTTCTTCGGGTCGGGGGAGGGACACCTGCCGGCCGCGCACCGCATCATCGCGCGCCTCGCCGACGTGGGCCTGGGCTACCTCACCATCGGCCAGCCGCTCACCACCCTCTCCGGCGGCGAGCGCCAGCGGCTCAAGCTGGCGACCCACATGGCCGAGAAGGGCGGGGTGTACGTGCTCGACGAGCCGACGGCCGGACTGCACCTCGCCGACGTCGAGCACCTGCTCGGCCTGCTGGACCGGCTCGTCGACTCCGGGAAGTCGGTGATCGTCGTCGAGCACCACCAGGCGGTCATGGCGCACGCCGACTGGATCGTCGACCTCGGGCCCGGCGCGGGCCACGACGGCGGCCGGGTCGTCTTCGAGGGCACCCCCGCCGAGCTCGTCGCCGAGCGCGCCACCCTCACCGGCGAGCACCTCGCGGCGTACGTGGGCGGCTGACGGGCACGGCCGTGCCCGGGACCCGGCGGATGGGGCCGCCACCGGGCCCCGGCCCCGTACGGGTGTGCTCGCCGGGCCGGATGCGCGGGGCGCTCGTACGCTCGAAGACATGTCAGACGTGTACGCGGCCCGCCGGGGCCTGCTTCGCGACCGCTGTGCCGCCGCGGGGAACGACGCCGCACTGATCACGCGTCCGGCGAACGTCCGCTACCTCGCCGGAGCGTCCCCGCCGTCCGCCGTCCTGCTGGTCGGGCCGGACGGCGAGGACCTGCTGTTCACCGTCGGCCCGCCCACCGGCGAGGCGGACGAGGGACGCCTCGACGAGCGGCTGAGGCTCTCCGTACTCGCCGGCCCGGGCAGCGACGCGGCCGTCGCGGCCGGGGACATGGCAGGCTCGCTGCGGGCCGAGTCGCTGGCCGTCGAGGAGCACCACCTCACCGTCACCCGCCACCGCGCCCTGCGCTCCGTCGCCCCCAAGCTGCGCCTCGTGGACCTGGGAACCGCCGTGGAGCAGCAGCGCCTCGTCAAGGACGAGGAGGAGATCGCCTGCCTGCGGATCGCCGCCGAGATCGCCGACCAGGCGCTCGGCGAGCTGCTGGAGTCGATCCTCGTCGGCCGCACCGAGCGGCACCTCGCCCTGGAGCTGGAGCGCCGCCTCGTCGACCACGGCGCGGACGGGCCGGCCTTCCCGACCTCCGTGGGCACCGGGCCGAACTCGGGCCGCTCCCGGCACCGGCCCTCCGACCGACGGGTCGAGGAGGGGGACTTCCTGTCCGTCTGCCTCGGCGCCAATTACCGGGGCTACCGCTGTGAGATCGGCCGGACCTTCGTGATCGGCACCAGCCCGGCCGACTGGCAGATCGAGCTCTACGATCTTGTTTTCGCGGCCCAGCGGGCGGGCCGGGAAGCGCTCCTGCCGGGCGCCGCGTACCGCGAAGTCGACCACGCGGCGCGGTCCGTTCTGGACTCCGGGGGGCACGGTGAGGCCCTCGCTCCGTCGACCGGACACGGCGTCGGCCTCGAAATCGACGAGGACCCGCAGCTTGCACCTACGGCAATGGGTAAACTGGACGCTTGCGTGCCGGTCACCGTCGAACCGGGGGTTCACCTCCCGGGCCGTGGAGGTGTCCGGATCGATGACACGCTCGTCGTACGCCCCGAGGCGGACGGCGGTCCCGAGCTACTCACCATTACGACCAAGGAGCTGCTCGCGCTCTAGTCCGCCGTGGCGGACTGTGCGCGCACCCGTGGTCTTCCAGTGCAGGAGATTCCGCAACCGTGGCTTCCACGAACGACCTCAAGAACGGCATGGTGCTCAAGCTCGACGGTGGCCAGCTCTGGTCCGTCGTCGAGTTCCAGCACGTCAAGCCCGGCAAGGGCCCGGCCTTCGTGCGCACCAAGCTCAAGCACGTGCTCTCCGGCAAGGTCGTCGACAAGACGTTCAACGCCGGCACGAAGGTCGAGACGGCCACCATCGACCGCCGCGACATGCAGTTCTCGTACATGGACGGCGAGTACTTCGTCTTCATGGACATGCAGACCTACGACCAGCTGATGGTCGACAAGAAGGCCGTCGGCGACGCCGCCAACTTCCTCATCGAGGGCTTCACCGCCTCGGTCGCCCAGCACGAGGGCGAGGTGCTCTACGTCGAGCTCCCGGCCGCCGTCGAGCTGGTCATCGAGCACACCGACCCGGGCGTCCAGGGCGACCGCTCCACCGGCGGCACCAAGCCCGCGCGCCTGGAGACGGGCCACGAGATCCAGGTCCCGCTGTTCGTGACCACGGGCGAGAAGATCAAGGTCGACACCCGCACCAGCGACTACCTCGGCCGGGTGAACAGCTAACCGTGGCTGCCCGCAGCAACGCGCGCAAGCGCGCCTTCCAGATCCTGTTCGAGGCCGACCAGCGCGGTGTGCCCGTGCGCGAGGTCCTCGCGGACTGGATCCGCCACGCGCGGTCGGACGACCGGCAGCCGCCCGTCAGCGCCTTCACGATGGATCTCGTCGAGGGGTACGCCGACAAGGTGAACCGCATCGACGACCTGATCGTCACCTACGCCGTGGACTGGGAGCTCGACCGCATGCCGGTCGTGGACCGCAACATCCTGCGGCTCGGTGCCTACGAGCTGATCTGGGTGGACGACACCCCGGACGCCGTGGCCATCGACGAGGCCGTCCAGCTGGCCAAGGAGTTCTCGACGGACGAGTCCCCCTCGTTCGTGAACGGGCTGCTGGCCCGCTTCAAGGACCTGAAGCCGAGCCTGCGCCGGGGCGAGTAGCCCCGCCGTCTCGGCGAGAACGCAGGGCCCGCAGCGCACGCGCGCTGCGGGCCCTGCGTCCGTCCGGCGGACGGTGATACGCGAAAACCGGCGTGGGCTCCGGCCGCGGCCGCGGCCGTCAGGGGGGCCTGGGTCCGCTTGGCCACGAGGACGGTGTGCGCCAGGCGGCGGAC
>NZ_JBFAZJ010000052.1:0-30482 GCF_040681715.1 Streptomyces sp. NPDC051582
ACGAAGATCGCCCGGATCATCGTGCCCATCTTCCTGGAGCCGAACGAGGACCCGACCGACATGGTCGCCTCCGCCAGCTTCCGCCCTCTTGTAGCTGTCCTCCAGGGCCTCCGCAGTCATGACGACCGCCTGGTCGAGCAGCTCGCTTCCCGCGCCCTGACGAGCGGGAAGCGCAAGCTGCACGTCCGGCGCGACGAGGACGGGCGGATCGTCGGGGCCGGCGGCGGGGAGGGCGAGGACCAAGAGGAGGACGACACCGACGCCGCGGCCGAGCCGGCCCTGCTGCACTTCTCCAGCCCCCGGGACGCCGCCACCATCGCCGCGTTCCTGCGCACCCGCGTCTACCAGCCGGAGTCGCTGGTCTGGCTGGAGGGCTACCAAGCCCTGCTGCGGTGGCGGGCGGAGAACGAGATCACCGGCGTCCGCGCCGTGCCCTATGACGTGGAGGTCGAGGTCGGCGTCACCAAGGCGTTCCCGCTCGGCCGGTGGGTGCACCAGCAGCGCAAGGCCCTGCGCGCCGGGGAGCTGGAGGACCGGCGCAAGGTTCTCCTGGACGCGCCGGATGCCGGGATGGTGTGGGAGCCGGGCGAGGAGGCGTGGGAGGCCAAGCTCGCCGTGCTCCGCTCGTACCGGCGGGCCACCGGGCACCTCGCGCCCCGGCAGGACGCTATGTGGGGTGAGGACGACGAGATGGTGCCCGTCGGCCAGTACATGGCCAACCTCCGCCGCAAGGGCGCCAAGAACGGCCTCGGGAAGGACGAGGACACCGCCACCACCCGGGCCGCGCAGCTCGCCGCGATCGACAAGGACTGGAACTGCCCCTGGCCCCTGGACTGGCAGCGCCACCACCGCGTCCTGGCCGACCTCGTCGACGCCGACGGACAGCTGCCCGACATCGCCCCCGGCGTGCTGTGGGACGGCGACGACATCGGCCGGTGGCTCCAGCAGCAGAAGCAGCCGGCTACCTGGGCGCGGCTGCTGCCCGAGCAGCAGGAACGACTGACCGCGCTCGGCGTGCAGCCCGACCAGGCGCCCGCTCCCGCCCCTGCGGCCAGCCGCGAGGCGAAGGGGCCGAGCAAGGCGCAGCAGGCATTCCAGCGGGGCCTGGCGGCCCTTGCGCAGTGGGTAGAGCGGGAAGGGGCGGACCGGCCGGTACCCCGCGCCCACGGCGAAGAGATCACGGTCGAGGGCGAGGCGGAGCCGGTGGTGGTGAAGCTGGGCGTGTGGGTCTCCAACACCAAGAGCCGGCGGGACAAGCTCACCGCCGACCAGCTCGGCGCCCTCGCGCAGCTGGGGGTGGACTGGGCGTGACAGGTTGCCTGGCTCGTCGTTGAGCGGGGAGGTCAGCGAAGTGGAGGCCCCGGGGCGTCGTGACCCCCGGGGCCTTCGTCTTGCCCTCCAGCGCGGGACGGCGGTGCAACACGGGCTGCAACATGGACCCCTTGACGACTGTTGAGTCGCTTTCGTCCAGGTCAGGGGTGCAACGCGCAGGCGTGTTGCAGTGCCGGTGTTGCACAGCCGAGCGGGGGCTGCGTGGTGTGGCGCAGGGCCCGGCCGGTGTGGCTACCGGGCGCCGACCGGGCCCTGCTTGCGTGGGGCAACCCGTCGTCCGGTCTTCCCACGTGGACTGTCACACGCGGCGGCTCCTCGGGCGTGCCAGGTGTGGCGGGTGGGTGACCCTGCGACCGAGACGGCGGCGTCACCGGGCCGAGGTTGTGCCCGGCGTCGAGCATGGGCACGGATCCCGCCCCACCCCTTCTCGCCCCTCGGGAGAGCTGCCGTGCTGGAACGCGCCCTGCGCAAGAACTCCGCCAAGGTCACCTTCGTCCTGCCCGCCGACAGCCCTGCGGCCGAGGTGAGCGTGGTCGGCGACTTCAACGACTGGCGCCCCGGCGTCCACGCCCTGACCCCGCGCAAGGACGGCCAGCGGGCCGTCACCGTGGAACTCCCCAAGGACAGCAGCCACTCTTTCCGCTACCTCGCCGCGGGGGACTACTGGTTCAACGAGGACATGGCCGACGGCCAGGACGGCCCCAACAGCCGCATCCACACCTGACCGGCGGCCCCCGGCCGGCTCGTTCCGGATCAAGGCGCTCTAGGGTCACCGCATGAATGATCAGGATCAGGGCGAGGAGCTGCTGGCTCGCGTGCGGGCGGTCCTGTCGGACGCGGGGTTCGAGGAGATCACCACCGGGGCCGAGGGAGTCCACCTGATCCGGCACGCCCGCGGGGTCATGGTCGGCTGGATGCCCGAAGAACTCGCCCGGCCCCGCCGCCGGGGCCCCCGCCGCGGCCGTCGGCCTCCCGCCCCTGCCGAGCTACCCGGGCTGCGGCGCGCCTTCGGGCTGGCCATGGCAGCAGCACTCCGTGCGGCCGGCCTGACCGTGGAGGCGCGGGGCGACGAGTGGCTGCTGGTCGTCGTCGAGCGCCCGCCGACGCCCCCTGACTAGGGAAGCCAGCCACGGGCCGGGTCAGGCCGTCGGTGTCTGGCCGTCGCGGATGGTGAACAGGGCCAGCGCGCCCGTCATCTCCAGCAGCCGCTCCAGCTGGTGCGGCAGCGGCCCCGCCAGGACCAGGGAGCGGCTGTTGTTCAGCCGGATCAGGACGTTGAGGAAGGATGAGTCGGCGAACGTCACCCCGGTGACGTCGAGCACCAGGAGCCGGGCGTCGGCGGCGCCGCGGTCACAGGCGGCCGCGAGTTTCCCCGTCGTGTCCAGGTCGAACTCCCCGGAGCAGACGACCACCCACACTCCGTCCGGCTCAGGCCTCACCGTCACCCTCGGCAACTCCAACCACGCCTCCCGTTCCCGGGCCGAACCCTGCGCCGGCCGACACCTGCGACCGTACGGCCTCACCAACCGCAACGACACCACGCCCCGGCAGACACCCCGAGAGAGAAGGCAGCGCGCCCCGCCGCGTCACGACCCGGGTTACCACGCCTCCCCCGGGCGCAGCGGGACCGGTCCAGCGCTAGAACGGTCCGTCGGCCGCCGTGTCCCGGCCGCCCAGGAAACCGGCGAGAGCGCGGTGCTGCTCCTGCTCCCGCGCGACGTCGCGGTCGAGGACGTCGCGGTCGATGTACGGGTCGACAGCGGCGAGGACCAAGCGCTGGAGTTCGTCCGGCTCCAGCGCTTCCACCTCCCGGGTGCTCGATGTCGAAGCCGTAAAACGGCGGGCGACCGCCGGCCACCTCGGATCGTCGCGCTTGCCCTCGGTCGCCGGGAGACCGGACGCGCGGGCCCGCTCGTGGGTGAACAGCACGCAGTGCGGCCTCCTTCCGGCCCAGCCTGCGGCCATGGAATGGCCCGCCACGAAGCCTGCGGCGGCTACCGGACGACACGAGCACGGACACGTCGTCGGGCGTCACGTCCGTACGCAGCCGCTGGAATGGCAAGGGGTAGCGGAACAGGTCGGCGTGGTCCGCCGACTTCTCGGCGATAGCCGCGGGGCGGACCAGGACGGCGTCCAGGACCTCGCGCGAGCCCCACGCGCGGTGAAACGGGCCTCGGCCCACCAACGGTCGGGAGCCGGGAGGCCAAGTGACCAGCGAGCCGACCGTCCTGCCAGGGGTGCAGCAAACTCCTACCTCGCTGCGCTCCACCTCGCCGCCGTCTTCATCTGGTCAGCCGTGTGATCCACATGAAATGGTCTGGGGGACTCAGGGCTCAAAACTCTCCGGCAGTGGAATCCCGAACTTTCGGCACAGCAAGGGGACATCGTGGCGATCGACATCACGAGCCGGGTATCCCGTATGGCAGCGCACCGCCCACTCTGCCGACTCGCAACGCACCGCGGTCCCGGCGATGAAACCGTGTCCGGCGAGTGCCTCAGCCGGAAAGGCAGCGCCATCCACCACGGATCCGTAGTGCAGCGATCCATCCGCAAGAGACTCGTAGAGGTGCAAGTCGACCCGCAACCCTACGCCGTCGTGCAGAACGAAGTTCCACGGCCTGTCACCAGGCCACGGGAAGATTCGGTCGACGCCGGTCTCCCCGAACGCAACGAACAGCTGGTCAAGTTGTACGGCCGGCACCCACAGATCAAGGTCGGAATGATCTCTCGTCTGCTCCCCGAGCAGTGCATCCACGCTCCACCCACCACCCACACACGCATCTACGCCGTGGGCATGAAGCCGCTCCAGAAGCGCGAGTGCATCCTCGGCTGACATCGCATAGTGACTCACCGTGCGAAGGTAGATGTCGGACCGACACCATGGCTTTATTCGCGAGTTGTGGGATCAGGCACACATTCCGTGAGGGCGATCAACGTCGTTCCGCCACGGTGATGTCCCGTCATCTGGGACCGTGGTGCGGTGTGATGACCTCATAGCGGTGCTGTTTCCGCACTTCAGCGCGGTGCTGGTGGAGCGGGTGTTCCTTGAGTGCGGGACGGTACGGGTCTCGGCCAGGACGCGGAGCCGTGGTGTGCCGTGCCCGGACTGCTCGGTTCGGTCGAGCCGGGTGCACAGCAGTTACGAGCGGCGGCTGGCCGATACCCCGGTCGGCGGTAAGCCGGCGCTGGTCGAGCTGACCGTGCGCCGCCTGTACTGCGAGAACACTGACTGCCTACGGCGCACATTTGTCGAACAGGTCGAGGGGCTGACCGTCCGGTATGGCAGACGGACACCGGCGTCGCGTCGGACGCTGGAAGCGGTAGCCGTCGCTCTTGCAGGCCGGGCGGGTGCACGACTTGCCGTGGTGCTGGACAGCATGGTCAGCCGAACGACACTGTTACGGCTGGTGATGGCCCTGCCTGACCCGCCCTGGCCGGAGCCGAGAGTGCTGGGCGTCGATGACTTCGCGACCCGCCGTGGACAGTATTACGGCACGGTGATCATCGACTGCGCGACCGGCCAGCCTCTTGACCTGTTGCCGGGCCGGGATGCGAAGACGCTGGCGAACTGGCTGCGCAAGCACCCAGGCGTGGAGATCATCTGTCGTGACCGAGGCGGCTCCTACGCCGACGGCGCCCGCACCGGCGCGCCACAAGCAGTGCAGGTCGCGGACCGCTTTCACATCTGGCAGAACCTCGGCACCGCGGTCGAGACCAGCGTCCGCCGGCACAACGCCTCTCTCAAACCGTCCACCGGACCGGACAGCATCGCGAATATCTCCACTGCCGGCCCGGCAAGCATGGACAAAGCGATGTCTCCGATCGAAGCCCGCATCCGCGAACGCCACACCGCCGTCCACGCCCTGCTCGCCCAGGGGCACGGCATCCGCGAGATCGCCCGGGAACTGCACATCGGCGGTAACACCCTCCGCCGCACCGCCCGCGCCGAAGCCCCTGAACAGCTCCTGGCCGGACGACGACAACCACGACCCAGCCAGCTCGACCCCTACAAGGCACACCTGGACAAACGCTGGTCAGAGGGCTGCACGAACGCTATCGACCTGCACACCGAACTCCAAGGACTCGGCTACCGGGGCCACTACCAGACCATCAGCGACTACCTGCGGCCCCGCCGCCGACAGCGCATCCGCGTCGTCGGCCCGGCACCACCAGGTGTCCGCCAGATCACCGGCTGGATTATGCGTCACCCCGACCGACTCCGGGACCAAGACCGCCAACGGCTCGCTGAAGTCCTCGCTCGCAGCCCCGAACTCGATGCAACGAGCCGACTCGTCCGTGGGTTCGCCGAGATCCTCACCACCCGCTCAGGCCAACACCTCAAAGGCTGGATCGCCGCCGTCCGCGCCGAAGACCTGCCCGGCCTGCACAGTTTTGCCACCGGCCTGGAGAAGGACTGGGACGCCGTCATCCAGGGCCTGACCAGCCAGTGGAACTCCGGTCCCGTCGAAGGCCGCGTCAACCACATCAAGATGATCAAACGTCAGATGTTCGGCCGCGCCAAGCTCCGGCTCCTCCGTAAACGGGTACTTCTCACCGCTGCCCCATGACCGTCCTGCTCAGGCAGGACGAAGCCGTCGGAGTACGTAATCCGACGGCCAGCAGAGGGCTCGAACAACCGCGTTCGTGACGACGAAATACCCCGGGCTCACCCAACCGTCCTCTTTGCTCACGAGCCCCGGACCGTCCTCGCAGTAGTAGCGGCGCAACATCCGGCGCCGCAACAGAGTCCCGGCGACCAACAGAACCGGAGCAATGATGATTGCACCGACCGTCACGGCGAGCCGGACTGCCTGGATCCCGACGACGCTCTCTATCCGCATCGCTCCAGTCTGCCGATCAGAAGAGACGCGTCCACCCGCTCTCACGGAATGTGTGCCTGATCCCCCAACCGGTGAATAAAGCCAGGCCCATGACGATCCGGCTCCGCTCCGGGGAACGAGAGGGCCGGGCCGGCTGTGCGGGGCGAGCGCGCAACGGGCTTGACCTGCACATGCCGAGGGAGCGAGGTGAACCCGAGTCCAAGTCCCCCGGCCGGACCGCTGCCGGCGTGGCTCCAGCGTCCTCGCTGTGTAGCCGACAGAGCTCTCATCCCACCACGGTAGGACCGCTCAGCCTGCGGGCCCGTATGGACAGGGTGCGAATTGAGCTCCCGCCAACAGAGGGTGCGCTCCTCGCGCGCCCTGTCGTAGGGAAGAGCCGGAACCCTAGGGTGCCGAGCCGTGGCCCCGTCCGAGTGGTACGTGCAGCCGCCCATCAGACCTCCCCAGGGATGCCCACCTGGGTATTTGCCATGCTCCGAAGGGCACCCATCGAGGGAAGGGAGCCTCGGGCCCTTTCTCGCACGAGAAGACGCCCGCACGGGGATGTTCCACCTCTGGAGTGCGGAGGGCGGGGCATTCACCGCCGGGTGCATGAAGTGGAGGGTCTGCGGTTCGGAGAAGTCGCCCAGGGCCCGCCGCCCCGACGATTTCCTGGCCGTCACCCGCCTCAGAAGCTGTCCGTAGGCGGTGTTCAGGTCCGTGCCCAGGCCACTCAGGTGGCCCTTGGCTTCGCCGATGAGGCGCTCGCCGCTGCGTAAGGCCTCGCTGTTCGTGTGCCGGTCCGTGGGTGGCCTGGTGGCCTTCTTCTGCGTGGTGATTCAGGGCTGGAAGGCCTCAACCGGCCGGTGCGTCCGCTGTGGCTTCGGCTGGCTGCACAGCAGCGGCACGGTCCGACCTCGGCCGCAGCCTCGCGCGGGCGCTCCTCTTGAGAGCCATGCGATAGGGCAAGGCTTTGGCAAGGATGGATTCCCGGACGGTAGGCAGGGAGGAATAAGCCATTCCAAGATCTCAATGCGGAACGATCTTCCCGCTGCGCGAAGATCACAGGATCGTCGACCGGATATCGACTGCGACACTTCGCAAACGAGCCGAAATGGATCATGGAATGAAAGAGCGAACTGCCAGAGCCTCCTTCATGTTGTGCCTGGCGCTCCTCCTCTCATCACTTACCCCATTGCCCGCCATGGCGGAATCCGCTACCAACAGTCCAGTCAATCGGCCCCCTCAGCAAACGCCGCAGACTTTCACTGAGCGCCAAAAACAGGTGGCTGCAGACTACAATCTGGCGGCAGGCGGCGAACCCAGAAATATTACCGAGAATGGTAAGTCAACGCCTCAGGGTTCCGGGTATACCCATACCGCAGAGGATTCCAATGGAATGAAGTCAGAAAACTTCAAGGAAGGGGGATTGACTGCCGTTTCGCAAAGACTTGAACTTTGGGATTCAGGAGGGAACCTGAGAGGAGTAAACGAGGCTAATGGTGAACGGTCCGAAGGGATCATGCCTCGCGATGGAGAGACTTTCACCATAAAAGCTGAGATTTATCACAACACGGGTGCAGCACAGCCGTGGCCACCGCAGAGCGTCAGAGTACGCCTAGGGTGGAGGTGCGCAACCCGCCGCAGCGACGTTACATACGGGCCTGGAATCTGGAGTGATCCAATCTCCGTAGTCGCACCCAGTATAAACTACAGAGATCGCGGAGTAAGAGGCACGTTCGTCACTTACTCGTTTACCTTTCAGGCAAGTGCCTGCCTTAATGCACTCGCACGGGCTGCGGCTGCAGATCCAAATTTCGTGCAATCTGAGCCGATGGTTACCGGCGTGGCCGTCTTGGGCGAATCGGATGGAAAGCTTCCAGACGCGGGGTGGATCTTTGGCGATGGGGTCAGCATCAATGGAACAGGCCAGGCGGAAATGGCTGTTCCGAATACCTTCGGACAAAACTGCCATTACAACAGTGCCAGCGCTGCTTCCTGCAGCGGCTATCAAGGTGTCGGAGTAAACACTGCGACAGGGGCGTTCAGTCAAGTAGCCAAAGACGGTGAAGCACTCGGTGCCGATAGTCCCGTTGAGTTTTTGCGTAGCTATTCGTCGAACAATACATACTCTGGGACACTTGGGCCAGGTTGGTCGGCTTCCTGGGATGCGGGCCTCTCGTTCGGGCAAAACGGAGACATCACGTTCCGTTCGGAGAACGGATCTCAGTACCAATTCAAGAAGTCGACGAGTGGAGGGTTTGAGCCGCCTGCCACTGCTCATTCAGAGTTGACTCGGACCTCCGCAGGGTACGAACTCAAGTCGCGCGGTGGCGAAGTCATGTCTTTCGACGATGGGGGAAGAGTTACCGAACGGCGCGACCGGCAGCAGCGGAAGACCACATACCGCTATGAAGCTGGGCGCCTTATGTCGGTCACTACGGATACTGGCCGTTCCGCCCGATTCGAATATTCCGGTAACCAGCTGACTGGCGTAACATTTCCGGACGGCAGCAAGGTCGCATATGAGTTCACTGCCGGCCGGATGACGGCATTCGTCGACAGTGCCGGAAAGCGGGTCGGATACGCCTACGACGGTCAAGGGCGACTGTCCTCTGTCACGGACAAGAGCGGCCGCGTTGCTGTCCAAAACTCCTACGACTCTTCCGGGCGAGTCGCCGAGCAAAGCGCAAGTGCCATGACCGGAAAGGTGAAATTTACGTACAATGGCGCGGCCACCGACGTCACCATGCCGGACGGTGGAATCTGGACGGACGTCCACTGGAACAATTCCCTGCTTGCTCAATATGACCCATTCGGGAACCGAACGTCGTTCGAGTACGGCTTCCACCTCGATCCCATTGCCCTTACGGATGCCCTTGGTCGAAGGTTCGAGACTCACTTTGATATTAAAGGTCGACCAGTCGCCTATGAGGGGCCGATCACATCCAAGAGTGTGACGTATGGCCCGCAAGGTGAACTGCGATCGGCGTTCGACGGTAACGGGAATTCACTTTCGTTCGATATTGACTCAAACAGACGCCTCACTACTGCATACGACGGTCGGCGAGCCTGGACTCAGTACACGTACAACTCTGCGTCTCTACTTGAGAAGATAAAGACTACGGAGGGAAGGGAGACGTCGTTCGGGTACGATGCAAATGGAAGTCAGACGTCCATAACGCTGCCTGGTGGGCAGCGCGAGACGCGAACGTTTGATCTCGCCGGGCGAGTGCGTACCGTGACGGATCCGCGCGGAAATCTTCCAGCAGTTAGCCCCCCTGACTTCACCACGACCTACGAGTACGATGCTGCTGGCCGCCTAACCGGGGTAATAGATCCGAAGGGTAGGCTAACGCGCCGTAAATACGATGACGCAGGAAATCTTCTGTCAGTCACAAACGCGTCCGGGCAAGTTACTTCATACGCCTATGATGCAGCCGGAAGAGTCACGTCTACGCAGGACCCTGCCGGGAATCAGACTGCCATCACCTACAACTCAATGGGGCAGATCAGCTCCCGCGTAAACGCCGACGGAGGTAAGTACACCTACGCATACGACAAGGCTGGTCGCCTGATTCAGATGATCACCCCTCGCGGAAACGTCTCCGGCGGTAACCCGGCATCATTCAGCTGGAGCTACGGCTACGACAAGGTCGGCAACCAGACGAGTGCGACCGACCCAGCGGGTAAGACGACGACCACGACCTACGATGCAGAAAACCGGCCTGTCTCCGTCACTGACCCTCTCGGCAGAGTCACGAAGAAGAAGTACGACGGAGTCGGCAATCTCGTCGAGACCTCCGACGCACTCGGCAAAGTCACCTACTACACATTCGATGCCGCCAACAATCTGACAGCAGTAAAGGACCCCAACGGAAACACCCTGTCGTACACCTACGACTGGGACGGAAACCGGACTTCTGAATCTACGCCTCTCGGCTTCAAGACCACGTACGGTTACGACGTATCCGGGAGACAGACCTCCCGGACCGATCCCCGAGGAAACGCTGTCGGCGCGGATCCATCTCAGTACACCTGGCGAAGCACCTACGACGCAGTCGGAAACCTCATCGGTGAGACCGACCCCTTAGGTAATAAGACCGCCAAAGTTTACGACGCACTCAACAACCTGGTCGAGCAAACGGATCCTCAGGGGAACAAGGCCAGCTACGGCTACGACGCACTCAATCGGCTCGTCCAGACCACAGCAGCCGACGGCGGCGTCACCAAGGCAACCTTCGACGCGAGCGGAAACCTTGCTACCCGCATTGATGCAAACGGCCACATCAACACATACGAGTACGACAAGAACGGGCACCGCACCAAAGCCACTGACGCGCTGAACCGGACCTCCCAGTACGAGTACGACCCCGATGGGAACCGGACCAAGGTCACCAACGCCCGCGGACAGACCATCACGAGTACGTTCGACAGCCGTAACCTGCTGACCTCCACCGGATTCTCCGACGGAACCCCGAAGGTCTCCTACACGTACGACGATGCTGGACAGCCGATCACCATCGCTGATGGCTCAGGCATCCGCACGCTCACCTACGACAGCGCTGGCCGGCCTCTCTCCATCGGCCAACCCGGGGCTGGCGATCCGTTCAAGTACACGTACCGGGCGGACGGCTCCGTCAGCAGCCGCACGTACCCGAACGGGTACACGACGTCGTACACCTACGATGCCGACGGTCGGATGACTGGCCAGACGGCTGGCGGCAAGACGACGACCTACAGCTGGGATGAGGCAGGCAACCTGCTCACCACCAACCTGCCGACCACTCCAGCCGTCACCGAGGCCCGGAGCTACGACCGCTCCGGGCGTCTGGCCTCCATGACCGAAGCAGCAGGAACCCGTCAGTTCGTGCGCGACGGATCTGGGAGGGTGACGTCAGAGTCGTTCAAGGATGCGACGACCGCTGGCTTCCCGAAACGATATGACTATGACGCTGCCGGACGCCTCACCCGGGCCTGCACGGACACTAGCGTTCTGATCTCGTGTCTACCCGGCACCACGGGAGAGCGGTACAGCTTCGACAAAGTTGGCAACCGGCTGACATCCGCGTCGGATAGAACGCTGACAGTTACCAATGTGTTCGATGCAGCGGACCAGCTGATCTCCACCACTACGGGTACCTCGGTCGCCAACCAGTCCTATGATGCCGACGGCAACCTCACCAAGGACAGTGCTGGAACCTATAGTTACGATGCCCTGGGCCGCACTAAATCCAAGGATATCGGCGCTGACACGTACACATACATCCGTGACGCCGATGGCAACCCCATAAAGACAAAAAAGAACGGCATGCCTCTGCGCGCCCAGTCGTGGGATTTGAACAACAGAATTCCACGGCTCGCGACAGACTTCGACACCCTCCGGCCAGGCGGGCCGGAGAACTACCAGTACGGCCCGTCCGGAGAGCCGCAAGCCGTAAACGCCCAAGACTCGACGTTCTATTACCTGCACGATCGGCAGAACTCCGTCACTTCCGTCCGGGACCTTGCAGGCGTCGAGAACGCCAAATACACGTACGAGACCTGGGGTAATCCGGTTTCCGCCACGAGCGGCGGCAGCCAGCAGGGAAGCGAGTTCGGGTTCACCGGTGCTTTCAAGGACCCGGCCTCCCAGGGGCGGATCCAGCTTCCTGCCCGAGACTACGATACGAAATCCGGCCGGTTCACCAGCCCCGACCCGCGGCCAGAAACAGCGTCGGCGGCAAATTCGTCCACCTACGCGTACGCCAACAACGACCCCGTCAACCAATCTGATCCCACCGGCGCCTGTCCGTTGTGCGTCAGCGCCGCCGTCGGGGCAGTCACCGGAGCAGTCGTCGAGGGTGCCGTCTACAGCTGGCAACACCGCAACAGCGGGTTCACTGCCTCGGGTCTTGCAAAGTCGGCTGGCAGGGGAGCTGTGGTCGGTGGTCTCGCCGGGTTGCTCATGCCCGGTGCTGGAAGTCTTGCGGCCCGCGCTGCTGGCCTGGCTGGCGGGCGAGGCTTCGCCGCGTCGGCAATGGTCAATGCCGGAGTGGGCGCAGGTTTCTCCTATGCGATCAACTCAGAGCCCTGCCGGCCCACGGACCCGTGGGACCTTCTCGCTGGTGCCGTCGGTGGTGCAGGGAGCGGCCTTGTAGGACCGGCGTTCAGCTGGCTCCGCGGGCTCCTGCAGCCCACTGGCACTGTTTCCGCCCACTCCTCCTCCCTCGCATTCCGCGCACTTCGGGAGGGTGAGGGGCCATCAGCGAGCCTCGTGCGGCCAGGCGCGCGAGCTGACATGCAACCGTGGCAGCACATCGCTGACGGGACAAACTCACCATGGATCTCGTTGACCCGCGATCCCAAGGTCATGATCGGAATCTATGGCGAGGGCAGCGCCACGGCAGGGCGTGGCGCACACGGGTACATCGCCGTAGACCTCAGCAAGGTCGACTCAGAGATCGTCCACGCATGGGATCATGTCTCTGTCCCTCCACACGTTCGAGAGTTGTACGGGATTGACGTAGCCAAGACTGCCTTCAGAGACAGGGAAGTGTTGGCGAAGTGGCGTCTCCCTGCGGAGGCGATAGTCCATTATTGGCCAGCAGGAACGAGTCTGCAGCAAATGCTGCGAGACTTGGGGCAGGGATAGTTACGGATGCAGTCCAACGAGATCAGATCCGTGCAGTGGCGGATATACGTCGGCAAAGTTCCGGTCGGTTTGCTTTACATGGCCGTCTCCGACCAGCCATGGACTACGTGCCGGTTCGAGCCGATGGAAGGCTGGGAAGCGGTCCGTCCTCTCTTCGACGTTCAGAACGAAGCCGCGAAGGAGGGGTTCCCTCCGGACAAGGGATGGGCCACGAAAGAGATCCGTGACCGAGGAGTGGAACTACACCCACTAGGCAAAGACACTGGCCCGGTGATCACCCCCTTCATGTTGTACGTGGATGGCGATCAGGCAAGATTTAGGCCATAACAGGGTTTCCTTCCATCTGGTGGCAACATTCAGCTCGGTCCTGAGTCGGCATCAATCGCGATTCTGGAATCGGAAATGAGTCCACTCTGGCGGCGGCTGTGCCGGCGCCAGATGGGTGCCGAACTACCGGTTCGTGCGTTACGCCGAAGACTGCATCGTGCTCGTGCACGAGGTGAAGTTCGAAGCAGGGCGCTCAAAGCGAAGCTCGGCGAGTTGTTGGCCAGCAGGCTGAAGATGACTCTCTCAGACGAGAGGACCCACATCACCCGATGACGGATCCGTCTCTCCAGGCTTCCACACCCAGCGGAGGTCCTGGGCGACGGCCGTCGCGTCGTGTTCACCATCCCATCCGCCCAAGCCTTGGTGTCGGTGATGCACACGATGAACGGGATGGCCCGGGGCCCCGATGACCGGTGTAGGACGGACTCCGGAAGCGGATGTGGCGGTGGCGGTGTATCCGCGAGTACGACCAGCTCAAGGGTTGTGGCACCGGATTCCGCGCGAACGCCTGAAGATCCGTCCTGCCGCGACTACCTGTGTCCAATGCGCGTCCACTGCCGGACCTGCCGGCGCCTGGTGGGCGGAAGTCCGGGGCGGCCCGGTGGTACTGCCCCCAGAGACCTGGGCACCGGGCCTGACCCGCGCGCGCCATATCGGCGCGGGCTGACTGTGACCCTAAGTCCTGGTGGAGGGGGAAGGGGAATTGGTCCTGACGCCGGCGCCGTGGGGTGAGGCGGACACACCCTTCAACCCATCAACCCATCAGCGGATGGTCACCAGGGGCGGGCGGACGGCGTCAGGACCGCGGGCTATTCCGGGCGGCCAGGAGAACGGTCAGGGCCTGCCCGGAACAGTGTGCGTCCCGGGTTCTTCAACGACCTCACGGCCGATCGGTGACGGACGGGGACCACTCAGCGGGCAGGGCCGTTCTCGCTGCGCAGGAGGGTGAGGATTTCGGTGAGCATCTCGCCGTACTGGGCCAGTACGGCGCCGTGCTCGTCCTGGGTCCGCGAGATCTTCTCCAGCAGTGCGGTACGCGACTGCTCGACCTGCTGGCGCTGGGGAAGGGCGAGCGCTCCGGTGCGGTCCATGTCCCGGGCCTCCGTATGGGCCTCAGCCGCGTCGCTTGGGTTCGGTGAGTCCGGCCGGGTCGATCTCGAAGACGAATGGTGCCTGGACGCGGGTCGTCGTTCCGGGCAGGGCGATCGTCTTTTCTGTGTACCGGCCGTCGGCGAGCTCGCTGACGATCAGGCGTGGGGCGGGGTCGAATTCGAGGCGCCAGTAGTGGGGGATGCCGGCCTCGGCGTAGAGCATGGGTTTGAACTTGCGGTCCATGGTCTTGTTGCCGGGTGAGACGAGCTCGACGATCAGCTGGACGGCTTCGGCGTCGATGCTGACGCCGTCCTCGGCGGTCGCGCCCGCGTCGGCGACGACGATGTCCGGCACGACCAGCCCGGACGGCAGGATCACGTTGATGGCTTCCAGGACCTCCACCGTGGCGCCGGCTGTCTGGGCGGCGGCGTCGAGGGCGACGTGGAGGCGGTAGCTGGCCCGCTGATGGCGCAGGCCGGGGGCGGGGGACATCACGAGCGACTCACCCACGAGTTCGTATCGGTGCGAACGGTCTTCATCCAGAGCCAGGACCGACTCAACGGTCCAGGGCCCGTGGTGCTGGGCCAGGCTGGCAACGCTCATGTCCCCTTCACCTCCCTATCGCCTTCCCCCAGTGTGGACTACCGGTGCGCGGCCTGGGAGCTACGCGGTGGTCGCACGATCTCGATCTTCTGGCCGGGTTTGGTCTGCGCGGCGGCTCTTGCTGCTCTGATCAGCCGGGGGCGCGGCGGCTGCCTGCTGTGGTGGTGGGCTCATACCTGCCCGATTCTGCCCGGCCAGCCAGGCCCGAGAGCTGAATCGCCTGCCGCCGCTCTCACAGCCCAGGCGCTGCAAGGTGCTGGGCTTGCTGCGGGCCGTACAGATTGGTGTGCTGCGATGCCGATGGTGGGGCACGCCGACCAGGGGTGGCTTCGGGGCGGCGGCGCCCTGGTCGGGCGCCGCGTCGTCTTCCGGGTTGACTACCACTGACGGCGGAGCTGAGCGCAGTCGGCCGTGAGCTGGATGAGGAGGTCGCTGTCGCTGTCAGGGACGGCCCGCTGAAGGCGCTGTGAGGTGTCGCGGTGAAGGCGTAGCGCTTCACCGGTGCCGACAGCGGCGAGGACGGTCGACCACAGGGGATTGCCGGGGAGGGTGGCTTTCTCGACCGTCTCCAACAGATCCAGCTTGTCTTCGTAGCCGAGCTCGCCCAGGAGCCGCTGGCCGGTCTTCTGCCCGATTTCTTCCCAGGTGGTGGTTCGCCCCTCACGGGCCGCCTTCTTCAGGGCGCCTGAGAGGAAGAGTGCCAGGTAGGCGAGCTTCTCGGCGTGCGCCTGACGCTGAGCTGCCTCGGCTTGGCGACGCTTGGCCAGAGCCTGTTCCGCCTCGGCCTGACGACGCTCGGTCAAGGCCTGCTCAGCGAGCCTGCGGCGCTCCGCATCCTGGCTTCGCTGCGCGGCTTTCCATTCGTGTTGCTCCGCCTCGCGCTGCTGCCTCCTGAGTGCGCGCTGCTTAACCAGCTCACGGTAGGCAGCCTGATCATCCTCGTACCGGATCTGGGCGGTACGTACGGCCTCTCGTTCCTCGCGCGTGGCGTCCGGGTCCTTTACCAGCTGTGCGGCCTCTGCCAGGAGGGCGGAGGTCGGCTGGTCCTTCAGCCGGCCAATGACCTCTCGGCGGTACGCGGCCTGCTGATCAATCCAGACCTTCGCGCGGCCCTGGGCGAGACGCAGTCTGCCGATGTCCTCCGGCGTCTGGCCCGTCTCCAGCAGCTGCCGGATGGCGCCTATTGCGTCATAGATCTGATTCGTTTGCTCGCGCAGGGCTCGGTCGAGGTGCATCACCGCACGCTTGACGGGGTCGTCCTGGCGTGCGGCCTTCGCCGGGTGCGGGTGGGATCGAGTGACCGTGACGATGGCCCGCTCGCTCACGACGCTCCTTCGGGAGGCTTCGGACACGGGTATGCGGACGCCGTCGGGCCTGGCCACAGTGGCAAGACCCTCGTGGGTGAGCGTGACCTTGTCCAGGCTGTCCCAGATGGTGCCCTGACCGGGGAGCTCGGTGCCGAACTTCATCACGCGGCCGCCGCCAGGCCGGTCCTCGAAGCGGATCCGGTGGATGTACCCGCGCTGCTTCAGAATGTCCGTGATAACAGGCACGCCGGGTCCCAGGACGATCTCCCAGCATCGTCGTCCCAGGCGACGGGGCGGCTACGGTCGAGGTGAAGCAGGAAGGTCCGTCCGTCATCCAGCTGTGCCCGCACCGCAGAGCCCAGCGGCTCGGGGTAGGTGAACTCTGCAGTCAGCCCGTGGGCGCGCAGCCATGCCGCCAGGTGGGCTTTGGCAAAGAGGTGATCCGCACTGTCCTTGCCTTTTGCCGTGCGGCCGCAGCGCTGACCGGCGCCGTCCGCTCCGTAGTGGGCGAAGTGGCAGATCTTGTCGGTACAGCGGCGCGTCGTGAGCCGGCGGCCGCAGCCGCCCTCGAATTTGGTGCCACACCAGATGGTGGTGCTCTCGTGCTCACGGCGGAAGGCGTCCAGTTCCTCCACGGTCTCGGGACACAGGGCCGGCTCGTCAGAGTCCGAACTCCCAAAGACCGCAGTCTGGATGAGGCGTCGATCAAGCTGCTGAAAAGGCTTGCCATACCTCCGATTGGGGTTGCCGCTGGCGATGCATGGAAGCGTGGGGATACCGTCTTCATTCGGAAGTTCTACCCACGCCCCACCAAGCACGACGTCGATCTGGCCAAGGCCATCCAGGACGTGACTGGCATCGGGTGGGAGTTGGCAAGCAGCCAGTTCGAGGGCGACGGCCTTCAGCGGCACGCCAACCTCGTGTTCACCCGCCCAAGGGCGCGATAAGGGCCGACCTGCCGGGCATCGCGCGCCCGACCTTGCCAAGCGAGAAAGGCCTGAATCAGGGATTGCGATGTTTCCCCGAGTCGATGCTGATGGCGAGGGTGGCGGGGCGTAGGGCTCCGGGGCCGTAGCGGGCGCGGGCGCGGTCGGTTACCGCTTCGATCGCCAAGGCGCGGTCGTCGTGTAGGTCGAGGGTGAGCTGCTGGGTGGCTGCGCTGGCGGGGTGGAGGTTGTGTGCGCGCAGGCTGATGCTGCGGACGCGGGCGCGTTGCAGGGCGAGCTGGTCGTAGAGCTCGTAGGCGGCGGTGGCCAGCGGTCGGGTGTGGGCGGTGGCTTCGGTGAGGGTGCGGCTTCGGGTGCTGGAGCTGCGGCCGGCACCGGCGGCCTGCGCGATCCGCTCGGCGGCGGCCGCCATCTCACCGGGGCCGGTCAGCCACCGCTGGCCACAGTCCAGCCGCCGCCGGTCGATCGGACGCAGCAGGCGTGCCGCGTCCAGGACGTCGGCGATCTTGTGCTGGCCGGGATCGGCGTAGCGGACCGCGTTCGTCAGGACCGCGGGATCCCCAGTCGGTCGGCGAGGCCGAGGGTGCGGGCGGCCAGGCGCAGCGAACCCGGCCCTGTCCCGGGCAGACCCCAGAACACCGTTTCCAGCCGCAGGTTCGCGCCCACCATCTCGCGCCACGGCGCGAGCAGCCGTTCGGCGATATCCGGACGCCCGCCTGACAGGGCACGCACCGGCTCCGACACCGGCCCCAGCAGCACCACCAGGTCCTCGCCCGCGTACCGGGCGAGAGCCTCCCACGACACCACCGGCGGGCCGCCCGCCGCACCAGCGTGCGCCGCCGACACCAACCGGCACAGCCGCCCCCATCCCGCGGCGTTGCGAGCGAGCAGCGTCACCCGAAACCGCGGCTCCACCACATGCGCGCCGCCGCGCACGGGCGTGCGTGGACGGGTTGTCGCGCTGGGGCGGACGGGCGTGTGGGGGGCGACGGCTACGTCGACACCGAAGAGGGGGCGGATCCCGTCGTCGATGGCTGCCTTCGCGAACCGCACGGTGCCGGTGACGGTGTCGCGGTCGGTCAGCGCGAGCGTGCCGACGCCTCGCTCGGCCGCGCGACGGACCAGGTCCCGGGGGTGGGAGGCCCCGGAGCGGGCGGAGTAGCCGCTGGCCACGTGCAGGTGCACCCCACAGTTCATGGCACACCTCCACAAGAACGTCCTTTTTCGGCCGCTATGACTGAAACCTCTCCTCCAGATTATCGAACGAAAATCGAACAAGGCGAATCGGTTACTCCGCCGTAGGGATGCGATCACCGGGCTGTGACTGAGCGCGATAGTTGGCGCTCGAGCACGCTAGTTGGCACCTGAGCGCGATAGTTGGCGCGCAAGGTAGCGGGTGGATCACCCTGAGCAGGTACTGTTCTGCGTTTGCGGACCCGACCGGGTGACGCCTGTGCCCCCCGGATGAGTGGGACCTGTGTGACGGGTTTTCGGACTCAGCGTGGCCCATGGCGGCACGGGTAGTGATCACTGAGCTGACGTGCAGCAAGGCGCTGCACCGCGATGAAGGGGAAGCGTGTGATCCGGGTACTGATCGTCGATGAGGCGGCCGCCATTCGCTCCGGCCTGCTTATCGTGCTGGAGGCCGCCGACGGGATGAAGGTCGTCGGTGAGGCTGCCGACGCCTCCCAGGGACTCGATGCCGCCAAGGAGCACGAGCCGGATGTAGTGATCATGAACTTCGACGGCGCTGGCGGAGGGAGCGAAGCGGCCCGCCGCCTGATGCGGCTCCCGGTCCCGCCGCGAATTCTGGCGCTGACCACCCTCAACTCAGAGGGGAGCCTTCTGGAAGTACTCCATGCCGGGGCGGCGGGCTTCATGCTGAAGGATTCCCGGCCCGAGGAGCTGACCGCTGCGGTGCGCACCGTGGCGGCCGGCGGCACCGTTCACGCACCGGAGATCACGAAGGCGCTGATCATCCAGGCGCGCGGGCGTACCTCTCTGAGTTCGCCTGACACCCCCGAAAAGATCGCCACCCTCACGGACTCCGAGCGTGAAGTCCTGACCCTCATCGGTTCCGGGCGCACCGACCAGCAGATCGCCGAGAAACTCCACATCTCCCTGGCCAGCGTGAAGACGTACGCCTCACGGCTGCTCGCCCGGTTTGGCCTCGACCACCGGGGCCAGGCGGTGATCCTCGCCTACGAGACGGGCATGGCCCCCGCCTGATCTCACGAATCTGAGCGCGGTAGTCGGCTATCCCGGCCAACTATCGCGCTCAGTCACAGCTGATGTGACTGAGCGCGATAGTGGGCGCTTGAGCACGCTAGTTGGCGCTTGAGCGTGAGAGTTGGCGCGCACGGTAGCGCGTGGATCATCCTGGTCAGCTGTCTACCTGGGCTGTTCCTCCGAAAATCCTGACCGCGGACCCAGCAGCGGAACCTACGCTGGGATCCCCTTCAGACCGCCCAGGGAGCAGCGTGCCGCCGTTCGTCTACCGGATCACCAAGTACGACCCCGCCCACCGTGACGAGCGCGGTCACTACACCGGTGCTGAGGACACGGCCAGTGACCACGGGCCGGTCGAGGAGGCCTACCTGGCGGCAATCGCCGCCTTCGCGGAGGTGGCGGGGATTGACCAGCTGGAGATCCGCGAGCCACAGATCGGAGGCTTCGCCCACTTCGGTCTGGAGCCGCCGGTTGACGGCTACGGCCTGGCCGACCTGTTCCCGGCCGGCCTGGCCGGGTTCCACGACGGCGCTCTGGTGCCCATCCCCGTCGGCCTGGAACTTGTCCGGTCCATGCTCCGCGACAACGGCGCCTGGTGCCGATTGGAGGCAGGTGAAGCGTTCGCCGTGCACGTCGGCTGGGATCAGTACATCTACATCGGCAGCAACCAGCCCTGCGAAGCCGCACTGGCCCGTACCCGCGCGCTCGGCCTGTTCTCGGAACGCCTAGACGCCTCACCGTACGACTTCGTCCCCGACGACCCCTCTTACGTGCAGCGGCCGGCCGACGCCGACTTCTGGGGCCGCCTCCGCTGGACCGTCAGTGCCCACCGCGCCGTGTTCCTGGAGGAAGTATTCGCCGGCAACGCCTCCCGGTGGCACCGGGTGACCCGCGACACCATCGAGACCGTGCGCTCCAAGCTGGCCCCGCGCGCACAGCTGGCGATCTGGCCAGACCTGCTCACCGACGTCGACACGGCCGTGGCCGCCCTGCCCGACGAAGGCCTCGTGGAGATCGTCTGGGAGGACGAGGACGGCCAGATCACGAGCACGGTCGTGGACGAGACCCAGTTCGAGGCAGTGACCTCCCAGCTCGCCGACGCACGTGCTGCCGGCGTCGTATCCATGTACGCCGGTGAAGATCTCCCGCTGTTCACCGCTGTGCTACCCGACAGCGACGGCGTTCTTCGCGCTCGCTGGCAGACCGAGCCGACGCCCAGCGACCGGGACTGGGCGTTCCTGAAGACCCTGCGGCGAGGCCAGGTCGTCACCGGCACGGTGACGGACATCGCCAGCTTCGGCGTCACCTTCGTGGAGATCGGCGGCTTCACCGCAATGATCAACATCCCGGAGCTGTCCTGGCGCCCGTTCGACCACCCGTCCGACGTCGTCAGCGTCGGCCAGGAGGTCACAGCCGAGGTCCTCGACGTCGACATGGTCCGGGAACGGGTGCCTCTGTCGCTCCGAGCGGTGCAGGAAGACCCGTGGCCGCAGGTAGCGCAAAGGATCGGCGAGGTGGTCATCGGGCCGGTCACCAAGATCGTCCCGTTCGGCGTCTTCGTCCGCATCGAGGACCGAGAGGACGGCTTCCTGGGGCTCGTGCACACCAGCGAGCTGGATGAATCGTCCAGAGACGTCGCCGAGGTCGGCGACGCCCTCACAGTCAAGATCACAGACGTCGATCTCACGCGCCGCCGTATCGCCCTGTCACATGTCCAGGCACTCACCGCTACCACCGAGGGCCGGCTGTGCGACTGACGACGCCAAGAATCCGATACAGGCCGAGTTGCACCTGATGACGTAGAACTCCTTGCTACTTCGCGGCAGCCGCAGGAGTACAAGGCCGTGTCGGCTGCCTCACGAACTCCCACCCCCAGGCGTCGAACGCCACGTAGCTCATGCTCCCGCTCGGCGGGGCCGTTCGAGGGGTGGTGCAGAAGCTTCACCCACGCGGCACGGGGCCGCACCAGCCGTTGCCCGCCATGCACCTGCCGCAATGTTGAGCATCGGAGTTGGCTATCCAGGCCAGGTACCGCGCTCAGTCACAGTTCGGCAGAGGCGCTCTGCTGACGGGGGCGGACGAAGGCAGCCCGCACCGCCATCGGTGGATCAGGATGTCTGCCGCGGTCCGGGAACGGTGATCGCAGACGTCCTCGGCTGGTTTCGCTGCCGTGCGGCGGCTTGAGCACGGCGGCTGCGGTGTGTGGCGATGCCGTAGTCGGCCTGAGTGCTGGCGCGGAGGTGAGCGGTGAGGCGCTGGATCCTGCGGTCCAGGGCGATGGAGGTCCTTCGGCGTTCGAGGCCGCGGATGGCGGCGATCGTGTGGGTGGTCGTGCCGGCCGCCCGGCGAGGAAGCTGGTCGGCCAACCCTGTTCCGAGAGGTACTGCAGCGCTGTAGCTGCCCTGTCGGCAGGGATCAGGCCGGGCAGGGCGCGCTCGCGTCGCAGGGCTCGGTCCGGCGCGGTGCCGAGGATGGCGTCGGAGGTGGACCGGTGCAGGAAGATGGGGCGCTGTCCGGCGGGTTTGAGCAGGCGTCGCACGAGGGTGATCGAGATCCCGGAGATCTCGGCGATGTCCGCCGCCGACAGCCCGCTCTCCCGCAGCCGGCCGGCATGGGCGGCGGCGTCATCCGTGGAAATCCGGGCCGGCCTGCCCGCCTTCAGCTCCTGAGTACGCCTGGCACGGTCCCGGCGGGCCGCGGCCGTGCACTCGGGCCGCAGACAGCCATAGTCGGCGCAGCTGGGGCTGCCATGTCTGACTTGCGACCGGAGCGGCCTGCGCCTCTTGCTATTCCGGCCAGCTGGGGGCTCGGCGGCTGCCTGCTGCGATGGGGGGGCTCATACATGCCCGATTCTGCCCGGCCAGCCCGGCCATGACGATCCGGCTCTGCTCCGAGGAACGAGAGGGCCGGGCCGGCTGTGCGGGGCGAGCGCGCAACGGGCTTGACCTGCACATGCCGAGGGAGCGAGGTGAACCCGAGTCCAAGTCCCCCGGTCGGACCGCTGCCGGCGTGGCTCCAGCGTCCTCGCTGTGTAGCCGACAGAGCTCTCATCCCACCACGGTAGGACCGCTCAGCGTGCGGGCCCGTATGGACAGGGTGCGAATTGAGCTCCCGCCAACAGAGGGTGCGCTCCTCGCGCACCCTGTCGTAGGGAAGAGCCGGAACCCTAGGGTGCCGAGCCGTGGCCCCGTCCGAGTGGTACGTGCAGCCGCCCATCAGACCTCCCCAGGGATGCCCACCTGGGTATTTGCCATGCTCCGAAGGGCACCCATCGAGGGAAGGGAGCCTCGGGCCCTTTCTCGCGCGAGAAGACGCCCGCACGGGGATGTTCCACCTCTGGAGTGCGGAGGGCGGGGCATTCACCGCCGGGTGCATGAAGTGGAGGGTCTGCGGTTCGGAGAAGTCGCCCTGGGCCCGCCGCCCCGACGATTTCCTGGGCGACACTGGTAGTCGATGGCCGTCTCCCGGTCTGGGTGCGCGATCTCTCCTATCGGTTGGTGCTCCTGCAGCGACCTGATGAGCCAGCGCTGATGCGCGAGGCTGCCGAGAACTTGTGGTTGCACGGACCGGACTGGGATGACATCGCAGCGGGCCTGGCGAGGCGGGCAGACGCCCTGGAGGCCGACTGATTTCGGTTGGCCCTGAGCCTGGCGGCGGACAACTATCTGCCGCTGGCGGGGCATCTGGGGCGACGTGATGGGCTCAGGCGCGCGGCGGCAGGACCTCGATCACGGTGGCCGTTCCGGCGGCAGGTCGGGCTTCGTGCATGGTGATCACATCGCCGCACTTCAAGTGCTTCCACTGCTCGGGGCTCAGGGGAGCCAGCCGAACGTCGGCGGCCTCTCCCGGGCCGAGCTCTTGCGCATACTCCACCCACAACCTAGCGATGTTCAGCTCTCGCTCCCCGCCGGCGGTGCGGTTGCCGATGTCCCACATCGGCCGGAGCCGTCCGTCTGCGGCGAATGCAGTCCGGCGTCGGCCCTCCTCCGCACCCACCAGGCTCAGGGTCGCCCGGAGGGTGCCGTTCCTGACCTCCCAGCCCCGCCACTCGCACCAACGACGGATGCGGTCGAGCATCATCTGCCGAGCAGCCTCGGCAAGGAGGTCCCAGAAGTCCACGGACACGGGGTGGACGTCCCCGATCTCGATGAGAACGCCGAGCACCATCTCCCACTCCTGGCGCCCGATGTCCTCGCGCACATCCCCGACTGTCTGCCCGTTCTCTGCCGCTGCCTCCTCCGGCAGCAGATCGACGGCCTGGCGAAGGAGTGTGAACGCGTCATCCATGTGCTGCATTCTCCCCCGTCCCGGACACGCGTTGAAGGGCAACCAAGCCAAACGGAGTTGGCAGCGCGACACGCCCGAATGCTTCCTGGCTCCGTGATTGTTGCCGACTACTTTGAGCAACTCGACTGCGAGCCGATCCCGCCAGGTCGTCTGGGCTAGTTCGGATAAGTACCGCACCGTGCGAAGATTCGGCTCGCCGATGAGGTACTCGTGGTCGGCGACTACATCGGAGACAGCACCCGAGCCGAAATCGCTTACACCCGGTCGCTGGGCAAGCCCGTGCGGTTCACGCACCCCGAAGTCGACCCTGGCGCCTGACCGCCCGCCACCCCCTCAGCAATCAGGGCCGACAGCCGGCACGGTGATCCCCACCGAAGATGCGCCCGTTCCGCCCGCCGGCGGCCCCTGGACGCGGTGCCGGAGGGACTGGGGTCCAACCACGCCTCGCCCCTCAATACCGCCGCGGCAACGACCTCCTGCCCCACCCGGGCGCGGTGCTCTGGCGACTGGGTCTGTTTGACTGACCGAGAAAGCCCCGTCGCTGGCAGCTGCCAGGAGGCGGGGCCTTCTTGCGTTAAGGGTCCTGCGGGAAGTCGGGGTCCGCATCGCTTTGCTGTCCCCGCGCGGCACGAGCCTCCGAATGTTCACCAGGCGAAGATGCGCCGAGGCTGTCCCGACCCCGCCCCGCCAGCGCCGCTGCCGCGGTCGGCCGGATACGAGCAGGGACCGCAAGGTTGGGACCCCTTTCCTCGTCGGCGAGTACGCCGCAGATTTGTCCGGTAAACATGCGACGCGCTCGGCTCTAGGAGTCAGCCCTGAGCAACAGGGTGAGCTCCTCTCGGTGCTCGGCGGAGAAGAGCGGGCTTTCGCCGAGTTGAGCCGACTGGCCGGGGAGCTGAAGGAGATCGACCCTGCGGCCTTCAAGGGCTACGAGGGGTTTCTCTGGCCGGGGCTCCTGGATCGGTGGCTCTACTGATCGGGGCCCTGCAGAACCACGGCCGGTATCTCTCGAACTACCGCTACTCGACCAACCATCAGCTCGTCATCGACGCCGACTCACGCCTTGTCGTCTCCGTCGGCCGACCCGTGCCCGGTAACCGCAACGACTGCAAGGCACGGGAACCCTCCGGAGCCCAGCCCGGCCAGTGCGGCGATCTTCGTGCGAGGGCGGACGGTTGCAGACATGGAGATACCTCGGTCCGGTGGTTCGGCTTGAGTACGAAGGGCGAGCTGACGGGCGCCGCGGTATTACGACCAGCCCATGGAGTCCGTGGAGGCTCCGGCCTGCGCGGCGGCGACCAGTCGGCCCGGGCCGTCGAGCTGGCCGACGACGGCGTTGACACCGAGCACGGTGAGGGCGGAAAGGGCGGTGACCGCGGAGGCCTGAGCGATACGGGTGCGGAGCATGGGGGGTGTCCTCTTCTGACGGTTCGAGCGACGGATCCGTGTCCTCAACCGGCCTGCGTCCCGCGGTGGCGCTGTCCGGTCCTGGCCCGCCGGGAGCTGCTCCCTGCTGGCGAGAACTACTTTCGTCGCTGGTCAGACGGGGTGGAAGGGGATCCGGGTGGCCCGTAGCGGCATTGGACCAATCAGTCCAGCGAAGGCTCGGAGGCGGGCGGGCGGCTTTCGAACGCGGCGGCGATGAGGGGCACTTGCGGCCTCAGTGGCGTCCAGTCGGCGAGCTCGGGGCAGCGCGAGAGCAGCAGGCGGATCAGGATGGCCGCGTGTTCCTCCGCCTCCGCGAGACTGCCCGCACGCAGGTACAGGCCGATCACGGGATCCGGCCGGGCATGCGGATGGACACTGACGTGCTCGGCCCCGTCGTCCGGGCCGAGGCGGGAACGGATCAGTAAACGCAGGTCTGCGGGTGCAAAGGTGTCGCGCGGTGCGCGCAGGCCGGTGTGGACGAGGTACATGGGGTCGACTCTTCCAACGGCTGACTCCCGCGTCAGGCATTGCGATGTGGCCCCTTCGGGCCATGGCCTCTTGGGTCCACCGTGTGGGCAGGGTGCGGTCTCGCGTGCCCCGGGTGGCCATCGGCCTTTCGGGCTGTGCACGGATCATCTAGGACTTTGGCGCGCCTCGCACACCGATCCTGCGGCTGACTGGGTTCAATCAAGCGGTCGTGAAGTGCAGGTGCTTGACGGCGCATGGTCTACCGGCCGGCAGTGTTCCTCGGGAGCGTGTGGCGCCACCGAGGTGCCGGCCGGTGCCTGGGTGGCGTGCCGGGGCGGGAGGCTGTGGTCTGCGTGGGTGGGGAGTGTGAGTTACCCGGCGGCCATCCGGAGCCGATGGCTGCGCTTGGACCGTGCCGCGACCAGGCTGGGCCGGCGGTCCGGTCGGAACGATCCCGCACGGACTTCGACGAGGTGGTGCGGCTTGAACAGCACACGGATCGCTGTGGAATCGCTGCGGTCAGGGAATGGGGAGTGAGATGTCGTACGAGACGTTGTCCGAGTCCGTCGGGGCCATGGCCGTGGCAGCCTGTCCGGCATCAGGGGTGGGGATCATCGGCTTTTCAGGGGGATCAGGATGCTGACCGCATTGGGACTCGACTCGGTGGCGGAGGCGGTCTACCGCGCGATACTGGCCGATCCGACGGGCGGCGTCGCCGAACTCGTCGCGCGGGTGGGCAGGAGCGAGGAAGAGGTGCGAGACGCTCTCGACGCGTTGAGCGAACTTGCTCTGGTACGGCCGTCGGCAGAACGGGAGGGAGGCCTGCGGGCCGTCTCCCCAGACGTCGGAATGGAGGCCTTGATGGCCCGCCAGCAGGCCGAGCTGGCGGCGCAGCAGCTGCGTCTGGAGTCGTCGCGGAGTGCGGCCGCTCAGCTGATTGCCGAGTACGCCGATCTCCGGCCGGCGGCCAGCAGTCCCGGGGTCGAACACCTCATCGGGATAGACGCGATCCGCGACACGCTCGCCCGGCTGACACGCGACGTGGCCACGGAGGTCATGGCGTTCCTCCCGGGCGGCGCCCAGCCGCTGGCACAGCTCGACGCATCACGTCCGCTGGACGAGGAACTGCTGGGCCGGGGGGTGCGGATGCGCAGTGTCTACTTGAGCAGCGTCCGCAATGACCAGAACACGGTCGACTACGCGAACTGGCTGACCCGGCTCGGCGGCCAGGTACGGACGGTTCCGGCCCTGCCCACCCGGATGATCATCACTGACCGTGCGACCGCTGTCATCCCGGTCAACAGTGAGGATTCGGGGGCCGCAGCGGTCGTCCTGACCGGCCAGGGCACTCTCACCGCGCTGTGCGCGCTCTTCGAGACGGTCTGGGCAGGGGCGCAGGTACTGGGCCAGGCAGTGATGCGGGACGGGCACGGCCTGAGCCCGCAGGAGGCGGCCACCGTCGGCCTCCTCGCCCAGGGACACACGGACGAGGCGATCGCCAAACGGCTCGGCATCTCCCAGCGCACGGCACGGCGGATCGCGACAGACCTGATGGGCCGGCTCAATGCACGGAGCCGCTTCGAGGCGGGTGTCCGCGCCGTCCAGCAGGGCTGGCTGCCCTCGGATCCCGCCTGACCGCGGACCACCGGTGTTGAGCGATGCGGAAGATGAGCACGAAGGCGACGCGGTCGTTGTCGATCGGACGGGATGAAACGACCCCGGCAGCCGTCAGGCCGCCGGGGTCCTCGTGAACACGGTGTCGGCTTTGTACTCACTCTGTCGAATGGGTCTCGGTGATGGCGGTGCGGGGTGGAGTCCGCAGAGCACGATGTACTCCCGCTCCGAGCACGACGAAGTACCGCGGCCTGCCCAAACACCAAAAGATCAGGTCGCTCAAGACGGCCCGCATGCACCCACCGCATAGCCGTCCAGGAACAGTCAGGCCGCATGCCGGGCCTCGTCAGCAGAGCCCCGGTGACCGCTTCCTGACGCTCTCATCTTTCCCAGGGAAGACATCCATGGAGCCCACGTCGCCACCTCCGATACCTACCCAAACCCTTGGCAGCGTGGGCCAGTGAGCCATTGAGCCAGTGAGCCAGTGAGCCAGTGAGCCATGTTGATCTTGGTGGGGAGCCCGTTCGCGGTGGTGGGCGCAGCGGGGCTCGCTGGGGCACCCGACCCGGCCAGTATCTTGATCGACGCCTCTGTCCTCGGGTTCGGCGCCTGGGTGGTCTTCCGCGGCTTCCGCTTAGGGCTCCGGATCGATGGCAAAGGCATCACCGACCGGACCAGTACCCCTGGACTCGCCCTCAAGGGCGGCGAGCACATCCCGCTCACGTCCCTCGCCTCGTACTCCCATCGGATTACCGAGGCCAACCTTGCACTGCTCAAGGCCCTGCACGCGACCCACCTGGCCACCTGCCCCGGCTGCGCGTGACCCCGCCCATGTTCAGCGTGTCGTCGTACACGAGGAGACAGCCTGTCCAGACAGGGCCACCGCCTGTGTGCAACGGGAGTGCCGCTGTCACCCCTCTTCATCACCACCCAGAGAGTCGCCTGACCACCAGGACTCCCGCGACCGTGTTCGGGAGGTCCCGGCAGCCCGCCCGGACCCCTTTGGGCCAAGGCCGTTTACGTCCAGCGGATTGCACTTCCGCAGGTCAGGGACCCAGGGCAGAGTTGATCTCGAAGCGCCGGGCGGCAATTCGAATGCTACCGATCAACTCTGTGGGGGAAACCGCCATGTCCAAGTCCAGCCGTATGTCTACGTCTTCGCTGCGGCGCTCCGTCCCGTTCGCGCTCACCTCCGCGATCTCGGTCGCCGCGCAGGGCGTCCTCGAAGCGTCCCCGGCCAGCGCCGCCACGATCGGCGGGCCCATCGCCTCCGCGGCCAGCACTGAAGGCCCTCTTGCGCCGTGAGCTCGGCCAGGTGTGGGTGCTTCGCGCCAGGACGGGCGCCGGGTCGGCTCTTCCCTGGTCGCGCCTCGCGACCCCTCTTCCAATCCCGCTGGACGGATGGGTCCGGGGCCGTTTCCGTTCACTTGTAAGCCTTTCCACCTGCCTTGAGTGGCGACGAAGCTAGATCGCCAGCAGGGAACACCACCCGCCAGGCGCGGCCGGAGAAAGCGTTAGCACCCCGTCTCGCCGAGGCCGCCGCAGTCACCACGCTCACCCCCCTCCAGCCAGTTCACCGCCACCGCCGACGACACCCGCATCACCGCGACCACCACTGGCAGACCGCGGCCGCCGGGAAGTCCACCACCGCCTGGCAGTAGCCCCGGCCGATGTCGCTCGCCACGTCCCACTTGCACGGCCGCTGCGCCTGCAAGGCAGCCGTCGCGCACGCGCACCACCCGAACGAACTCCTGGCCCCTGAGTCCGACCTGGCCCTCTGCCACCGCCACCCCGCCGATCACAGGGCACCGCCGTGCCCGCACCCGTCCCGAAGGACTGCTCTTTTCATGCCCACGCCCCGTCGCCGCCGCATCCTGCTGATCGCCGCCGTTCCCGTGGTCGCCGCCGCAGCCCTGGCGACCGCCCAATTCACCAGCGCCTTCGCCGCCGACGACCTGCAGGCCGCCGCCCCGCGTACCACCGCCCCGGCCGTGACCTCCCCGGCCGCAAGCACACCTACCGCGACGCCTGCCGAGGCTGGCGGCACCCCCGCTGCCACCGTGACGCCCTCCCCGGCAGGAACGGCGTCCTCGGCCGCGGCAAAGCCGTCAATCCTCACGCCGTCGTCTGGTCAGCCGGCAGTCGGCAAGGCGCCCGCCCCGCTCACCGTCGAGGAACTGCCCAACCAGGCCAAGGCAGGGTGGAAGCCGATCGGCCCGCCGAAGAACCGCACAATCGCCCCCACCAGCAGCCTCAACGAATGCGCCGCCGTCCAAGGCGCGACCGGCTGGCAGCAGCAGGGCTGGGCCAGCACCGCGAAGACCCCCGCCATCCAGGACACCTTCACCTTCGCCACCCAGGCCGACGCCGACCGCGCCCGCCAGGCACTCAACACCCAGCTCGACGGATGCCAGGCCGCCCTGCGTGATGCGCAGACCAAGCAGGGTCGCGTCCCCGACGCCACGTCCACCCGTACAGCCGCCCGCCCGGCAGCCGCCGCTTGGCTGTACCAGTGGACTGCCGTGCCCGGCATGTCAGCCCCCGGCAATCAGACCCACCACGTCTACCTGGCCGGAGACGGAAACGTGCTCACCGTCCTCCAGTACAGCGACCTCGCCTCGGTCGGACAGGGCAACTCTGCCACGCCCGCCTCCGACGCCGACCTCCTGACCACGCTCGCCGGAAGCCTCGCCCTCACTCGCTGAGCCCCGCCGCTCCGTCCAGCGCATCGACTTGTGCACCTCAACCTTCCAAGGAGACATCCCCATGACCCGTACCAAGCGCACCCTCGCTTCCCTGGCCTCCCTCACCGTGCTTGCCGCCTCCGGCGCCGCCGTGACGCTCGCGGCTCCGGCCCAGGCCGCATCGTCGGTGGGAGGCACGATCACCCGCGGCGAGGTCATCGCCCGCGCTCAGAGCTGGGTCGACCAGGGCGTGCCGTACAACCAGGGCGGCTGGCACACGGATTCCAACGGCACTTACCGGGAGGACTGCTCCGGATACATATCCATGGCCTGGCACCTGAACTCCAGCCTGGTCACGCAGACCCTGCCCAACGTGTCCACCCAGATCAGCTTCTCGCAGCTCAAGCCGGGCGACGCGATGGACTACACCGCCGAGCACACCTTCCTCTTCGCCGGCTGGACCAACCAGTCCACGGGTGCCTTCACCTACTACGCCGAGAGCAATCGCGACAACCCGACGCACGGCCCGACGGCCGCGAACATCAACAGCTCGTCCCTGGAGGGCTGGCCGACCAGCTACTACGACGCGCTGCGCTACGACAACATCGTCGACGACCCGGCCCCTGGGCCGGTCATGGCGCGAACGGTGGGTGGTGACTTCAATGGTGACGGCAAGCAGGACATCGCCGGCATCGATGCGAACAGCAACC
>NZ_JBFAZJ010000053.1:0-29191 GCF_040681715.1 Streptomyces sp. NPDC051582
TGTGGGGCGGGGGGGGATGCCGGGCTGGGGGGGGGGCGACCGGTGCCGGCCCGGCGCCCGGGGGGCCCCCCCTGCCCCCGCCGTGCGGCCTGCCCGGAACCGTCGTGGCGGCTCACTGACGGCGCGTACGTGCGCCACCTCTTCCTCTGCGGAACCGGGAGGGCAGTTCCAGAACCCCGCACCCGGCCGCCTTGAGCCTCGCGACGACGGCGCGGGCCTCGTCGTCGTAGATGGAGAAGACGAACGGCCCCGGCACCAGGACCACCTGGTAGCTGTTGCCTGCGAGGGCCAGCAGCTGATCCAGTGCCGGACGAGGGTCGCGCGAGCGGCAGCCGATGTCACGGAACACGGCCGGAGGGGAGAGCCCCTCCCGGGAGGCGAGCTGCAGCAGCGCGTCGTGGTGGCAGGACATCTGCCAGATGTCGTCGGGATAGCACCGGAGGTACATCGCGGCCCGGGCGCCCCGGCGGATCATGACCGCTCGCCGCGGGCGCTCGGCCTGACCGGTTCGCCCGGCTGCGGCACCGCCACCGCAGGAAGACGCAGGATGCGGCGGCATCCGGCCGCCGTCAGCAGGCGGATCGCTTTGCGTGCGCGTGCGTCGTCGCTGGAGAACACCCACGGACCCGGGATGAGGAGCAGCCGGTGGGTGCCGTCCATCACGCCGCGGACCAGCTCTTCGAAGCGGGGCCGGGCGCCGGTGGACGGACAGCCCGTGTCGAGGTAGAAGTCCGGGACGGGCTGCGCCAGCCTGGCGGAGAACGAGCACAGGGCGTTGTGGTAGCGGGTCACCACGGTGTGGTCGTAGATGTAGTGGTGCAGGTAGGCGGCCGGTCGCGGCGTGGCGGGCCTCTCGGGTGCGGTCATGGCAGGTCGTCCCAGCGTTCTGTGAGCGGTCAGGCGGTGGCGAGGTCGGCCCAGTGCGCGAGGCCGTCGGGCAGCTCGCGGATGCCGTGGTCCGTGGCGAGTGCGGCCACCAGAGCGTTGCCGCGGCCGTGCTCCTCCGGTGCGCAGCTCGTGGTCCACGCGCCTTCGACGGGAGCGGGGCCGCCGTCGTCGACCTCGATGTGGACGCTGTCGCCGCGCGCGGGCCGCTCGATGTGGAGGGCCACGGGGGGCAGCGCGTGCTCGACGGCATTGGTGACGAGCTCGGACACGACGAGCAGGGCCTGGTCGATGGTGTCCTCATCCAGGTCCCACCGGGTGAGAGTGGCGCGCGTGATGCGGCGCGCGGCGCTCGCCGACTGGGGACGGTGCGGCAGGCCCCATACGCGGGCCTGCCCTCCCGCGGCTGCGTGCCGACGCTCGGTCGCCGCCGGTGCGATCGCCGTGGCGGCCGCATGGCGGGTGGTGGTCCAGGTGGGGGTGACGGTGTACATGGGGGTTCTCCTGGAATTTCGGGGTATTTCCGGAGCAACTCCATGAGAAGTCTTTTCGGCAGCGGAATCCAAGGCTGGGAGAAGGGAAATCCCGTTACATTTCGCGCATACTGCGCGGGGTGATATGGGTACCGGTCCGCAAGAACCTGGGTAGGTACCTAGGTAGTGCCCCTCCCATGCGTGGGGAATGCCTGGGTGGAGGCGCGGACGAATACTCGGGAGGTATTCCATGCTTCGTTCGCCGTGAGACCGGAGAGTGAATGGGCCAGGGAATTCGCCGGGGAATTCGTGGCGCAGTGCGGTCCGGGCCCGCCCGCGGGGGTGCGGCGTCCGGGGGCGGGCGGTCTATGCTGCTCAGGTCACACAACCAGGAGGCGAAGTGCCAGTCACCGACGAGGCGATCGACAAGATCAAGAACATGATCGTCAGTGGCGAGCTGCGACCGGGATCGAAGCTGCCGCGCGAGGCCGACCTGGCCGATCGTCTCGGCCTTTCCCGCAATTCCCTCCGCGAGGCGGTCAAGGCCCTGTCGCTGATCCGTGTGCTCGACGTCCGCCAGGGCGACGGCACCTATGTGACGAGTCTCGAACCCGATCTGCTGCTCGATGCTCTCGCCTTCGTCGTCGACTTCCACCAGGACGACACGGTGCTGGATTTCCTGGAAGTGCGCAGGATCCTGGAGCCGGCCGCTGCGGCCATGGCTGCCCGCTCGATGTCGCAGGAAGAAATCGACGCACTGGGCGAGGTGCTCGCCGGGCTGGACGAGGACGCCTCGCTGGACGAGCTGATCGCCAATGACCTCGAATTCCACCACCGGATCGCCGACGGCTCGGGCAACCCCGTGCTGTGCTCCCTCATCGAGGGGCTCTCCGGCCCCACCGTACGAGCCCGGATATGGCGCGGCATGACCGAGGAAGGTGCTGTCCGGCGTACCCGCCAGCAGCACCAGGCCATCCACGACGCCATTGCCGATCGCAATCCCGACCTCGCCCGGGCGTGGGCCACCATCCACATTGCCGGCGTCGAACAGTGGCTCCGTTCGGTTCTCGGAAAGACGGACCTGAGGCAGGGCTGACAGCCGCCCGTCCGCCCGAGCCGGCATCGCGGTGCGCCCGGGCCCGGGCGGGTCGGCGTCGTCAGGCCGGCGCGAGGCCGTAGACACGGCAGGCGTTGCGGTAGAAGACGGCGTCCTGTTCCGACGGGCTGAGCGAGCCGACGAGATCCTCGGTGACGCCCAGCACCTCGGCGTAGCCGGCCTCCAGGGTGGAGACCGGCCAGTCCGAACCGAACAGCAGGCGGTCCGCTCCGAACGCATCCATGACGACCTGCGCGTATGGCCTCAGCTCGTCGCGGGTCCATGCGCCCCGGGTGGCCTCCGTGAGCATCCCGGACAGCTTGCACACCGTATGGGGCAGGGCGGCCAGCCGCCGTACGTCGTCCGCCCAGGGACGGAGGGCGCCCGAGGCGATGGGGGGCTTGCCCAGGTGGTCCAGGACGAAGGTGCAGCCGGTGAGTCCGGCGGCCACCCAGGTGGCCACGGCGAGCTGGCGCGGCGTGACGACGAGGTCGAAGGGCAGCCCGGCGTCGGCGACCGCCAGCAGCCCGCGCCGCACCTGCGGGCGCAGCAGCCACCGGGGGTCCGTCTCCAGTTGGACCTGGTGGCGGATGCCGACGAGCTTCTCGCCGCCGGGAGCGTCGCGCAGCGCCCGTAGTGCGCCCGCGACACCGGGCGCGGTGAGGTCGACCCAGCCGACCACGCCGGCCACCAGGGAGCTGTGGCGGGCCAGAGCGAGGAGCTCCGGTGTTTCATGGGGTACGCACACGGTCTGGACGACGACGGTGGCCTCCACACCGGCCGCGCGCGCCGCGCGCTCCAGCTCGGGCAGCAGGAAGGACCTGTTCAGCGGTGCGAGATAGGTTCCCTCGATCCAGGTCTGCGGCCGCGCCGAGAGGTCCCACAGGTGGTGGTGGGCGTCGATGACCCGTCGGTCGGTCACAGCTGCCACACGACCGGCAGGCTGGCCTGGGCGCCGGCCAGGGAGTAGTCGTGGTCGACGTCGAGCAGTTCGGACATGCGGGCCTGCCAGGCGACATTGACGGGCAGGTGCTCAAGCGCGGCGAGCAGGCGCGCGTAGTCCTCGCACTCCAGTCGGTGGAACAGCTCCGTACCGCTGCGCCAGATGGTCCAGGACGTGACCCCAGCGGCACGGATCGCCGAGGTGAGGGCTTCGGGCACCTCGCGGTGTGCTGCTTCGTATTCGGCGGCCCGATCGGGGCGGACGCGGGTGTGCAGGGCGACGATCACGGGTGCTCCGGGGGGCCTGATTCGATGATGATGACGTCCAGCGTGCGGGGACCGTGCACGCCCTCAACCCGGTCCAGTTCGATGTCGCTGGTGGCGGACGGGCCGGAGATGAGGGTCAGGGGGAGGGCCGGATCGAGGCGGCCCAGGGCGTCCGGGACGTCGTGGGCGATCTGCTCGGCCCGGACGATGCACAGGTGGTAGTCGGGAACGAGGGTGAGGGCGCGTCGTCCCTGACCCGGACGGGTGTCCAGGACGATCGTGCCGGTGACCGCGATCGCGGCGGCTGCGAGGGTGACGACGCCGTCGACGAGTTCGAGGGCGCCGCTGTCACGGGGTTCCGGGGTCCAGTGCCAGGCTCCGGCCGGCAGGAGCTCGGTGGGAAACCCGTCGGGGAGGGCCAGGTTGTGGGCGCCGCGGTGGGTGAGGGCTGCCGCGACGGCCGCGGGTACGCCGGACGGGACGGTGCGGACGACGGTGGCCCGGTACTCGGCGGTCCGCTCCGCGAACAGATCGATCGGCGACTCGCCGAGGCGGAGGTGGCTTCGGCGGTAGCGGCGCGGCACCGCGACGTCGTCGGGGCCCTCGCCGTCGGGGACGTCCGTGAGGGCGGCACGGATACGGGAGAGGATGCTCTCGCGGCTGCTCATCTCGGGTCCTTGCGGTTCTTGCGCCACCAGGCGCGAAACGATTCGGCGGGAGGCACGGGAGAATCGCGGGAGTCGGACCAGTCGGCCAGCGGCCCGGGCACGGGGATGCGGCCGATGCGTCCCTCGCGGGCCAGGGCGCGCCCGCCCGCGGAGGCGACCTTGTGGGCGGCGGCCAGCAGCGCGGGGGAGTCGAGTACGCCCGCGGCCGCCTTCATCGCGGCGGCCTCTGCGGTGGGCAGGCGCTTGCGCCGGCGCGCGGCGTCGACGACCTCGGCCCGCAGGTGGGTCAGCACCTCCGGAATGTTGATCTTGACGGGGCACGCGTCGTAGCACGCACCGCACAGGGTGGACGCGAACGGCAGACTGGCCGCGTGTTCGACGCCGACGAGCTGCGGGGTGAGCACGGCGCCGATCGGTCCGGGATAGACGGAGCCGTAGGCGTGGCCGCCGGTGCGCTCGTACACGGGACAGACGTTCAGACAGGCGGAGCAGCGGATGCAGGCGAGCGTCTGGCGGCCCACCTCGTCGGCGAGGGTGTCGGTGCGGCCGTTGTCCAGCAGCACCAGGTGGAACTCCCGGGGGCCGTCGCCTTGGGTGGTGCCGGTCCAGGTGGAGGTGTAGGGGTTCATCCGTTCGCCGGTGGCGGAGCGCGCCAGCAGCTGGAGGAAGACCTCCAGGTCGGTGAAGCGGGGGATGACCTTCTCTATGCCCATGACGGTGATCAGGGTCTCGGGCAGCGTCAGGCACATCCGGCCGTTGCCCTCGGACTCCACCACGACGACGGTCCCGGTGTCGGCGGCGGCGAAGTTCGCTCCGGAGACGGCTACCTTCGCCCGCAGGAACTTCTCGCGCAGGTGGAGCCGGGCGGCTTCGGCGAGTGCGGCGGGCTCGTCGGAGAGCCCCGCGGGGGCCGGCCGCCCCCACCGACCCATGCGGGCGGCGAACAGGTCGCGCACCTCGGTGCGGCCCAGGTGGATGGCGGGCACCAGGATGTGCGAGGGGCGGTCCTCGCCGAGCTGGACGATCAGTTCGGCGAGGTCGGTCTCGTACGCGGTGATGCCGGCCTCGGCGAGCGCTTCGTTGAGGCCGATCTCCTGCGTGGCCATGGACTTGACCTTGACGACCTCCCGCTCGCCGGTGGCCTCGACCAGGGCGGTGACGATCCTGTTGGCCTCTGCCGCGTCCCGGGCCCAGTGGACCGTGCCGCCGGCCGCGGTCACGGCCTCCTCCAGCTGGGTCAGGTGCCGGTCGAGGTGGCGCAGCGTGCGCTGCTTGAGGGCGGCGGCGCTGGTGCGCAGTTCCTCCCAGTCGTCGAGTTCCGCCGTGACCTGGAGCCGCTTGTCGCGAATGGTGGCGGTGGCGCGTCCGAGGTTGGCGCGCAGCCGGGTGTCCTGCAGCGCCGTGCGGGCCGCCTCGGGGAATGACGGGGATCCGAGCCACACCACTCCTCGTGTGCCGGGGTCGTTCATCGGCCCTCTCCTGTGGTCGTGGCGAGGATCTCGGCCAGGTGCACGGTGCGGACGCCGCCGTTCCGGCGGGAGAGACCGCCGCCGATGTGCATCAGGCAGGAGTTGTCGGCGGCGCACAGGACTTCGGCGCCGCTGGCGCGGACGGCGTCCGCCTTGTCGGTGAGCATCGCCGCGGAGGTGTCGGAGTTCTTCACCGCGAAGGTGCCGCCGAACCCGCAGCACGAGTCGGCGTTCGCGAGGTCGACCAGCTCGATGTCCCGGACCGCGCGCAGCAGGCGCAGCGGACGGTCGCCCAGACGCAGGCCGCGCAGCGAGTGGCAGGTGGGGTGGTAGGCCACGCGGTGGGGGAACGACGCGCCCACGTCGGTCACGCCGAGGACGTCGGTGAGGAACTCGGTGAACTCGTACGTCCGGGGGACCATCGCGCCGACGTCCGCCACGAGCCCCGCGGACCCGTACCGGGAGGCGAGGACGGGGTGGTTCTCGCGGACCATTCCGGCACAGGACGCGGACGGCGTCACGATCGCGTCGTAGCCCGCGAAGACGCGGGAGAACCGTTCGACCATCGGCAGGGCTTCGGGCCGGTATCCGGTGTTGAAGTGCATCTGCCCGCAACAGGTCTGGCCGACGGGAAAGTCCACGGTGTGGCCCAGCCGTTCCAGCACCTCGACCGCGGCCCGGCCGGTGCCGGGGAACACGGCGTCGTTGAAACAGGTGATGAACAGGGCGATCCGCATCAGCCGACCTCCCCGGGAACCGGCACGCGGGGGTCGAGGAGTCCGAGACCGCGCAGATCCGCCCACAGTGCCGCGGGCACGGGACGGGCTGCCATCGCCGCGTTGTCCCGGATCTGGTCGGCGCTCTGGGCGCCGACGAGCACGGAGGTGACCGCCGGATGCCCGAGCGGCAGCTGCAGGGCCACGGCCCGCAGCGGCACGCGGTGGTGGTCGCACACCTGCTTGAGGTGCTGGGCGCGTGCCACCAGGTGGGCGGGGGCGGCGGCGTACTCGAACATGGCGCCGGGGCGGGGATCGGCGAGCAGCCCCGAGTTGAACACCCCGCCCACCACGACGCTCACCCCGCGGTCGGCGGCTGCCGGCAGCAGGTCCGCCAGCCCGCTCTGGTCGAGGAGGCTGTAGCGCCCGGCCAGCAGGACCACGTCGATGTCGGTGTCGCGGACGACCCGGGCGGGCATGGCGGACTGGTTCATGCCGATGCCGATGGCGCCGACCGCACCTTCGGCGCGCAGTCTTTCCAGTGCGGGATAGGCCTCGTTGAGGGCTTGATCGGCGTGGTCCTCCGGATCATGGAGGTAGACGATGTCGATCCGGTCCAGGCCGAGGCGCTCCAGGCTGGAGGCGATCGAGCGGCGGACGCCCTCGGCGCTGAAGTCCCATTGCCGGTAGTGGGTCGCGGGTACCGCGAAGCCGTTCGCGAGGTCGTCGCCGTGGACGGGGTAGAGGGGCCGGAGCAGCCGGCCGACCTTGCTGGAGATGGCGAACTCGCTGCGGGGCAGTCCTCGCAGGGCTGCCCCCAGTCGCCGCTCCGAGAGACCCAGGCCGTAGTGCGGGGCGGTGTCGAAGTAGCGGATCCCTGTTTCCCAGGCGGCGTGGACGGCTTGTTCGGCCTGAGCATCCGGGATCGGGTTGAAGAGGTTGCCGATGCCGGCGGCGCCGAAGGCGAGTTCGCTGACCGTCACCCGGCTCCGGCCGAGGGCGTGCTGTCTCATCGGGCGGGCTCCGGTCGGATGCGCAGGCCGGCCATGCCGCCGTCGACGGCGAGGGAGGTGCCGGTGATCGACCCGGCAGCGGGGGAGGCGAGGTAGACGATCGCTTCGGCGACCTCGCGGGCGGTGACGAGGCGGCCGGTGGGCTGGCGGGCGTCGAGTGCGGCGCGTTCGGCGGCCGGGTCGTCGGCGGCGTCCAGGAGCCGGCCGACCCAGGGGGTGTCGACGGTGCCGGGGTTGACGCAGGTGACCCGGATGCCCTCGCGGACGTGGTCGACCGCCATGGCGAGGGTCAGGGAGAGGACGGCGCCCTTGCCGGCCGAGTAGAGGGCGCGCCGGGGCAGCCCGGCGGTGGCGGCGATCGAGCAGGTGTTGACGATCGCGGCGTGCGCGGAGCGCCGCAGGTGCGGCAGCGCGGCGCGGGTCGTGCGCACGACACCGAGCACGTTGACGTCCAGTACGCGGGTCCAGTGGTCGTCGGGGTTGTCCTCCACCGTTCCGACCGCGCCGATGCCGGCGTTGTTGACGAGGATGTCGAGGCCTCCCATCGCGGCGGCGGCGGCCTCCACCGCGGCCCGCACCGACCGGTCGTCGCCGACGTCCGCGGTGAACGGGCGCAGCGGGGCGGGGACGCCGCGGGAGTCGAGGTCCAGGACGGCGACATCGGCACCGCGCTCGCTCAGCAGATCGGCGGTGGCCCGTCCGATGCCCGAGGCGCCGCCGGTGACCAGGGCTTTGAGTCCTTCGAGGTCGGTGGTCATGCGGTCGGCTCCGTTTCGGCGTGGGGCGTGGTGGCCCGGTCGGCCGTCCAGAACAGGCCGTCGGGGTAGCGGTAGGTGTCGAGGGTCAGCTGGTGCATGGTGGCGGAGAACCCGGGGACCGTGGGTGCGGTGTAGTGGCCGTCGCGGATCACCACGGGGTCGAGGAAGTGCTGGTGGAGATGGTCGACGAACTCGATGACCCGGTCCTCGGTGGTGGCGGACAGCGCGACGTAGTCGAACATCGACAGGTGCTGGACCAGTTCGCAGAGACCCACGCCGCCGGCGTGCGGGCAGACGGGGATGCCGAACTGGGCGGCCAGCAGCAGGATGGCGAGGTTCTCGTTGACACCGCCGACGCGGGCCGAGTCCAGTTGCAGGACGTCGATGGAGCCGGCCTGCAGGAGCTGCTTGAAGACGATGCGGTTCTGTACGTGTTCGCCGGTCGCGACCTTGACGGGGCGCACGCCGCGCCGGATGGTGGCGTGGCCGAGGACGTCGTCCGGGCTGGTGGGTTCTTCGATCCAGTACGGGTCGAACTCCGCCAGGGCCCGGGTCCACTCGATCGCTTCGGTGACGCCCCAGCGCTGGTTGGCGTCGATGGCCATCCGGATGTCGGGGCCGACTGCGGCGCGGGCGGTGCGGCAGCGGCGGATGTCGTCCTCAAGGTCCGCGCCGACCTTCAGCTTGATCTGGGTGAAGCCGTCGGCCACCGCCTGCCGGGCGAGGCGCGTGAGCTTCTCGTCGCTGTAGCCGAGCCAGCCCGGTGAAGTGGTGTAGGCGGGGTAGCCGCGCCGAAGCAGCTCCTCGGCCCGCCCTTCGGCGCCCTGGCGGCCTTTGAGGAGCAGGTCGTGCGCCTCGGCGGGGGACAGGGCGTCGTCGATGTAGCGGAAGTCGACCTGGGAGACCAGCCACTGCGGCTCGGCGTCGGCGAGCAACCGCCACAGGGGCTTGGCCTGGCGCTTGGCCGCCAGGTCCCACACCGCGTTGACCACGGCGCCGATGGCCATGTGCATCACCCCCTTCTCCGGACCGAGCCAGCGCAGCTGGCTGTCGCCGACGAGGTCGCGGGAGAGCGAACCGGGGTCGTCGCACAGGGCGGCGACGCAACGGCCGACGACGTGGTCGCGCAGCGCGTCGATCGCGGCGACCTGGACCTCGTTGCCCCGGCCGATGGTGAAGGTGAAGCCGTGGCCCTCCAAGCCGTCGCCGGCGTCGGTGCGCAGGATGACGTAGGCCGCGGAGTAGTCGGGGTCGGGGTTCATCGCGTCCGAGCCGTCCAGCTCGCGCGAGGTCGGGAAGCGGATGTCGTAGGTCTCGACGGCGGTGATCCGCGCGGTCACAGGGTTCTCCTCGTGTCTGGGCCCGGGAGCGTTCACGCCTGGGCGAAGGTCTGCTGCTGGCGTCCGAGCCCGTCGATGGACAGCTCGACGGTGTCGCCCGCGCGGAGGTAGGGGGTGCCGGGCAGCCCGAGGGCCACTCCGGCGGGGGTACCGGTGTTCACCACGTCGCCGGGGTTGAGGACCATGTACTGGCTGAGGTACCAGAGCAGGTACGGCACGTCGAAGACCATGTTCTTGGTGTTGCCGTCCTGGCGCGGGAGCCCGTTGACCGCCAGGCGCAGTCCGAGGTTTCCGGAGTCCGGGACCTCCTCGGAGGTGACCAGCCAGGGGCCCAGCGGATTGAACGTCTCGCACGACTTGCCCAGGTCCCACTGCGGGGAGAGCTCCAGCTGGAACTCCCGCTCCGACACGTCGTTGCTGATGGCGTAGCCCGCGATGCAGGAGGCGGCCTCGGCGGGGTCGGCGAGATAGCGAGCCCGGCGGCCGATCACCACGGCGAGTTCCACCTCCCAGTCCGTCTTGGCGGAACCCCGGGGGATGAGCACGGTGTCGTAGGGGCCGACCACGGCGGCCGGGTCCTTCATGAAGACCACCGGGCGGAGCGGGACGGCGGCGCCGGTCTCTTCGGCGTGGTCGCGGTAGTTCAGACCGACGCACACCACCTTGCCCGGCCGGGCGACCGGCGCGCCGACACGCCTACCGACCACGTTGATCGGCGCGAGTGCGTCGGCGGCCAGCGCGGCACGAACCTCGGCCACTCCGCCGGAGGCGAGGAACGCGCCGTCGATGTCGGCGGTCAATGCCGACATCGAGTACGTCCTCCCGTCACCGGCGAGGACGACAGGGGTCTCCGCTCCGAATTCCCCCATACGCATGAGCTTCACGTCGCGTGTCCTCTCCATCGGTCGACCGGTGTGCCGCGACGACACCGGCCGGTACAAGACATCGGATGAATCGAAGTCCTCCAGACCATATGCGTCGCGAAGGATCCCGCACAAGGAATCCTCCGATGTTTCTCGGGAGCGCGCCGGGGCGAGGTGCGGGTCGAGGGCGGCTCGCCACTTGATGGCGATCAACACTGGTGGGGATGGGTGGGTTCGATACTGTGAGCGTCGCTCGGGAGTGGGTGGCGGATGCCTGCCTTGTGGCACGGCTGGCGAATTCATAGAGTGCTTCGAGCCGGTCAGTCATCCGATGACTTACCGCGTCTTTCGCTACCCTGTGTCAGTGGCCGGGGGAGGGCGGCGGACGGGTTCGGGTGCGGCGCGCCCCGCGACGCCGTACGACGGAAGGAGCCGCACCATGGCAGTGACCGACCTGGCCATCGAGAAGATCAAGGAAATGATCCTTTCGGGCGCCCTGCGACCAGGCGCCCGCCTGCCCAACGAAGCAGACCTCGCCGACCAGCTGGGACTGTCCCGCAGTTCCCTGCGCGAAGCCGTCAGGGCCCTCACCACCATGCGCATCCTGGTCCCGCGGCAGGGCGACGGCACCTACGTCTCCGGCCTCGAACCGCACCTGCTGCTGGAATCCCTCTCCTTCGCCGCCGACGTGTCGCACGGCGACACCGCCCGGCAACTCCTCCAGGTGCGCCGTCTCCTCGAACCGCAGGCCGCTGCCCTGGCCGCGGGACGCCTCACCGAGGAGGACCTCGCCGCCCTGCGCGAGATCCTCGACCGCAGCACCGGCGACATCACGATCGACGAGTTCGTCGAACTGGACATCGAGTTCCACCGCACCATCGCCGACGCCGTCGGCAACCCGGTCCTTTCCACCCTGCTCGGCATCCTGTCCACCCACACCCAGCGTCTGCGCATCGTCCTCGGCGCCCGTCACGCCACCGCCCGCGTCCAGGCCCAGCACGATCACGAGGCCATCCTGCGTGCCCTGGTCGCCCGCGACGCGGGCCTCGCCGCCGGAGCCTGCGCGGTCCACGTCGCCGCCGTCGAGGAGTGGCTGGACGCGGCCACCGTCCCCGAGCCGCCGGTTCAGGTGCGCAGGGCGTCGCGCACGTGATCGCGGGTGGTCCCGAGCTTCTTGAGGACGCTGGCGACGTGATGTTCGACCGTGCGAGGAGACAGGGAGAGCGCTCCGGCGATGTCCTGGTTGGTGGCTCTGGTGGCGAGTAGGCCGGCGACCTCTCGTTCCCGCGGGGACAGCTCGCTCCCGTACGCGCGACGTCCGCGGGGCGCCGGCCGGTCCTGGCCGCTGTCACGCAGGATCTGGCGGCAGCGGGCGGCGTCGGTAGTGGCGTCGAGCCCGGTGAAGACGTCCAGGGCGTGTTGCAGGTGACCGGCGGCGACACCGGGCTGGAGGGCCATCAAGATCGCGCCGGTCTGCTCCGCGATCCGGGCGGCCCGGTGCACGCGCCCGAGCGCCTCGAACCGTACGCGCGCTTCCTGGAGCAGCCCGACCGCCTCGTCGGTGCGGCCGTCCTCTGCGGCGATCAGGCCCCGGCACACCAGGACCTCGACCGCGGCCGCGGGGGCGTCACGCCCGTCGGTTCCGCGGGCGGCTTCGGCGGTCAGCTGCCCGGCCTCCTCGCGCAAGCCGCAGGCGAGCGCGGCCTGCACCGCGACGGGGACCAGGTCGATGCCCCAGACCCAGACGTCTTTGTGGCGCAGGGCCTCCAGCGCCGGCTGCACGGTCTGCCAGGCCGCCGGCGGGTCGCCCTGCAGCAGATCGAGCCGGCCGAGCACGGCACTGCCCGCCAAGACCCCTTCCCGGTAGGGCGAGTCGAGGCAGGGCGCCAGCCGCCGGCGGGCCCGGGACCAGTGCCCGTGCGCCACGTCGAGCTCCGCCAGCGGTACCAGCAGGTCGATCTGGAAGATGCCTTCGGCGTCGGGAGCGATCGCCTCGGCCTTCTCCTGCAGTCCGGCCCAGCGTCCTCGCGCCACGTCCAGCTCGATCCGAAGTGAGACGACCGCTTCCTCCATCAGCTGGTAGCCGGTGCGGCGGGACAGCTCCTCCGCCTCGTCCAGCAGCTCGGCGGCCCGCTCGTCGCGGCCGCGCCAGAACGCGGCCTCGCCCGCGTTGGCCAGCGCGCGGGCACACTGCCGTTGCACTTCCAGATCGGGGCCGCTGGCGCGCAAGCGCTCCAGCAGCTCGTCGGCGAGCGGATCCCCCAGGCCGCTCAGCAGCGTGACCCGGCTGGCCAGGACGGTGGCCCGGGCCACCGGATCGCCACTGCGGGCGACGATGCCCACCGCCCGCTCCATCTCCGCCACGTCCTGGGCGGCCGGACGGTCGACGAGGTTGCTCATGCTCAGTCCGGCCAGGGCGACAGCGGCCAGCTCCGGGCGGGCCCCCTCCAGCTCCTCGACCGCCCGCTCCAGCTCGCCGGCCGCGTCGACCGCGCCCTGGTTCGCGAGGGTCCGGCCGAGGTTGAGGCGGACCTCGCCGCGCGCGGCGACGGCGAGCGCCGGATCCGCCACGATCAGGCGCAGGGCCTCCACGCTCGCCGTCGGGTCGAGGCTGCGCACCGCGAGGCGGCTGAATTCGAGGGCCGCGCGGGTGCGTTCCTCATCGGGCAGGGCGGGATCGGCGAGGAGTTCCCGCAGGAGCCGGGCGGCGACCCCGTCATCCCCGACGCCGATGGCGTGATCGGCGGCGGCCCGCGCCCGTGGCAGCCAGGCGACCGTATCGCCGAGCTGTCGGGCGTGGTGGGCGACCTGTACCAGAGCGGGCCGGTCCTGCCCGTCCAAGGCCTCGATCGCCCGCCGGTGCAGCCGACGCCGCCGCGGACCCACGATCCGCTCGTACACGGCCTGCCGCGCCATCGCGTGCCGGAATCCGTAGCGCCCCGGCGAGACCTCGACCAGGACGCTCGCCTCCAGCGCCTCCACCAGCGCCTCCTCGGCCTGATCCTCCTCCTGGCCGGTCAGGAGCGCGAGCATCTCCTCATCGGCAGGTACCGCCAGTACGGCCGCCGCCTGTACGACGGCCACCGCCCCGGGGGTCAGTAGCGCCACCCGGCTGTTCACCGCCTCCTGCAACGCCCGCGGCACCCTCATCCCGTCCAGCGACATGCCCCCGCCCGCCCGCGCCCGACGCTCCGCCAGCACCAGCAGGTCCTCTTCCGCCACCAGGGCGATCCCCCCGCTGCGCTCGTACAGCTGCCGCCCCAGCGCGCCGGCGGCGGCCGGACCGATCGCTGACGCGGCGAGCTCGCGCACCTGCTCCTCGTCGAGCGGGGCGAGCGTGAGATCGGCGCCGCCGACCCCGACCGGACGGCGGTACGGCGTGCCCAGCACGTTCGCGTCCCCGGGCAGTTCCTGCCAGCGGTAGGTGAGGACCAGGCGCAGCTGTTGCGGCGGGTTCCTGGCCAGGAGCAGCAACAGCTCGCGGGTCGCGGTGTCGGCCCAGTGCACGTCCTCGACCGCCAGGACCACGGGGCCCAGGGCACCCAGCACGTCGTGCACCGCCCGCATCAGGCGCTGGTGCAGCTCGCCCGCGCCCGCGCCGTCGTCTTCGCCCGCGGGCAGAAGGGCGGTGATCTCCGGGAGGTAGGGGGCCAGCACGGCCGTGGCCGGGCTGAGCACGGTGTCGGAGCCCCACAGGGGAGCAGCCTGGCGCAGCGCGTCCATGACCGGTCCGAAGGGCAGCGGCTCGCGCAGGGGATGGCACCAGCCCCGCAGCACCCCGAGGCCCGGGCCCTCCATCCGCCCGGTGGCCTCCCGGACCAGGCGGGACTTGCCCACGCCGGGCTCGCCTTCGACCAGCACGACGGACGGCCCCTCGCGCAGCGCCTGCGCCATGGCGCGCAGCTCGTCTTGGCGTCCGACGAAGGCGAATCCCTCACGGTGCCCGGCGTCGCTCCAGCCGCTCGCCGACTCCGCCATGCCCGATCACCACCGCTCTCCGCACCCTCCGCATCCGGGGCGTCCAGCTGCGGAGCGTAAAGGGCAAACCAGACCTCTCTCACGCTACCCCGCAGGGTCATGGCCAAATCTTGACTTCGCTTGCTGGCTGAAAATAGGGCGAGAACATCGGATCTTTAAGAATGCATCGACTGGTGGCTCGGCGGCGGTCGGGGTGTCCTCGCGACAGTGCCCACTCCTGTTCAGTCAACCCATCCGCGCCAGGTGAGTTGAGTACGAACGACTCCATTGACAAGGTCGGATGGGTCGGTTGCACTGTCACAGGTCCGATCTCTCATCGCACTGGCCAGGCGTGGAGATGCCTGCCGCTCAGGCCGCGCCTCCCCCTCTCCACCGTTTCCCCGTTCAGGCCCTAGGTACGGCGCGCAGCTCATCCCGTGACGGCCGGAGCCGGACGCGCATCGGCGGCGTCGGCGACCCACCGTCCGGGCGTCCGCTCGGCCCCGGCTGAGCCGGGCCGCATGTCCCGCGGCCCCCGCACCGATCGATGGAGGACGTTTTGCGAACACTCCGGCGCCTGCTGACGGCGTTCTGTGCCGCCGCCGCGCTCGCCCTGCCGCCCCTCGCCGTTCCCGCAGCCCACGCCGCACCCGCCCCCTCCGCCCCCTCCGCCCCCTCCGCCCCCTCCGCCCCCCAGACCGTCCCGGCTCTGCGCCAGTGGACGGCGGGCGCCGGCGCCTACACCTTCGGTGCCAGTTCCCGGGTGGTCGTCGACCAGGCGTACGCCACCCAACTCGACGGGGACGCGGCCACGTTCGCCTCCGACCTGAGTGCGCAGGCCGGACGAACCGTTGCCGTCGCCCACGACACCCCCCGGCCCGGTGACATCGTCCTTTCCCTCGGTGACACCGCCCTCCCCGCCGAGGGCTACCGGATGACCGTCGGCTCCACCGTCGCCTTACGCGCCGGTACTGCCACCGGCGCCTTCTGGGGGAGCCGCACCGTCCTCCAACTCCTGCACCAGTCCGCCTCGATCCCGGCGGGCACGGCGCTCGACTCACCCACCAAGCCGGAACGCGGCCTCATGATCGACCAGGGCCGCAAGTTCTTCACCGTGGACTGGGTCAAGCAGCACATCCAGGAACTCGCCTACCTGAAGATGAACTACTTCCACTTCCACCTCTCCGACACCTTCGGCTTCCGCCTGGAGAGCAGCACCCACCCGGAGATCGTCTCCACCGAGCACTACACCAAGCGGGACATCGCCGACCTGGTCGCCCTCGGAGCCAAGTACCACGTGATGATCGTCCCCGAGATCGACACCCCCGGTCACATGAACACCATCCTCGCCGCCCACCCCGACCTGAAGCTCAGGAGCAGCTCCGGGGCGGTCAGCAACGAGTTCATCGACCTGTCGAAGCCGGCCGCGTACACCCTGATCGAGGACCTGATCACCGAGTACGCCCCGCTCTTTCCCGCTCCGTACTGGCACATCGGCGCCGACGAGTACGTCACCGACTACGCGTCCTACCCGCAGCTGCTCAGCTACGCCCGGTCCCATTACGGAGCTTCCGCCACCGCCAAGGACACCTACTACGGTTTCGTGAACCGGGCGGACGCGCTCGTGCGGGCGACCGGTAAGACCACCCGGATGTGGAACGACGGCATAAGGTCCGGTGACGGCACCATCAAGCCCAACGCCGGCATCCTGGTCGAGTACTGGTACACCTACGGCCTCACCCCGCAGCAGCTGGTGAACGCCGGGCACACCGTGGCCAACGCTTCATGGACTCCGACCTACTACGTGCCCGGTCGGTTCAAGCCCGACAGCCGGTGGATCTACGAGACCTGGACCCCGGACCTGTTCGAGGGCTCCCACACCATCGCCACCCCGAACAGCAACCTCGGCTCGCTGATCCACGTGTGGTGCGACTTCCCGAACGCCGAGACCGAGGACCAGATCGCGTCCGGCATCATGGCCCCGCTGCGCGGCCTCGCCCAACAGACCTGGGGATCACCGAAGCCGGTGGCCGCGTACGCCGACTTCAGCCGGATCGTCGCCGCGGTGGGCCACCACCCGCGCTGGCCCGTCGCGGGCCGCAACGATCTCGCACTGGGCCGGCCCACCACCGCGTCCAGCACCGAGACCGCTGCCTTCCCGGCCTCCGGCGCCACCGACGGCGACCCGGCGACCCGCTGGTCGAGCACGTACGGCGATCCGCAATGGCTCCGGGTCGATCTGGGGGAGATCCGGGCCGTCAACCGGGTGGTGCTGCACTGGGAGGCCGCCTACGCCAAGGCGTACCGGATCGAGGTGTCGGACGACGCAGTCGCCTGGCGCACCCTCTACTCCACCGCGAACACCGTCGGCGCCGGCGGCATCGAGGAGCTTTCCGGCCTCGCCGGTTCCGGGCGCTACCTCCGGCTGTACGGCACCCAGCGCGGGAGCGCGTACGGCTACTCGCTCCACGCCCTGGAGGTCTACGGCGGCACTCCGGAGGGGACGCGCACCCTGATCGTCGCGGGTAAGGCCCTGGACGTACCGGGCGGCACGAAGGAGTCCGGAACCAGGCTGGTGACCTGGGCCCCGCACGGCGGCCCCAACCAGCAGTGGCGGCTCGGCTCCCGTGCCGATGGCAGCTTCAGCCTGGTCAACGTCGCCTCCGGCCTCTGCGCCGACGTGACCGGATCATCAGCCTCGGCCGGTGCCGCGGTCATCCAGTGGACCTGTACGGGCAACGCCAACCAACGCTGGCGGATCAGGCCCGGAAGCGGTGGCAGCGTCATCGTCGCCGAACACAGTGGTCTGGTGCTGACCACCGGCTCGGCCTCGGACGGGGCCCTGCTCACACAGCAGCCCGACACCGGCTCCGCCCTCCAGCTCTGGCAGGTGCGGTAGCCGATGCCGCCCGCCGCCGGGTCCGAACCCGGCGGCGGGCGGCGCGCGCCCATGCCCGGCTACCGCTCGGAATGCAGGGTGATCGCGGAAAGGTGCGGCTGCAGTCGGCTGCTGGTGACCCGTACCCGGACGTCGGTCGTGGTGACCGGCGCCGACAGGTGAAGGTAGCGCTGGTAGCCGATGCGTGCCGTCTCGTCGGCGATGGCGGCTCCGGCATTGGTCCAGGTGGTGACGGGCCGGGCCTCCCACGTGCCGCCCGCCTGGTCCCAGGTCTCCACGGTGAAGCCCTCCACGCGCTGCCCGTATCCGGCGACGTCCTCGTTCAGTCCGATCCAGTCGAGCGTGGACGACGTCGGCAGGTGGCAGGTAAAGGTATGGCCGTCCTCGCCGACCGTGACCGGGCACCCCTTGCCGAGGTCGTTCCCGAAGACCGCGTCGACCTTGGTCTTGAGGCCCGCGGCCGCCGCGACCTGGGCGTCGGGGATGCGGCCGGTCCGGTCGGGCGCGAAGCTCAGCAGGAGGTTGGCGTTGCGGCCCACGGAGGCCGCGTAGATCTGCCACAGCTTGCCGGGCGACTTGGGCCCGTCGCCGGTGTGGTGGAACCAGTTCGCGGTGATCGGCACGTCCACCTCGGTGGGCAGCCAGACCAGGTTCTTGGCGTTCGGCCAGGTCGAGCGGTCACCGGGGGCGCCGCCACCGCCCAGGACGGGGACCGGGTCGGTGGGCTGGTTGGTCACCGCGGCGGTGCTCCACTCACCGCCGATCCGGGCGAAGCCGGTCTCGTTGCCGACCCAGCGGATGTCCCAGCCGTTGAACTTGAGCATGTTCGGCTGGAGTGCGTCGGCGATCCGGTACCAGTCGGTGTTCGCGTAGGTCTGCGTCGGGCTGCCGGTGGCGGTCGGCCAGGGCCTGAACCCGTCCCAGGACGATCCTCCGGGTGTGTAGGAGGTGGCGTTGCCGTCGATCCACCATTCGTCGACGGGGCCGTAGTCGCCGAAGACCTCGTACAGCTCCCGCATGTACAGGCAGTTGTACTCGTCCACGGTGAAGGTGAAGGAGGGCTTCCCGGCGACGGACACAGCAGGGACGGCGCAGCTGCGGGTGCCCTTCGCGGCGCTGTATCCGAAGCGCGGGTAGTCGGCGTTCCACGTGCTGGGAACGACGTTCATCTCGTGGCGGTTGACCGGCGAGAAGTAGATGCCGACCTTGATGCCCTGCGCGCGCATGGACGTGACGAACTGCCGGACGACGTCGCCCTGTCCGTTGCGGTAGGGGCTGCTCTTGACCGAGTAGTCGCTCCCGGCGCTCGGGTACAGCAGGAAGCCGTCCGCGTGTTTGACCGTCAGCACGGCCAGCTTGTAGCCCCCCGCCTTCAGAGTGGTGGCCCACTGGTCGGTATCGACCGTCGCGGGGTTGAACGTGGACGGGAGGGTGCGTCCGTCGCCGCCCTCGGCGTTGATGAAGGTGGGCATGTTGAAGTGGATGAAGGCGGTGGTCTTCATCGCCTGCCAGTCCAGCTGGCGCGGGGCCGGGCGGACGGCTGCAGCCTTGGCCTCGCGGGTGCTCGCCGAGTCGTCCGGGCCGATCGGGACGACGGGACCCGCGGTGATCGGCGGTGTGCCGCACTGCCGCCCGGCGGCGAGTTGGAAGGCGGAGGCGCCGGGGAACGTTCCGGTGAAGGTCTCGGCGGCCACGCCGGAGAGGGCGCCGTGGAAGCCCCGGTTGGGTGCACTCGGGTGTACCTCGCGGCCGAACCCGATTGCGTTGGAGGCCAGTTGGGCGGGACTGCCGTTGGTGAGGGTCGTGCCCACCCGGCACCCGTCGATGTAGAGGTCGAGCGTGGACCGGGAATCGCTGACGTAGGTGTACACCAACCCGACGTGCTGTTCGGTCGCGGTCGAGGGCGCCGGGGCCGCCTGCTTGGCCATGGTCGAATTGACCATGCCGAACATGTCGAAGCGCCAGTGGCCGGCCGAGTCGATCAGGCGGTAGTCGACACCGCCCCCGACCGACAGGGCGGTGTCGAGGTTCCCGGCGCCGGTGCCGCGCTTTCCGGTGAGTTCGACGGCGACACTGGTGTTCACCGTGGAACCGCTGCCGAGCGCGACTGACGGTACGAAGCTGAGCCCGTCCGCGCCGCCGTTGACGGTGACCCTGCCGGGGGAGACCGCGGTGGTGCCGGACTTCGCCAGCGTTCCAGAGGCGATCTCCCCCGCCCCGGGGGCATAGCTGCCGGCGGCGTCGAACGTACCGGCGAACCGGGTCCTGAGGATCGGGGTGAGTGTCGTTGCCGCGGTCGCGGCCGGTGCGAGGGCGGGACAGCCGCCCGCTCCCAGCGTCAGGGCCGCGAGCAGGCCGATGAGGGTGCGTCTGGTCATCATGTGCGCTTGCCTCCGTGTTCGGTACGGCCCGGCGGAGGTGAGGACCGGCCGGGCAACGAGGGCGGTGCGGTGAACCGGTTGCTCGGCGCAGCAGCCGTTGGGCTGCATCGCAACGGCGCATTTGATAGAGACACTTATTTATTAAATGCCGCCGTGCGGAAGGTATAACCAGCCACTACCGGCCCTGTCAAGGCGCATGACGGTTGCTCAGACGGGCCCGGCGCGCCCCGCCCGGGCGCGTTGTCGGCGGGTGGGCGCAGGGCGCTCCGGGGTGGGGGCCGCTCAGCGCAGCGGGTCGGCCAGGGGTGCCTCGACGGTGAAGAGCATGCGTTCCACCCGGTCGAGGCCTGTGCGCACGGCCCCGAGCGCGGCGGCCTCGCTGCCCAGGGTCGAGACCGCGGTGCGGACGGGGAAGAGGCACTGCGGCTGGAGGTGGCGCGTGACCGGATCCAGGAGCGTGTGGCCGGCCCGGGAGATCCCGCCGCCGAGCACGACCAGTTCCGGATCGATGGTGAGGACCAGGGCGGCGAGGCCGTTGGCGATGTCGCGGGCGAACGACTCCACGAGCGCTGCGGCGCGTTCGTCCGTGTCCGAGCCCGCCGCGATGAAGAGCCGCTCCACCTGCTGGTCGGCGTCTCCGGGCGGGTCGTAGGACAGCAGCTTCGCGTAGGAGCTGACCCAGTCCAGGGCCGGCAGCGAGCCGATCTCACCGGCGGCGCCGTGCTGGCCCCGGTGCGGGCGTCCCTCTATGACGACGGCGGCCCCCATGCGATGACCGGCGTGGAGGTAGACGACCTGGTCGACGCCCTGGGCGGCCCCCGTCCAGTGCTCGGCCAGGGCGGCGAGCTTCATGTCGTTCTCGACGCTGATCCACGCGGTGGGGGTGTCACCGGTGAGCGCCCGCAGGGAGTCGCGGGCCTGGGCTCCGAGTGCCATGCCGGTCCACTCCGGCAGCACGCTGGTCATGAGGACCGTTCCGTCGTCGCTGACCACGCCCGGGGTGGCGATCACGATGGCCAGGAGGTCGGAGAGTCCCGCGCCGCAGCTCTCCAGCGCGCCGCGGACGCTCTGCCTGGCGGCCGCCAGCCGGTCCACGGCCGACATCTTCGGAGTCACCGCCACCTGGTGAGTGCCGATGACGGCGCCTGACAGGTCGGCGACGAGCGTCAGGACCTTGTGGGCTCCGATGTCCACGCCGGCGACGAACGCCGCGTCCGCCCGGAACTTGAACCGCCGAGCCGGGCGGCCCGGCTGGCGCGGTCCCTCGGTCTCCGCCTCGGCGAGCCAGCCCTGGGCCACCAGGTCGGCGACGGCTTCCTCGGATGTCGGCCGCGAGACGCCGGCGGCCGCCGCGACGGCCGAGATGGTGAACGGTCCGTCCTCGTAGAACGCGCGCAGGACCGCAACCGAGTTCAGCCGACGCAGGTATGAGGCGTCGCCGCGAACGTTCTTCACCGTCGGTCTCCAGGTGTCAAGGGCAGCTTGAGCTGCACACTCAATTATTAAGCCAGTCTTCGTTACTCACCGCAAGGCCCTCCTCCCGGCGCTCCAAAGCGGGCGGCCGAATCTCTTGACGCGCCGGCCGGCGGCGTGGATTAATACCGGCCACAGAGGCAGTTATTAAGACTCCCTTCTTATCTATGTGGGTCCTGCGGCTCGCGGGGTACACACGGAGGACGCACCATGCGAAGACTGATCCTGCACAGCGCCGCCGCGCTGGGTGTCGCCGCCACCCTGGCGGGGTGTGCCGCCGGCGCGGACACGACGGGCGCCAAGGACTCGGGCGGGGGGCAGGCGACCTTCAGCTTCCTGACGTTCGAGACCCCGAACCTCAACGCCGCCTACTGGGACGCGGCCATCGCCCGCGCCTCGGCGAAGGTGCCCGGGGTCACGATCAAGAAGCTGGTCGCGCCGTCCGCGGACCGCACGGCCTACGCCAAGCAGCTGGAAGCCTCGGGACAGCTCCCGGACATCATGATCGCGGTGAAGCCGGACGGCTTCGCGCAGGCCGGCAAGCTTGCCCCCTGGACCGACAAGGAACTTGAGAACTACATCTCGCCGAAGTCCAACCCGATCGGCGGCAAGGTCTACCAGCTGCCCTACAACACCCAGCCGACCCCGCTCGTCTACTACAACAAGGCGGAGTTCGCGAAGGCAGGGATCCAAGAACCGCCGAAGACCTACGCGGAGCTCCTCGCCGACGCCAAGGCACTCAAGGCCAAGGGCGTCAACCCGTTCGTGGTCGGGGGAGGCGGCAAGGACACGTGGGCGGACATGTACCCGCTGATCGCCGCGGTGGGCACCGACGTCTACGCCGCGGACCCCGGCTGGCTGGGCAAGCGCGCGGACGGACAGGTCAAGTTCACCGATCCGGTCTTCACCGGTGCGGTCCGGAAGGTGGCCGCCCTTGCCTCCGAGGGATACATCGACCCGGCCGGTCTCTCGCGCTCCTACGCCGACTCGGAGCAGGCGTTCCTCGACGGCAAGGGCGCCATGTACCCCATGGGCTCCTGGTTCGCCGCGGCGGCGGACGCCAAGCCGCCGGCGTTCGACATAGGCGTCTTCGCCTGGCCGAGCGACGACGGCAAGCCCGTCGTCCCCGCGTTCACCGGCGGAGGCATGTCCGTCTCGTCCAAGGCCTCCGACGTGGAGCTGGCCAAGAAGTGGTCCAAGGCCTTCATGGAGGACTGGAAGAACCTCGACGCGTCCGTCAAGGCAGACGGTTCCATCATCGCGATCAAGGACTACAACCCGCCCGCCGACATGGGGCCCGTCTACCAGGCCACCGTCAGCGTGTACAAGCAGGCCGTCGCAGCCCGGGGCATCGTCAACGCCTTCTCCATCGAAGCCGGTGACGGATCACTGCCCCCCGGCGTCGCCGACAAGGCCGCCCTCGGCGTCCAAGACCTGATCAGCGGCAAGAAGGACGAAAAGACCTTCTCCGCCTTCCTCGACGAGCAGTGGGCCAAGGCCGCCCAGTAGCTCCCGCCGTCCATCCACCAGTCGGCTCCGGGTCGGGGACGCCCGGTCCGGACCCGATGATCCATCGCAGGAGACTGCTGTGAAACACGCCTCCAGATCCGCCCCTCCACGCAAGTCGTCAGGTCGCCTGACCGGCGGTATCAGGTACTTCGGGCTCTTCGGCGCACCAGGACTGCTGGTGTATGCGGTCTTCGTGCTGGCGCCGGTCGTGATGACGGTCTACCTCAGCCTGACCGACGAGAACCCGTTCAACCCCGTAACCCGCTTCGTCGGCCTGGACAACTACGTCCGCCTGGCCGACGACAGGGAGTTCGCCCACGCCCTGGGCAACACCGCGATCATCACCTTGATCGTCACCGTAGCCGCCAACATCGGTGGACTGCTGGTGGCCCAGTTGCTGGACCGGGTGGGCTGGCTCTACAACCTTCTGCGCAGCGTCTTCTTCACGCCCGTCATCCTCAGCTCCGTCGTGGTCAGCGTCATCTGGCAGGCGCTGCTCACCGATGACGGCCTCCTCAACTCGCTGCTCCGCGAGCTCGGAGTGCAGGATCCGCCCAGATGGCTGTCCGATCCCGACCTCGCGCTCTACAGCCTCGCCTGGATCATCACCTGGCAGGTACTCGGATTCTGTGTGGTCGTGTACCTGGCCGCCCTCCAGGGGATACCCCAGGAACTGCACGAGGCGGCGGCCCTGGACGGGGCCGGCGGACTGCAGCGCTTCCGCCACGTCACCTGGCCGATGATCGCGCCTGCCGTGACGATCAACACGGTGATGCTGCTGATCACCGGGTTCAAGATCTACGACCAGGTACAAGTGATCACCAACGGCGGACCCGGCGACGGTACGACGGTCACCATCGCCTTCGAGGTCATCCAGACCGCCTTCACCGGCAACCACGTCGGCTACGCGTCCGCCATGGCCACGGTCATGCTGATCCTCGTGGCGCTGATATCCATCGCCGTACTCCGCCTCCTGCAGCGCAGGGAGGTAACGCTGTGACACCTGTGGCATCCGTGACGCGGGCCACCGGCTCGGCCCACAACTGGTTGCGACCCATGGCGGCGACCTTCGTCAGCGCGGTGTTCTTCCTGCCGCTCTACCTGATCGTCGTGAACGTCTTCAAGCAGGGCCCCGACATCGTCCCGCACCCCGCGGGACTCCCGGTCCCCCCGACCCTGGACAACATCGCCAGTGTCCTCTCCCGGTCGGACAACCTCTTCTGGTACGGCCTCATCAACAGCATCGAGGTCACCGCGCTGTCCGTGACCGGCGCGACCGTGATCGCGGCGATGCTCGGCCACTACCTTGCCCGGTCCCACGGTCGCTGGGCCAAGGTGGCCCAGGGCATGCTGCTGTGCGGCCTGATGATCCCGCCGCCGGTCATCCTGACACCCATCACCCAGATCCTCGACGGCCTGGGGCTGATGACCACGGTCCTCGGCCTGGTCCTGGTCAACATCGGCTACTACATGCCGTTCGGCGTCCTCGTGTTCACGGGCTTCGTCAAGAACGTCCCGATCGAGCTGGAGGAAGCCGCCCAGCTCGACGGCGCGGGCCGGCTCCGGACGTTCTGGCAGGTGGTCTTCCCGCTGCTGCGCCCGGCGTCCGCGAGCGTCATGATCTTCCTCGGCGTCTGGATCTGGAACGATTTCCTCAACCCCCTGATCATTCTCGGCCCCGCGAGCGGGACCACCGTGACCGTCGGGATCTACCGGGCCATCGGAGAACACCAGACCGACTTCGGCGGCGTGTTCGCCCTGATGTTCCTGGCGACGCTACCCGTGTTGATCTTCTACCTGGCCTTCCAGGGGCACTTCGTCAAGGGGCTCACCGGCGGAGCGACCAAGTGACCGTGCCCGCCCCCGGGACGCCTGCCCACCAGACAGGAACCTCGTCAATGTCCTACGCACAGCAGCCGTTCATCACCGGCTCACTCGCCACCCCCATGGACAGGCCGCTCACGCTGGCCGTACTGGGAGCCGGCGCTCGCGGGAGCGGCTACGCCGACCTGGCGGCGAAGCGCCCCGGTCAGGTCAAGATCGTGGCCGTCGCCGAACCGCGGCCGCAGGTACGGGAGGCGTTCGCCGCCCGCCACGGGCTGCCCGAGGCCGCCCGGTTCAGCAGCTGGCAGGAGTTCGCCGATCAGCCGCGCATGGCCGACGTCGCGGTGATATCGGTGATGGACTCCGAGCACCTGGCCGCGGCCACGGTGCTCGCCGACAAGGGGTACCAGCTGCTGCTGGAGAAGCCGATGGCCACCAGCGAGGCCGACTCCGAAGCCATCGCCACGGCGGCGGAACGCAACGGCACGGCCCTCGCGGTGTGCCACGTGATGCGCTACACCCCCTACACCAAGGCCCTCAAGAAGGTGATGGCCGAGGGAGCGATCGGAGACATCGTCTCCGTTCAGCATCTGGAACCCGTCGGCTACTTCCACTTCGCGCACTCGTTCGTGCGCGGAAACTGGGGCCGCGAGGAGGAGTCGACGTTCTTGCTGATGGCGAAGTCGTGCCATGACATCGACTGGCTCAGCCACATCATCGGCCGGCCGGTCCGGCGGGTGTCCTCCTTCGGGAGCCTCATGCACTTCCGGCCCGAGCAGGCACCGGCGGGATCCACCGACCGGTGCGTCAGCTGCCCCGTCGAGGAGAGCTGTGCCTACTCCGCGCAGCGCCTGTACCTGACCGGTCTGCGCCAGGGGGGAACGAAGCAGTACTTCAGCCGGATCGCCACGGCCGGGGACCTCACCGAGGAAGGCGTGCGGACGGCGCTGGAAGAGGGACCCTACGGCGTCTGCGTCTACCGGGCCGGCAACGACGTCGTGGATCAGCAGGTCGTGAACCTGGAGTACGAAGGTGGCGTCACCGCGTCGTTCGTCCTCACGGCGTTCACACCGCTGGAGAACCGCCACACCAAGATCTTCGGTTCGCGCGGGCAGCTCACCGGCGACGGACGCCGCATCGAGGTCTACGACTTCCTGACCGAGCGCACCACGGTCATTGACACCTCGCTCGACGGATCGTCCGCCGCAGAGGGCCACGCCGGAGGCGACGAGGCCATGTTCAACGCCTTCATCGACGCCTTGCACGGCGGACGGCCCGAGCTGATCATCTCCGGGATCGAGGACAGTCTGGCCAGCCACCGGGTGGTCTTCGCCGCGGAGCGCGCCCGGCGGTCCGGTGCCGTCGTCGAACTCAAGCGGTGACGCGTCCCCGTTCAGCACCGTAGGAGCCCCCGCAAGGGGCCCGCTCCCCATGCCGCTCGATGACGAAGCCGCCTTCCGCACCAGGATTTCATCCTGCTGCGGAAGGCGGCTTCGTCGCATGTGCGGACGGCCCGGCGTCATGGGGGCATCGCGGAGAACGGCGCCTCTGCAATCGCCGAGTACGGGCGCGGCGCCGACGAGGGTGTGATCCACCAGGGGCTCTCCCGCCGCGCTCTTGCCCTTGAGCCAGTGGCCTTGAACCCACAGACGCCCGGGAGGCGATACGCACGCCCCCATCGGCAGGCAGGGCCCTTCAAGTAGAAGACAGGACCCAGGTGTAACCGAGCTCCGGCAGATGCACGCCTAGAGGCCCCTCTCGATCGAAGTCGCGATGGCGCGAAGTCGCTTCGCCGCCGATCGCGCGTCACCGATCCGGTAGGTCGCATAGCGCGGATCCTGAACGTCCTCAATGCCCCGCACGATGTCCAGGTCGAGGCGGTCGAACAGCCGGAACGTGTCGAGCAGTTCGTCGATGTTGGGCGCCAACGGTGACCCGCGCTCGATCAACGAGACATCGCGTGCCGAAACGGCCTCCTCCGTCTCCGACTCGGTCTTGAGTCGGGAGATGACGAGTGACAGGATGTCGAGCTCGCGTTGCCGCGTGTCGATGAGCCCGGCGAGCCTGGACAGCCCGTCCGGCGCCTCGAACAGCATCCCGACTTCCGCCGGCCGCAAGCCGAGGGCCTCGGCGGAGATGACGACCTGGCCCAACTCGTCGGCGGTGATGAGCGCCCACTGCTTGCGCTTGGCCATGTTCTTGAGCGTGTCGCCACTGAAGGCGGGGCCGATGATAGCGACGTACTCCGCGGAGCGCTTCTCCTTGTGCGTGTCGATTGCCACGTCGCTCACGTTGCTGTGCGTGACCCGACCGGATGACGTCGACTTTCCTTCCACGATCGCGGTCCGCAACGACCCGTTGCCGTCGTACCACTGCACGAGGATGTCAGTGTCACCGGAACCGCTGATGCGCTGGGCGCGGAAGCCCATGTGCCTGAACGCGCTCTCGATGTGCACCTCGAACGCCGTGCCGGGTGCCGCGCCGTCGGCGCCCGGGTCGACGGAGCTGCGCGTCAGTGATTCCACGATGAGCGAGAGCTTGTCCGGTTTGCCCGGCGCGCCCGACGTGGTCTGCGCCGGGCCCGACGACAGCTCCGGCTCCGCGGCGGCCTCCGGCAGGTTCGGTTCAGCGAGGGGGAGCGTCTCGATGAGAAGCAGCCCGGTCGCCGTGGCCTGGACCGACGACCAGGACGTCTCGATGAGCAGGCCCGATTCGACCATGAACGCCGTGAGCCACCGCACCTTGTCCTTGTTCAAGCCGTACGTGATGCCCTCCCGATACACGTCGTTCCTCGGAACATTGACCTTCGCCACGCGGATCAGTTCGCCGACGAACTTCATGTGCGCGTGAAGGATCCGGATGAAGTCGATGTCCGATCCCGACCGCAGCCACGCCTTGGCAGCCGGCGTTGCCGTGAACACCCCGCGGCGGACCTCCAGAAGTAGCCCGGCGGCCCGCATGAACGGCAGCATGCTGTCGACGCTGCTGCGCTTCAGGCCGAACCTGTCCGCGATGAAGCCCAGCAGGGCGTCCTTCTCCAGCTGGTCCTCGGCGGCTGCGATGCACGTCCGCAGGTTCTCGATCTTGTTGGGATCCTCCTTCGGGCTCGGAACCCAGATGTTGTAGGTGTTCCTGGCCTCCTGTGCGCCGTCGGTCGCGGCCAGGTGCGCGAGGAGTACGGCGATCTCCTCCGGGGTTTCGGGAATGTCGACCGCTTCGCCCGATCCGTGCATGACCATGGCCGAAGGCGTCACGACTTCCCAGCGGGCGAAGAGCGACCGTCCTTCAGCGGTCGCGCCCTGCTTCCGCTCTCCCAGCCATTCGGTCAGTCCCAGGACTTCGAGCCAGGTCATGCGGAGGCGCGTGTTGTTGACGCTCGTCCAGTCGAGGTTGTACGACTCGATCAACTCGGCACTGGTCTCTTCGACCGTCAGCGGCTCGCGCACGAGGATCCCGAGCACCTCGGCGAACAGCCGGATCCGCTCGGCCATCAACGAGGCGAGACGTGAGCGCGACTCATCCGAGAGCAGTTCGGAGCCCTCGGGAGTCAGCTGAAGAACTCCTTTTCGAATCTGGGCCAAGCCCATCGGACGCAGCGCGTACGAGTACTGCCGCCAAGACCTCGACGACTCCACAGTCGACAGCTGCGGCTGCGCGTTGAGATCCGTGGCCTCACCATTGCTGATCCGGCGAACGAGCTCAAGGGTGAGTGGGAACATTTCGTCTTTCCCGCACAGGAGGTTCGGTGCGGATGACGCCTGCTGCATCCACCTGCTCCGCTGTGCCCCGAGAGCGGGCGCGCTCGGGGCAGTGGCCGGTTGGCTGGTTGCACTGAAGAGATCCGGACTCATTCTGGTGTGGCCGTTCTGTTCATATCACTGTCGGGTGATTCGGCAGAGTCTCCTGCCATGCGCGCACGTTACTGCCCGCCACTGACAGGCGAGATCTAACTTTTAATCGGGAAAAGTGAATTGACCGATCAATGGCTGATCTGGATCGATTGCGTCTCATCCTGTCGCCGCTTCCTGGCGAGCAACCGCCCGATTGAGGGCCAAAATGAGGGGGAAAATTCACCGGCCCGTGCCCCGGGACCCGGGCAAGGCGGGCTCCAAGATGCAGGTCCTGCCGGACGCGAACGTCCTGCCCCTCCTCGTCGGCCCCACCGCGGGCGAAGCCCACGACAGCCTCGCCCTCAAACCCGTGATCACGGGCAACCAAACGAGGCACGACCCTCATCGAAACTCCCACTTCAAGCCCCAACGCCGCCACGCCGACAAGGCCTACGACCATCCCCGGCTGCGGCGATGGCTTCGCGGCAAGCGGATGGGCGTGCGCATCCCGAGACGCGGCATCGAGTCCTCGGAACGCCTGGGACGACGCAGGTGGGTCGTCAGCGCACGATGTCCTGGCTGACTGGCTGACTGGCTGACTGGCTGACTGGCTATCGCCGACTGAGCCCCCGCTACGAAGGCCACTCCCGCAACTACCTGGCCTTCCTCGGCCTCGCCGCCGCCATCTGCTGCTACGACCGCCTCATCCGCCTCACCACATACGACACGGTCTTAGTAGTCGATGGTGATGGCGGCGATGCAGTTGCCGGAGCTGTTGATGATGACGGCGGCGCCGGCGTTGCGGGATGTGGGGTGGGTCAGGGCCGC
>NZ_JBFAZJ010000054.1:0-26771 GCF_040681715.1 Streptomyces sp. NPDC051582
GGCCGCCCGGCCCGGCGGGCCGGGGGGGGGCGGGGGGGGGGGGCGCCCCCCCCCCCGGACCCCACGACGGTCCGCTCAGGCCGTGGCGCTCGCCCCGGCCCCGGTCGGCTCGGGGGTTTCGGCCCCGGCCCCGGAATCGGCGGCGGCCGGCCGGGGGATGCGGTGCAGCCCGCGGCGGTCGTAGAGGCGGGTGACGGCGAAGCCGAAGAGCAGCGCGGCGACGAGGGCGATGCCCATCGAGGCCCACGCCCGGCTCAGACCCGCGTCGCCCTGGGCGCCGTAGTAGAGGATGGCGCGCATGCCCTCGGTGATCTGGCGCAGCGGCTCGAACTCGGCCAGGGCCCGGAAGAACCCGGGCAGCGCCTGGAGCGGCACCGTCGCACCGGAGGAGGGGACGGCCATCGCGACGAACACGATGGTGGCCAGCAGCATGCCGGGGGTGCCGAAGGCCGCGAAGAGGGCCAGGCTGCCGATGCCGACGACGGCGATGGTGGCGACGGAGTAGAGCCACAGCAGGCCGAGGTGGGAGGCGTCCATGTCGAGGATCGTGACGGTGGCGACCTCGACGAGGGTGCCCATCACGAGCGAGATGCCGAGCATGAGGGCCATGCCGATGGCCAGCGTGCGGACGCGGCTGGTGTGCCGGACGGGCTCGCGCTTGCGGACCGGGCCGTAGTCGGTGTGCAGGTAGCCGAGTGCCGTGTCGACCTGGGAGTTGACCAGGTTGGCGCCGAGCATGCCGCAGACGACGAGGACCAGCGCGTAGTAGAAGGCGCTCAGGCCCAGGGCGCTGCGGGAGCCGACGGGGTGGCCGTCGGCCACGGTGACGTTCACCGGGTCGGCCAGCCCCAGCTGGGCGGCCGTCGGGAGCGGGGTCTTCTGCGCCGCGGCCTGCTTGAGGAGCTCCTGGCCGATCTGGGCGGAAGCGGCGTGGGCGGCCTTCTGGGCCGCCTGGGAGGCCATCGAGGAGCCGATGCTGCCGGCCGACTGGTTGGTCAGCACGGCGAGGGTGGGAGGGGCGGCCTTGCCCTGCGGCGCGGGCTGCGGGGCGGCGAGGGCGGTCACCGTGGCGCTGAAGTCCCCGGGTATGACGAGGGCGCCGAAGACCTTGCCCCGGCCCAGCCGCTTGTCGGCCTCCTCGCGGGTGACGATCTGCCAGTCGATGCTCTTGTCGCCCTCGGCGGTCTTCCGGATGCCCGCGACGATCTGCTCGCCCATGTTGACGTGGCGGCCTCCTGCGTCGGAGCCGGCGTCGGCGTTGACCAGGGCCACGGGCAGGTCGCGGAGATTGCCCTTGGGGTTGACGTTGCCGCCGACGTAGAGCAGGGCGAACAACATCGAGACGACTGCGGCGATGAGTCCCGTTCCGACCCACAGCCGGGGTTGGCGGAGCACGGAGGGGTGTGTGGACTGGGGCATCGATTCTCCGGTGCGGCGGCGATTCCTGATTGACTGGATACTCAAGGTATCCAGTCACTGGATAGTGGCAGTATCTTGTTGTCGTGTCCAATCGCCGATGACGGGTACCGGACCCCGTGACCAGCAGGGAAGCCGCACATGAAGATCTCGGAGCTCAGCCGGCGGACCGGCGTGCCGGTCGCCAGCATCAAATACTTCCGGCGGCAGGGCCTGCTGCCTGCGGGGAGGGCGACCGCGGCGACGCTGGCCGAGTACGGGGAGGAGCACGCGGAGCGGCTGCGGCTCATCAAGGCACTCACCACGCTCGGCGGTCTCTCGATCGCGGCCACCCGCGAAGTGCTCGGGGCCGTCGACCAGGCCGACAGCTCGGAGGGGGCCCTCGGAGCGATCAGCTACGCCCTGCCGGTACCGGTGGCGGGCCAGAGCCCGGCCGACCCCGAGGAGGAGGCCGAGGCCGAGACGGCCGCCGGAGCCGAAGTGGCGGAGCTGCTCGCGGACCTGGACTGGCGGACGCCCGAGACCTCGCCGCACGTACAGGGGCTGACGTCGGCACTGAAGGAGCTGCGGAGGCTGGACGCCCAGTACGGCCCGGGTGAGCTCGCCGCCTACGCGAAGCTGGCCGAGGCGGTGGCCCGGCTGGACCTGGAGCGGGCGGACGGCCTCGACGACCCGGTGGCCCTGGCCGAGCGGGCCGTCATCGTCTTCGCCATCTGCGCACCGGTCTTCGAACTGCTGCGCCGGCTCGCCCAGGAGAACCAGGTCCGGCGCCGCGTCGCGGACGGCGGCAGCGCGTCCGCGGCGCCCCGCTAGGGGGTGTCCGTGAAGTGGCGGCGTCCGCCCGCAGGGCGGGCCGTGCCGGGCGCGGCGCGACAGGCGGGACTTTGCGGTCACCCCCTCAGGGATTGCCCTTCGGATCGGGGCCGCGCCGGCCCGAGCCGTTCCGTCGCGCGGCCGCGGAACGGCTCCGGACACGGACGGGGCTGCGGGCGCACGGCCCTGCGGCCCCCTACCGTGGCCGCATGGAACAGCGCATCTCCCTCGTCACCCTCGGCGTCCGCGACCTCGCCCGCGCCCGGCGCTTCTACGAGGCTCTGGGCTGGCGGGGGCAGGAGGTGGAGCGGACCGTCTTCTTCCAGGCCGGCGGCCTCGCCCTGGTCCTGTGGGACCGCGACCTCCTGGCCGCGGACTGCGGCCTGCCGCCGGGACGGGCGGCGGCGGGTCCGGACGGCGGCGGGTTCGGCGGCATCGCCCTGGCTCACAACGTCCGTTCGCGGGCCGAGGTGGACGAGCTGCTCGCCACCGTCGAAGCGGCCGGCGGAACCGTCACCAAGCCGGCCGCCGTCAATGCCATCGGGTTCTACTCCAGCGCCTTCACCGACCCGGACGGGCACGCCTGGGAGGTCGCCCACAACCCGGGCTTCGCCCTCGCCGCGGACGGCTCGCTGACCCTGCCCGATTTCGGGGCCGGCCCGGGCCGGCCGCGGGAGGGGAGCGGCCCGTGAGGTTCGAGGACGCGTACGTCTCCCGAGCGGACCGCTTCTCGCTGGGCGCGGAGAGGGACTCGGGCCGGTACTACGTGTCGATCCCGGTGAGCTCGGGCGTCGTCGACTACGAGGAGTACTACGAGCTCACCGGGGAGCGGTACCGCGCCTTTCTGGCCGACCCGTGCGCAGCGTCGGCCTTCGCCGCGGCCTGCCGCCGCCGCGAGCACGACGACCTGCTGCTGCTCCGCCCGGGCCGGAACCGGGGCACCCCCGTCTGAGACCGGCGGCCGCCGCGATCAGCGTCCCCGTCCACCACGACCCCGCCTCCGGCCTCCCCGTCGGCGTCCAGATCGTCGCCGCGCCATGGCGTGAGGACCTGCTGCTCCAGGTGGCGCACCCTGCTCGAACAGGCGCTCCCGTGGAGTGGTCGCCGCCCGCCGGTGAGCTGACCGCGAACGACGGCCGTTGGGCTGACAGCGGGGGCGGGCCGGCTCTAGGTTCTCCTGTAGGCGAGTGCACTCGGGGGGATTGTGGAGCGGTTGAAGGCCGGTGACCCGGCGGCGGTCGGCCCGTACCGGATCACGGCGCGGCTCGGCGCCGGCGGCATGGGGCAGGTCTACCTCGGGGAGTCGCGCAGCGGTCGGCGGGTGGCGGTGAAGGTCGTACGGCCCGAGATCGCCTCGGACCCGGGCTTCCGGGCGCGGTTCCGGCGCGAGGTGGAGGCGGCGAAGGCGGTCGGCGGGTTCTGGACGGCGACCGTGGTCGACGCGGATCCGGAGGCGGAGACCCCCTGGGTGGCCAGCGACTACATCCCGGCGCCGAATCTCGCCGAACGGGTCCGGGAGAGCGGGCCGTTGGCGGAGGACGCGGTGTGGCGGCTGGGCGCGGGCATGGCCGAGGCGCTGCACTCCGTACACCGGGCGGGACTCGTGCACCGGGACCTCAAGCCCGCGAACGTCCTGCTCACGGAGAACGGGCCGCGGCTCATCGACTTCGGGATCGCCAAGGCGCTGAACGGCGCGACCATGCTCACCCGGACCGGCGTGGCGATCGGCACCGCCGGATTCATGTCGCCCGAGCAGGCCCAGGGCGCCAGGGTGGGCACGGCCAGCGACATCTTCTCCCTCGGTACGGTGCTGTGCTTCGCGGTGACCGGGAGCATGCCGTTCGGCGAGGGCAGCGCGGCGCAGCTGCTGTACCGGGTCGTGCACGAGACGCCGAGCCTGGAACGCGTACCGGAGGGGCTCCGGGTGGTGCTGGGCGGGTGCCTGGAGAAGCGAGCGGAGCTGCGGCCCTCGGCCGAGGAGGTGCTGTCCTCGCTGAGCGGGGGTGGTGCGGTGACCGTGGCGCCGTCGACCACCCTGCCGGACGTGCCCTTCGCTCCCGCGGCCTCCCCGGTTCCGCCTCCGGCTCCGGCTCCCGCGCCGGCACCGGCACCGGCGCCGGCGCCGCGGGGGCCCGAGCCGGTCGTACCGCCGGTCGCGGACGCCGTCCCGGACGCGGTTCGCGTCCGGTCGGTCGCCGATCGGCCACCGGCAGGGCCTGTCGAAGTGCGGTACACCATGGGCCACATGCGCGTCGCGTTCGCGGCCGTGCTCGCGGCGGCCGTTCCGCTCTGGGTGGCCGTGGACAACTTCGTGGACCATCCCGTCGCCGCCGTGCTGGCGAGCATCGTCGCGGTGGCGCTGTTCGGTCTGGGGGCAGTGGCCATGGCGCGCGGCGACGCGGCCTGCGTACGGGTGGCGGGCAACGGGCTCCACTTCCTGCGCGAGGGCCACGAATGGAACGCGACCTGGGAGGAGTTGAGCCGGGTCACCCTGAGGGCGACGCGCTGGGGTCTGCACCAGGAGTTCGTCGTGGTGGGCGAACTGGCGCCGACGGCGACGAAGAACGTCGTCTGGGAACGCTTCCGGCCACTGGGCCCCGGGTCCCGGGCGGCGGTCACCACCATCCGCTTCCGCAACGAAGGGCTGGCGCGGGCGGAGATCGGACGGCTGCACGAGGCGTTGCTGCGCTACGCCGGTGAGCGCTACGCGTACGACGCCGGCCTGACCGCGGCCCTGCGCACCCCCTGACGATCCGCTCGGGCCCGCGGGTCGCGCGGTGTTCCCGGAGGGCGGCCGAGCACCGGGACGATCAGGCGCTGGTGGGGGTCATCGGGCGGTACGCCGGTTCCTCCTTCGCGCTCTGCTCCGCGGCGCGGTGGGCTCGTTCGACCGCCTGGCCCCAGTAGGTTCCGGCGACCATGAGGACGGCTCCCAGGAAGGCCCACACCGTGAGGCGTTCACCGCCTAGGCAGATTCCGATCGCGACCGCCCAGATCGGTTCGGTGCCCAGGAGGAGGCTGGCCCGGCTGGCCGAAGTGCGTTGTACGGCCCAGGTCTGGGCGACGAACGCGAACACGCTGCAGAACAGGGCGAGATAGATCAACTGGGTCCAGGTGGTGGCGCCTGCCCGGGCCAGCTCCGGCAGGTGGGCGATGGCGGGCGGCAGGAACAGCACCGAGCCGACGACGGTCTGGACGGTCGTCAGGTGCATCGGGTCCACGGGGCGGCCTGCGGTCAGCCGCCCGACGAGTGCGACGTGCCCGGCGCGGACGACCGCGGCGGCGAGCATGAGCGCGTCCCCCAGGCGGGGTGCGTGCAGGCCGGTGCTGGAGATGAGCAGCCCGACGGCCAGGACGCAGAGCCCGGCGGCGAGGAAGAACGCCAGGGGCAGCCCGGACCGTCCCCGGGCCCGGTCCATGAGCGGCGTGAGCACGATGGTCAGGCTGATGATCAGTCCGGCGTTGGCGGCGCTGGTGTGCGCCACGCCGTAGGTCTCCAGTACGAGAACGGCCGCCTGGGTGACGCCAAGGAGCGAGCCGGCGCGGACCTCCGCCCGCGTCCACCGGCGGCGCGTCCGGCGGCGTGCGGCGACCAGGGCGCCGCACGCGAGCGCGGAGATCGCGTACCGGGCGAACAGGACCGCCAGGACGGGAAGGGCGACGGTGGCCGTCTTGGCGGCCAGATAGCTGGACCCCCAGACGAGCGCGACCAGCAGGAGTACCGCATCGGTACGGCGTGCGACAGGCATGACCCCACGGTGCCCGACCATGGATCTTGAAGGCTACGACCAACTTCTTAACCCAACCTGTAGCAGCACTACATTGTGACCATGGACGAACGGCAGCTGCGGATCTTGCGGGAACTGGGCGAACTGGGAAGCGTCACCGCGGTAGCCGAGGCACTGCACGTGACGCCTTCGGCGATCTCGCAGCAGTTGAGGCTGCTCCAGCGCTCGATTCCCGTGCCGCTGACCGAACGCGCCGGCCGCCGGGTGGTGCTCACGGACGCCGGGCAGGCCCTGGCCGGGGCCGCCATCGAGGTGGAGAGCGCCCTGGCCCGGGCACGGCACACCATCACCGACTTCGCGGAGCAACCGGACGGCGGCGTCTCGGTGGCGGCGTTCCACAGCGCGGGCTCCGCGTTCTTCCCGCTCCTGCTGCGGGCCCTCGCCGGCCCGGGCGGCCCCCGCCTGGCCCTCGCCGACGAGGACGTCGCCCAGGACCGCTTCCCCGCCCTCACCCGGGACTACGACCTCGTGCTCGCCCACCGGCTCGACCACGGCCCGCCGTGGCCGCGCGCCGTGGCCGCCACCACCCTGCTGCACGAGCCCCTCGACGTGGCCCTGCCCGTCGGACACCCGCTCGCCTCCCGTCCGCGGCTCTCGCCCCAGGACGTGGCCGACCAGCCCTGGATCACGGTCCACGACGGATTCCCGCTCATGGCCACCATCGAGGCCATCGCCAGCGTCGCCAATCGCCGGCTCGACATCGTCCACCGCATCAACGAGTTCGCTGTGGTCGCCGAGGTCGTGGCCGCGGGCGGTGGCCTGGCGCTGATGCCGCGCTGGACCGCCCGTGCGCACCCCGACCTCGTCCTCAGGCCGTTGAGCGGGGTGCACGCCCGACGCCACATCGACGTGCTGCACCGCCCGGAGCGCACGGCGCGACGGGCCGTGCGGACGGTCCTCGCCGAGCTGCGCCGCGCCGCCGCGTCGATTCAGGGCCCGGATACTCACCAGTAGTTCGAATTTGAACGTTATGCTGGAGGCACCCACATCGAGCCAGACCATTCGAGCCACCGGGAGCGCTGCCGCATGTCCGTCCGCCGCCTGAACCACGCCGTGCTCTGGATCCGCGACGTCGAGCGCTCCGTGGCGTTCTACACCGACGTCTTCGGATTCCAGGTCGACCACCTGGTCGCCGGTCGCGCCGCCTTCCTGAGCGCCCCCGGCAGCCTCAACGACCACGACCTCGGACTGTTCTCGGTCGGCGCCGACGCGCCCGGTCCCGAGCAGGGCCGGGTCGGCCTCTATCACCTGGCCTGGGAGGTGGGCACGCTCGGCGAGCTCGCGGAGCTCGGACAGAAGCTGACCGAGCGCGGCGCGCTGGTCGGCGCGAGCGACCACGTGGTCTCGAAGTCCTTCTACGCCAAGGACCCCGACGGCAACGAGTTCGAGCTGATGTGGCGCGTCCCCCGCGAGGACTGGCCCGCCGGGGACTCCGACACGCGTCCGGGCCCGCTCGACCTGCCCGCCGCCATGGCGCGCTGGGGCGCGGACCTCGCGACGGGTTCTGCTGCCGGTTCGGCCACCTGAGGAGTACGGGTACGGGAGGGAGCCCGTCCGGCGCCGGCTACCGGCGCGGAGCGTGGTGCGCCCGGCGGAAGGCGCCCGGGGTGACGCCCTCCCAGCGGGTGAACGCGCGGACGAGTGCCGTGGCTCCGCTCAGGCCGACGAGGGGCGCCATCCGGTCGAGCGGCAGGTCCGTGGTCTCCAGCAGCCGGCGGGCCCGGCGGTGGCGGGCCTCGTCGAGGAGGGCGCGCCAGGAGGTGCCCTCCTCCTGGAGGGCCCTGCGCAGGGTGCGGGGGCTGAGGTGGACGCCCCTGCCCGCGTCTGCGGGGCCGGTGCCGTCGAGCGGGGCGTGGTCCAGCCATTGCCGGACCCGCTCCGCAAGGGTCACCGCCGTGGACAGTTCGCGCAGGAGCCGGTCCGCGTAGGCCCGGTGCAGGGCTCCGAGTTCGGGGTCGTGCGGGGCTCGGGGCCGGTCGAGTTCGCGGTTGCCCACCGTGATCGCGTTCTCGGGGGCGCCGAAGACCGCGGGGCAGTTCAGGATCCGGGCGTACGGTTCGGCGGAGCCGGTCCGGGCGTGGGTGAAGGAGACCGACAGCGGAGCCCAGCCGTCCCCCGCGATCCAGCGGGCGGCCCTCACCATGCCGGTGACGACCGCCTCCACCTGCTGCGGGTGCATGGTGGCCGGGTCGACGGTCGGACGGTATCGGATACGGGTCGTCTCGGCGCCGCGGTGCAGGGTGACCGCGCCGGCCTGGCTGACCAGGGGGTGGTAGCGGACCGCCGCTTCGGCGGCCTCCGCGAGACTCGCGCAGGTGAGGACCACGTGGCCGAGCACGTGCAGGCTGCCCGGCTTGATCGCGTCCCCGACGCGCAGGCCTGCGTACGGGTCTCCCCCGCGGGCGCCCGAAGCGCCGCCTGCGGTGTCGGCGCCGCCCGCCGTGTCCGCGCCGCCGATCACCGAGTCCCAGAGGGCGCGCACCTCGGCGAACGGGAGCCGGTCCCGGGGCGAGGCCCAGGCGCCGGGCCCGGCCGCACCGTCGCTCCGGGCGCCCGCGCCGGGGGCGTCGGCGGCGTCCGCCGCGGCGCTCAGGACGGCGCGCGCGTAGGACGCGGCCACGGTGGACGGCTCGATGCTGGGCATGGCGGCCAGTCAATGCCGGGCCGCGGCCCACAGTCAACCGGCCGCGGGGGCCGGGGAGTCAACGAGGCGGCCGCCAGGGTCAATGACCTGGCCCGGCCGTGCTCCTAGGGTCGGGCTGCCCGTTGCGGCGGGCCGGTACGCCTCGGCGCCGGCAGGCCTCTGCGCCGGCGCGCGGGCAGTCCGCCTCGTGCGCACTCGAAGGAGCACGCTTTTGATCGTCTTTCTGCTGCCCTCGTCCGGCTACGACCCGACCGAGGCGGCCGTCCCCTGGGCCGCCTTGCGGGACGCCGGGTACGACGTACGGTTCGCGACGCCCGACGGGCGGGTCGCCCTGGCCGACCACCGGCTGACCGACACCGGCTTCTCCTGGCTCTCCCCCTGGCTGATGACCCGGCGCGCCGGGCTGGCGGCCTACGGACGGCTGACCGAGGATCCCCGCTTCCGCGCCCCGCTCACCTACGCCGAGGTCGATCCGGCGCTCCTGACGGGGCTGTTCGTGCCCGGCGGGCACGCCCAGGGGATGCGTACGCTGCTGGAGGACCCGGTCGCGCAGCGGTTGTTCGCGCGGGTCTTCCTGGTGGGGCTGCCGGTGGGAGCGGTGTGCCACGGCGTACTGCTGGCCGCGCGGGCGAAGGACCCCGCGACCGGGCGCTCGGTGCTGTACGGGCGGCGGACCACGGCCCTGACCTCGCTGCTGGAACTCACCGCCTGGAACCTGACCCGGCTGTGGCTGGGCCGCTACTACCGGACCTACGCGGCCACCGTCCAGGCGGAGGTCACCGCGGCCCTCGCCGAGCCGGGCCACTTCCTGGCCGGACCGCCGCTGCCGGTCAGGGACACCGCGGCGCGACCCGGACGCGGGTTCACCGTGCGGGACGGCAACTACGTCTCCGCGCGCTGGCCGGGCGACTGCCACCGCCTGGCGGCGGACTACCTCGCGCTGGTCCGCTCCCACCGGCCCGCCCCCGCACCGTCCACCACGGAGAGCGGATAGTCGGTACGGCCGTCGGCGGGCCTGGGAATGAGTGGGACGGGTGAATCTTCATTTAAGATTCAGGGCGGCCTCGGGACTGCGGATCGTCACTGTGCACGGCGACCGCGGAACGGTCCGGACGGGGCCGCACGACGCTGATCATGAAGATCCCGGGGAATCGCGCGAGCGCCGGCGTGCGTCTGCGTGCGCGGGTCGCCCAGCCCGCCCGCCCACGAACAGAAGATCCCCAGGGGAGAAGTGAGGTATGCCAGTGATCTGCGTCGGAGGCATGATCGGAATCGGCAAGACGAGCGTTGCCGAACTGCTCGCCAAGGAACTGGGCAGCGAGGTCTTCTACGAGAGCGTGGACGACAACCCGATCCTGCCGCTCTTCTACACGGCGAGCCCCGAGGAGATCCAGGCGAAGCGCTACCCCTTCCTGCTCCAGCTCTACTTCCTCCAGACCCGGTTCGCGGCGATCAAGGAGGCGTACAAGCAGGGCGACAACGTCCTCGACCGGTCCATCTACGAGGACTGGTACTTCGCCAAGGTCAACCACGACCTGGGCCGGATCAGCTCCCTTGAGATGCGGGTGTACGAGGGGCTGCTCGAAGAGATGATGCGCGAGATCGACGGCCTGCCGTACCGCAAGGCCCCCGACCTCATGGTCTACCTCAAGGCGGACTTCGAGACGGTCCTGCACCGCATCGGGCTGCGGGGCCGCAACTTCGAACAGGACGACAGCCTCGTCGAGTACTACCGGACCCTGTGGTCCGGCTACGACGACTGGGTGCACAAGCACTACTCGGCCAGCGAGGTCCTCGTCATCGACATGAACCGCACGGACGTGGTGAACAACCCCGAGGACGCGGCCCGCGTGGCCCAGGAGGTCAAGGACGCCCTGGCCGCGGTCGGCCACCGGGGCTGAGCCCGCCGGGCGCCGAACGCACCCTGCTCCGCCGCGCCCGCGTGTACGCGCAGGGCGCGGCCCCGGCGGGGCCGCCGGCCGGCCGACGGTCAGCTCTGCGCGGTCGGCCGGACCACGATCTCGTTCACGTCCACGTCCGCGGGCTGCTCGATGGCGTAGGCCACGGCCCGTGCCACCGCCGCCGGCTCGATGCCGACCTCGTCCCGCATGCGCGTGATGTCGCCGCGGACCCGGTCGTTGCTCGACGCCTCGGCGAAGTCGGTGGAGATCAGGCCGGGCGAGACGGTCGTGACCCGCAGCGTCGGCCCCGCCTCTTGGCGCAGGCCTTCGCAGATGGCCCGTACGGCGACCTTCGTACCGGCGTAGACGGCCATCGCGGGCACGACGCGGTACGCGGCCGTCGACGCCGTGGTGACGAAATGTCCGCCGCCCTGCGCGCGGAACACGGGGAGGGCCGCGCCGATTCCGTGCAGCACGCCCTTGATGTTGACGTCGACCATGTGGTCCCACTCGTCGGTGCGCAGATCGTCCAGCGGCGAGATCGTGCCCACCCCGGCATTGCCGACGAGGACGTCCAGCCGTCCGAACCGCTCGACCGCCAGGGCGACCAGGGCGCGGAGGTCGTCGATCCGGGTCACGTCCGTACGGAGGTGGACCGCCTCTCCGCCGGCCTTCTCGATCCGCGCGGTCAGCTCGGCCAGGCGCTCGGTGCGGCGTGCGCCCAGCACCAGCCGGGCGCCGCGCTCGGCGAGCAGCAGTGCGGTCGCCTCGCCGATCCCGCTGCTCGCCCCGGTGATGGCCACGACCTTGCCCGCGATGCCTGACACGACGGGTCCCTCGGTGCTGCTGCTCATGTCGTTCTTCCGCTCTTTCGTCCGCACCGCCGTTGTCGACGTGCACAGCCAGTGTGCGCGGGGCTTAGCCTGGTATCCAGAGCCGGTTTATTCTGGAATCAGGGGTGGTAGTGCCATGTCGGAGAGCGGCCCGTCCGACGCTCGGGAGCAGCGCCGGGAGCTCGCGGCCTTCCTGCGCAGTCGCCGCGAGCGCATCACCCCGCGCGAGGCGGGCCTGCCGTCCACCGGCCGTCGCCGCACCCCGGGGCTGCGGCGCGAGGAGCTGGCGCTCCTCGCCGGCATGAGCGCCACTTGGTACACGTACCTGGAACAGGGCCGGGACATCCGCGTCTCGGACCAGGTCCTGGACGCCCTCGCCGGCGTCCTGCGTCTCGACGCCCACGAGCACCACCACCTCTACCGGCTCGCCGGACGCGCACCGGCCACCGAGGAAACGGGGCCCGGGGCCGTCGCCCCGGAGGTGGCCGCCGTACCCCTGCTGCTCCAGCCGCATCCCGCGTTCCTGATCGACGGCACGTACGACGTGCTGAGCCACAACCCGGCCACCGAGAGGGTGTTCCCGGGGCTGGTCAGCGGGGACGGCCGTCGGCCGAACTTCGCGCGCTGGACCTTCCTGGAGCCGAGGGCACGGGAGGTCCTGGTGGACTGGGAGCCCGAGGCGCGCGGGCTGCTCGCGCGGGTGCGTTCCCTGGCCGGCGCCCACCCCGGGGATCCGCGTTTCGAGCGGCTGGTCGGCGAACTGCACGAAGGCAGCGCCGAAGTGCGGGACTGGTGGCCGCGGTTCGAGGTCGAGGCACGCGGGGGCGGGCACAAGCGGCTCCGCTCGCCGGACGGCGGCGCGGTCACCACGTACGCCTACACGGCGTTCCATGCGGCAGGGCGGCCGGAGCAGACCCTCGTGATCTACGCGGCGTCGAGCGACCCGGGCGGCGAAACCGTGTAAGAAGGAAGGGGCGGACTCGAATCTGCCGGAAGGGACTCCGTGACGCGGCGACAGCGGATCATGAGCGAGCGTCACCGTTGGTGGGTCCTCGGGGTGATGACCTGCGCTTCCTCGATGGTCGCCATCGACGCCCTGGTGGTGTTGGTCGCGCTTCCCACCATCCAGCGGAGTCTGGACGCTTCGACCACCGGACTGCAGTGGGTCATCAACGCGTACCTGCTCGCCTTCGCCTGCATGAGCCCGATCGGCGGACGCGTCGGCGACGCCTTCGGACACGAACGCGCCTTCCGCTTCGGCACCGCGCTGTTCGTCGTGGCCTCGGTCGCGGCGGGTCTGGCCCAGACCGAGGCCTGGCTCATCGCCGCGCGCGCGGCCCAGGGCGCAGGTGCGGCGATCCTGCGGCCCGCCTCCCAGGTGCTCATCATCAAGGAGTTCGGGCGCCGGGAGCGGGGCCAGGCCATGGGCATCTCGTCCAGCGTCGCCACCCTCCTGTACGGCACGGCTCCGCTGATCGGCGGCCTGTTGACGACGGTGTTCTCCTGGCGCGCGATCTTCTTCGTCAACCCGCCCCTGGGGATCGGCGCACTGGTCCTCGCACGCTTCCTCCTCACGCGCGAGCCACGGCGGCGCGAACGAGTGGACTGGACGAGCACCCCCCTGCTGATCGGCGCTCTGGTCTGCCTGGTCCTCCCCCTCATGCAGGCGCGGTACTGGGGATGGTCCTCGCCCGCCGTCCCCTCGCTCCTCGCCACCGGAGCCGTACTGATGACGCTCCTGGTGGTCCGCGAACGGCGGCGGCCGGATCCGCTCATGCACTTCGAGCTGTTCGAGAACAGGGAGTTCGCGGTGGCGGCCGGCGTCATCTCGTCGGTGCGTTTCGCGTTCGTCGGATTCGCGGTGTTCGGGGTCGTGTGGCTTCAGGACGTCGTGGGAATGTCGCCCTTCGAGGCCGGCATCGCCGTGCTGCCGCTCACTCTCCCCACGGTGGTCTTCGCGCCTCTCGGCGGAAGGCTCTACGACCGTCTGGGACCGCGCGTTCCCCTGGGCGCCGGGATGGTCCTGTGCGTGGGGGCCCTGCTGTGTTCCGCGGTGGAACTGCACCGGCAGCACTACGGCTGGCTGGTGCCCTTCTACTGCGCGATGGGCATCGGAATGGGGCTCTGCGTCAGCCCGGCCTGGATCACCGCACTCAACAACACCTCCCTGCGGATGCGCGGCAACGCGGCGGGGATGCTGCAGACCGCCCGGGAGATCAGCGCGGCGCTGGGGCTGGCGGTCATGGGCGCCATCGTGGCGCACCTCCAGAGCGGGCGGCTGGGCCGGATCCTCCGTGAGGACGGCCGCATCCCGGCCGACGGCTTCGACCGGGTCGAGCGGTCCATCGGGAAGGCGGTGACGGCGACGCAGCAGGGCTCGCCCATGCCCGCCGGGATCCCGGCGGACCTGGTCCCGGCTCTCAGGTCCGCGGTCTCCACCGCCGTCTCGGCCGCGTTCTACGTCGGCGCGGCGGTGATGCTGGTGGCGTGCGCGGCGGTCGTCCTGCTCCCCGGGAAGGCGGAGTTCTCCGCGCCGGCCCGCGGCCAGGACGATCCCGCTTGAGCGACGGGGCCCTGTTCGCCCCGGGGAAAAGCAAAGGCAAGGAGAGCGGATCTCCTTGCCACTCTCAACTTATAGCGCACAGGGGGGCTTGCCACAAGGCCCCGGTCAGGACGCAGAATCAACGGCTGTTGCCACAACCTGCGGAAATGAGGGCACGAAGTGCGGTACGTGTTGGCTCTTCACGAGGTCGACGAGACTCAGGTCGCGGTCGTCGGCGGCAAGGGCGCGCACCTGGGCGGGCTGTCGCGGATCGAGGACGCTCGGGTGCCGGGCGGCTTCTGCGTGACGACGGACGCCTTCCGGCAGGTCCTGGCGCAAGCGCCGTCGATCGCCGATCGGCTCGACGAACTGTCCCGCGTGAACCCGGACGACCGGGAGGCGGTCCGCACGCTCAGCGCGCGCGTGCGCCGGATCATCGAGGAAACCGCCGTCCCGGGCGACGTCGCGGCGGCGATCTCGCACGCGCTGACCGGGCTCGGCGAGCAGGCCGCGTACGCCGTCCGGTCCAGCGCGACGGCGGAGGACCTGCCGACGGCCTCCTTCGCCGGTCAGCAGGACACGTACCTGAACGTCATGGGGCCGGCGGCCGTTCTCCGGCACGTCAGCCGGTGTTGGGCCTCCCTGTTCACCGAGCGGGCCGTGACCTACCGGCGGCGCAACGGCATCGACCACCGCACGGTCCACATGGCCGTGGTGGTGCAGCGGATGGTGTTCCCGCAGGCGTCCGGCATCCTGTTCACGGCCGACCCCGTCACGGGCGACCGCAAGGTCGCCACCGTGGACGCCGGCTTCGGGCTCGGCGAGGCCCTGGTCTCCGGCCTGGTGAACCCCGACGTCTTCAGGGTGCGGGCCGGCGAGGTCGTCGCCAGGACGATCGCCGCCAAACAGCGTGCGGTGACCGCCCTGCCGGACGGCGGTACGCGGGAAGTGGCGATCGACGCGCAGCGGCAGGAGCAGCCAGCGCTGACGGATGCACAGGCCGTGCGGCTGGTACGGCTCGGGCGTCGGATCGAAGCGCACTTCGGCAGTCCTCAGGACATCGAATGGTGCCTGGACGGCGACGACTTCCGGATCGTGCAGAGCCGGCCGATCACGACCCTGTTCCCCGTCCCGCGAGCCGGCGACGAGGAGAACCGCGTCTACGTCTCCGTCGGCCACGGGCAGATGATGACCGACCCCATGAAGCCCCTCGGGTACTCCATGTGGCAGTTGACGGCCATGGTGGCCATGCACGAGGCCGGCGGGCGGCTGTTCGTCGACGTCACCCGGCGCCTGGCCTCGCCCGCGAGCCGCGCCGGGCTCCTGGAAGCCATGGGGAAGGGCGATCCGCTGATCAGGGACGCCCTGGAGACCGTGCTCGACCGCGAGGACTTCGTCAGACCGCTCCCGGACGCCGGACCCGGCGGCCGCGGCGGCCGCGGCGGGACGCCGCCCGGCGGGACGCCGCCCGGTGGTGCGCCCGCCCCGATCGAGACCGATCCGGCCCTGGTCACCGGGCTGATCGAGCGCAGCGAGGCGTCCGTGGCCGCCCTGGAGCGCGACATCCGGACGAAGAGCGGACCGGCCCTCTTCGACTTCCTGCTGGAGGCCTTCGAGGAGCACAAGCGCGTACTCGGTGATCCGCTGAGCATGCAGGCGATCATGGCGGGGATGGAGGCCACGTGGTGGCTCAACGACAGGTTGCAGGAGTGGCTGGGCGAGAAGAACGCGGCTGACACGCTGACGCTGTCCGCCCCCGACAACATCACGTCGGAGATGGGACTGGCGCTGCTCGACGTCGCCGACGTGGTCCGCCCGCATCCGGAGGTGGTGGCGTTCCTGGAGGGCGCGCGGGACGAGGACTTCCCGGGCGGCCTGGCGAAGCTCCCGGGCGGTGCCGAAGCGCACGACGCCATCGAGGCCTACCTCGACCGGTACGGCATGCGCTGCGTCGGGGAGATCGACGTCACGAGGCCGCGTTGGCGCGAGCGACCGAGCACGCTCGTGCCCGTGATCCTCGACAACGTGCGGAACTTCGGGCCGGGCGCGGCCGAACGGCGCTTCGAACAAGGCCGGCAGAAGGCGCTGGCGAAGGAGCGGGACGTGCTGTCACGCCTGCGGGCCCTGCCGGACGGCGAGCGCAAGGCCGCCGAGACCAAGGCGATGATCGACCGGGTCAGAACCTTCATCGGATACCGGGAGTACCCCAAGTACGGCATCATCAGCCGCTACTTCGTCTACAAGCGGGCCCTGTTGGAGGAGGCCGAGCGCCTCGTGCGTGCGGGCGTGATCCCCGAGAAGGAGGACGTCTTCTACCTCACCTTCCAGGAATTCCACGACGTCGTGCGCTCGAACCGGATGGACGACCAACAGCTCGTCCAGCGGCGCAAGGACGCGTTCCGCTCGTACCACGCGCTCACGCCTCCCCGGGTGCTCACCTCCGACGGTGAGGCCCTCACCGGGGCGTACCGGCGCGACGACGTACCGGCCGGCGCGCTGGTGGGCGTACCGGTCTCGGCCGGGACCGTCGAGGGAAGGGCCCGCGTCATCCTCGACATGGCGGACGCCGATCTCGAAGAGGGCGACATCCTGGTCACGCCCTTCACCGACCCGAGCTGGTCGCCGCTGTTCGTCGCCATCGCGGGCCTGGTGACGGAGGTGGGCGGCCTGATGACCCATGGCGCGGTGATCGCACGGGAGTACGGCTTGCCGGCCGTCGTGGGCGTGGAGCAGGCCACCCGGCTCATCCGGGACGGGCAGCGGATCCGCGTGCACGGAACCGACGGGTACGTCGAAGTCCTGCCGTGACGGACCCGCAGGAGCTCCCGGTGCGGCCGAGGACGCGTACACCGTACGGGCCGCGCGCGAGGGGCGGCTCGACCTCCCGGCGGCCCTGCGCCTGCGCGAGCCGATCGACCCGCTGCCACAACGGCCGCCCGGCGGCGGCGACATCTAGGAGGAACCGCCGAGCAGCCGGCGCCAACGGGTGCGCTCCGTCCACAGACAGGCGACGGCGAGTGCGGTCACCGTCACGGCCGCCCACGTGGGCCAGGCCGCCCAGGACGCCGCTACCGCGGCGACGAGCTGGAGGAGGACCAGGGCCACGGTGACCGCCCCCGGCACCGCCACGATCACATGAGCCTTGTCACCGGGGGTGGAGAACACGGTCGGCAGTCCGATCAGCAGCGCCACGGCCGCCACCGCGGCCGCGACCGACCAGGGCGCCAAGGCCCACGGCGCGGCCACCCACGCGCACAGCTCCGTAGCGAACCGCAGCACCGAGGCCACGTCCGCCCGTTCCCCGCCCTCCGTGAGGCCGTTCGTACTCGTCCCACCGTCATGCGTCATGCCGGACGTCACCCCCGTCGTACTCCCGCGCCGCGCCAGGCACACACTACGACGCCGTTTCGCGTGGCGTGGGCGGAGGGGGCGCGCAGCCGTTCGGGGTACTCGGGTGGTCCGTATGGTCCCCGGCCGTGGGCGTGGGGCCGGGCATGGTGTGCTCGCGCTGCCTAGCGTCGGCCGCGCAGGGGATCGTACGTCGGTGTCGTGTGCTGCGGGAGGTCTTGATGTCGGGTATCGCGGTCTCGGACACGCCTGGACGAAGGCGGGCTCGACGAGGCGGGGGCTCAGGCGGGGGCGCGTGGTGGGCGCCGGCCAGGGTCGGGTTCGCGGGACTGGCGCTGCTGGCCACGGCCGTCGTCCCCAGCGCCTCGGCGACCACGCAGCCGGTCCCCGCGCCTGCCAGAACCTTCGCCTACGTCGCCAACGGCCTCGCGGGCAGCTTGTCGGTCGTCGACACCGCCGACAACACCGTCACCTCCACCATCGACGTCGGTGACGACCCCAACGGCGTGGCGGTCAGCCCGGACGGCAACCGCGTCTTCGTCGCCAACAGGCTTTCCGACACCGTGTCGCTGGTCGTTCCCGCCGCGGGCGGGTCCGTCTCCGTCCCCGTCGGTGACAACCCGGTGGGCGTGGCGGTGAGCCCGGACGGTACGCGCGCCTACGTCACCAACACCATCTCGAACGACATGACGGTGATCACCGCCGACGAGGTCCCGCCGGCCGTCATCGCCACCGTTCACGTCGGCACCCGCCCCCAGGACGTGGCGATCGCCCCGAACGGCACGCGCGCGTACGTGGCCAACTTCCTGGACCGCAACGTGGCGGTGGTCGACACCACCACCAACACCCTCCTGACCACCGTCCCCGTGGGCCAGTTCCCGCAGGGTGTGGCGGTGAGCCCGGACGGCGCGCGCGTGTACGTCACCGACTTCGGCGACGGCACGGTGTCGGTGATCGACACCGCCACCGACACCGTCCGCTTCACCGTCCCCATCGGGACCAACACGAGCCCCGCCGACGTGGCGGTGAGCCGGGACGGCACCCGCGCCTACGTCGCCGACTTCGGCACGGACAGCGTGTCGGTGATCGACACCACGGCCAACCCGCCGGCCGTCATCGCCACCGTCCCCGTCGGGGAGGAACCCCTCGGCGTGGCCGTCACCCCGGACGGCGCGCACGCGTACGCCACCGATTCCATGGACAACTCCGTCTCCGTGATCGACACCGCCACGCACACGGTCACCGACACCATCGGCGGCTTCGCCATCCCCTTGGGGGTGGCGATCGCAACGCGGGGGGTCGGTGCGACCCCGACCGCCCTGACGCTGACGGCGGAGCGGCGCGGAACGGGCCACGGCACCGAGAAGGGACGAGGCGAGGGCCACGGGGACGGGGGCGGGCACGGGAAGCGGCCGTCGGGCACCCAGGGCGATCGCGGTCCCATCCTGAAGGCCCGGCTGACCGGCGGCGGCCGGCCCCTGGAGGACAGGAGCATCCTGTTCACCAGGGACTCCGACGTGTTGTGCGCCGATGTGACCGACAGCCGCGGCCGGGCCACCTGCGCGGTCCGGGGCAGGCGGGACGACGACGCCTGCTACACCGCCACGTTCACCGGCGACGACACCCACGCGGCCGCCACCGCGACCACCTGTACGGACCGACGCGCGGCGGCGCGGCGCACGTTCCCCGGCGAACGGCCGTAGCCGGTCCGCCCGCCGGTCGCGGCCGTGGTGCGCCGCGCGGGGAACGGAAAAGGGTGACGTGTTCTGTCAGGTATGGCGTGAACGATGGATGTCATGGAGAACGAGGACAAGACGAAGCAGTACGCGGCCCGGGCCGACCACGACGGCCCGGCGCGCCCGCTCGCCGGCCGGATCGCACTCGTCGCGGGGGCCACGCGCGGTGCGGGACGGGCCCAGGCCGTCGAGCTGGGCCGGGCGGGAGCGACCGTGTACGTCACCGGCCGCACGACCCGGACCCGTGCCAGTGAAGTCGGCCGGACCACGGAGACGATCGAGGAGACCGCCGAGCTGGTCACCACGGCCGGCGGCACCGGCATCGCGGTGCCCACCGACCACCTCGAAGAGCGGCAGGTACGGGCCCTCGCCGAGCGGATCGACCGCGAGCAGGGGCGGCTCGACATCCTGGTCAACGACCTGTGGGGCGGCGAGCACCTCCTGGCGAGATCGGTGTTCGGGAAGAAGAGCTGGGAGACCCCGCTCGCCGACGGCCTGCGGATCCTGGAGCTCGGGGTCCGCTCGCACGTGATCACCGCGGCGCTGCTGCTGCCGCTGCTGATCCGTTCGGATGCGCCGCTGCACGTGGAGGTCACCGACGGCACCGCGCACTTCAACCGCCGCTACCGCGAGAACATGTACTACGACCTGGCGAAGAACGCCCCGATCCGGCTCGCGTTCGGGCTGGGCCAGGAGCTGGCGGAGTACGGGGGCGCGGCCGTCGCGGTCTCGCCGGGCTTCTTGCGTTCGGAGCAGATGCTCGCCCACTTCGGGGTGAGCGAGGAGAACTGGCGCGACGCGATCGCCCGGGATCCGGCCTTCGCGATCGCGGAATCCCCCTGGTTCCTGGCCCGCGCGGTCGCGGCGCTGGCCGCCGACCCGGGGCGCGCCGCGCGGTGGAACGGCAAGTCGACCTCCAGCAGTGAGCTCGCCGAGGTGTACGGGGTGCGGGACGTGGACGGCAGCCGGCCGGACGTCTGGGCGTACTTCGAGGACGTCGTGTACGGCGGGAAGGACGGCTCCGCCGAGGACTACCGCTGATCATGGCGGGCTACCCCCGGCCACCCGGCTCCGCGGGTTCCGCGGGTTCCGCGGGTTCCGCGGGTTCCCCGGGCTCCGCGGGTTCCCCGGGCTCCGCGGCTCCGTAGAGAGCGGCCAGTGCGGAGGCGTGCGCGCGAAAGCGTGCGCGCAGGGCGGCCGGGGCCAGTACCTCGGCGTCCGCGCCGAGCCGGGCCAGCTGGTCGTAGGCGACCTCTTCGGACTCCGCCGGCAGGTCAAGGGTGACCAGGCCGGCGGGGTCCGGGGCCGTCGCGGTGGCCAGGGCGTCCCCGATGCCGGCCCCGTCCACGACGGAGGGCAGCCGGCCGAGTCCCCGTGCGGTGAGCCTTACCCGGACGGTGGTGCGCAGCAGCGTACGGGCGAAGGCGGCGGAGCGTTCCTCCCAGTGCGCGGCCAGGTCGAAGGACGGATCGCGCACGAACGGCCCGTCCCGGTCGGGAGCGGGGGTCAGGGCCGTGACGCGGTCGACGCGGTAGGTGCGCCAGCCGCCGTCGCGGTTCGCCCCGTGGGGGATGCGCGCCACGACGTACCAGGTACCGGCCTTCAGGACGAGTCCGTACGGCTCCACGACCCGGGACACCGCAGCGGGCGTGGCTCCGTCGCGCCCCGGCCTCGTGTAGGAGAGTTCGACGGCCCGGTCGGACCACACCGCGCGGGCCAGCTCCGGCAGCACGTCCGGGGTGGGCGGTTCGCGGAACCAGGCCGGGGCGTCGAGGTGGAAGCGGCGTACCGAGGACTCGGCGGCCTCGCGCAGGGACGGGAGCAGGGTCGCGGTCAGTTTCAGCCGGGCGGTGTCCGCGGCGGCCGACAGCCCGAGGTCCCGCAGGGCCGACGGCAGCCCCGACAGGAAGAGGGTCTCCGCCTCGCTCGGGTTCAGGGTGGTGAGCCGGGTCCGGTAGCCGGGGGCCAGGAAGTAACCGCCGACCCGGCCGCGCTCGGACCTGACGGGGATGCCGGCCTCCTGCAGTGCCTGGGCGTCGCGGATCACGGTCCGTTCGGAGACCTCCAGTTCGCGGGCGAGGGCGGCCGCGGTCAGGCCGGGGGTGGACTGGACGAGGAGGGCCATGCGGATCAGGCGGGCGGCGCGCATGCTCCAAGGATCAGGGACGGATGGCCACCCGTGCGGTACCTGCCCCCGCCCTCCCCCGCTTCGGCGGCGGCACGCGGATCGGCGCCGGGCGCGGGAGGCCCGTACGGCCTCCCGCGCCCGGCGCGTTCAAGCGCCCGTGGACCGGAACCCGGTCAGCCCACCGGGACCGGCCGCTCCCTGTCGTCGGCGGGCCCGGTGCTCCCGGGGTGGCCGGGGTGGCCGTACCCGTTCCCGCCGCCGCGGTGGTCGGTGCGCCGCGGCCGTACCGGCCACCAGATCGACCGGCCCAGCAGCGCGGCCAGGGCCGGAACCAGCACGATCGACAGGACGAACGCCGACAGCATGATCCCCAGCGCCGTCGCGAAGCCGATCTCCTGCGTGCCCGGATTCGGGTTGACGGCCAGGCTGCCGAACGAGGCGGCCAGGACCAGGCCGGCCGTCGCGATGGCCGGAGCGGTGTGTCGTACCGCCCGGGCCACGGCCGCCCGGGCCGGACCGGGCTTCTCCATCTCCTCCCGTATCCGGTCGCTGATCAGGATGTTGTAGTCGGTGCCCAGCGCGACCACGAACAGGAACAGCACCAGCGGCAGCATGAAGTTCACACCCGGCCGGTCCAGGAAGTTCTGGGAGACGAGTGCCGAGGCGCCGAGGGTCGCCGCGAAGCCCAGGCCGACGGAGACCATCAGGACCAGCGGTGCGAGCAGACTGCGCAGGAGCAGGATCAGGATGAGTCCGATCAGGCCCGCGGCCACCGGGAAGACCACCTTCAAGTCACCGGACACGGCGGACGAGATGTCGGCGAAGAGCGCTGCCGTGCCGCCCACGTGCGCCTCGGTGCCCTCGGGCCGGTGCGCGGTGACCGTGTCCCGGACCGGTCCGGACACCAGGTCGCGGGCCTGCTGTCCCCCCGGCTCGGCGGTCAGGAAGAGGTCGATCCGCGCAGCCTTTCCGTCCGCGCTGGGTACGGGCGGGGCGACCTGGCCGACGCCGTCGACCGCCGCGAGTGCCTTGGACAGGCCGCCGAGCGTCCGGGGGTCGATCCGGCCGCCGTCGGACGCGGTGACGAACACGGTGGTGGGGTCGGACACTCCGGCGGGCAGGGCGCGCGAGATCTCTGTCGCCGTGCGGGCCGCCGCCGTGTTCGCGTCTCCCCCGCCGCCCGTTCCGTAATCCATGTGCATCCCGGCCAGGCCCGCCGCGAGCGCGCCGAGCAGGGCCAGCGAGGCGAGCACCATCGTCACCGGACGCTTCGCCACCCGGCGGCCCATCCGCCCGGCCGTGCCCTCGGAGGGTTCCCTGCGCAGGCCGCGCGAGGGCCAGAACATCTTGCGCCCGGTGACGGCGAGCAGCGCGGGCATCAGGGTGAGGCTGCCCAGCAGCATCACGAGCACGGACACGGCGATCGCCGGGCCGAGCACCCGGAACTGGCCGAAGGACGCGACGCCGAGGGTGGAGAACGCGGCGATGATGGTCAGCGCCGCGGAGGTGACCGCGGTACCCACCCGCCCGGCGACCTCGGCCGCCGCGGCGCGTCCGGTCTGCTCGGGCCGGTCGCGCAGCTGCTCACGGAAGCGGAACAGCAGGAAGAGGAAGTAGTCGATCCCGATCCCGATCAGCACCACGTTGATCAGCTGAGGGGTGGAGGCGTCGAGTTGGACGCCGGTGAGCAGCGAGGCCCCGACCACCACACCGGCGGCCGCGCCGCCGATCACCGACACCACGAGCAGCGGCAGCAGCGCGGCGAGGAGACTGCGGAACACCAGGACGTGCAGCAGCACGATCACCACGAGCATGGCGATGCCGACGACCGTCGAGCGGGTCTTCTCGGCATCGGCGGTGTCCACGCTGTCCGCGATCCCCGCCGTGAATCCGGTCCGCAGCCCGGCCTCCGCGAACTCGGCCCGGGCGTGGTCCCGGAAGGCCCGGTACAGGTCCTGCATCCCGGGATCCATGGGGTTGCCGGTCAGTTCGACCGACAGCAGCCGAAAGCTCCGGTCCGGGGCCGTCATCGCCGGGCTGACCCGGGGGACCTGGGAGTGGTCCTGCACGAGGGGCGGCGTCTCCTCCGTCTTGGGCATCGCCACCTCGCGCCGGGCCAGCTTCGCGGCCTCGTCGTCGATCCGGCGCTCGTCGGCGTCCGACAGCTTCGCCCCGTCCGCCCGGGCCACCAGCACGGTGAGCGGATTAGCGTCGGGCTTGACCCCGAAGTGCTCCTCTGCGACCTTCAGCGCCGCCGCCGAATCGTAGGTGGCGGGCAGGAACTCGCCCGCGCTGGGCTGCGTGGCGCGGAAGAGGAAGGCCTGGCCGAGGACGGCCATGGCGATGCCCAACACCGCCCAGAGTGCGATGACCTTCCAGGGACTTCGGGTGGCGAAGCCGGTCAGGGCGCGGATCACGGGGTCCTCCGTAGCTCGATCGACCGGGTGTTCCCGGACGTCGTCCAGCTCATCAGCGCCCACGCCGCGAAACGTCGGTGCGAGGGAGGAACCCGCGCCCGGGACCGGGGTCCGGCGTACCCCGCGGACCAGGACTCCGGTCCTGGTCCGGCCTCCCCCTCCGGGTCGGGGAACCGCCGCGCCGCCGCTGCGAGAATGGTTCCCGTACGCGAATCGCGGTGCCCCGGTACGGACCGGTGGGCCGGTGACGGAGGGGGACCGGCGGGCATGCCGATACGCAGTGGGAGCCATGGCGGCGACGGCGGGGCCAAGGCGCGCGGGCCGGTCCTCGACTGGACCCGCAATGACGCGCTCGTGGCCATCGGGGCGGCCGTGAACGACCTGATCGGCTATTCGCTCGGCGCCGCGGACGACGGACGGCCCCTGACCGTGCGGGCACTCGTCCTCGTGGTCCTCGCCGCGCCCTGTCTGCTGGCCCGCCGGGCCAGGCCGGTGACCGTGCTGTGCGCCGTCCTCGCGCTCGGCGTCGCGCTGAACCTGACCACTGCGCAGGGCCCGCACTTCTCCGCCGCCTACATGGTCGCGCTGTACACCGTGACCCGGCTGCGCAGCCCCGCGGTCACGGCGGCGGCCGCCACGGGAACCGTACCGCTCACGATGATCAGCGGCGGATACGGTGACTCGTCCGTTCTGGCGGGACTGCTCAGCAACTCGGTCGCGGTCGCACTCGTCGTCGGCACGGGGCTGGTCGTGGGACGCTGGCAGCGGGAGTCCGAAGCCAGGCGCACCCTGCTGGCGGACCGGGCGGTGGCCGAGGAACGCCGCCGGATCGCGCGCGAGTTGCACGACATCGTCGCGCACCACATCACCACCATGCAGCTGATGGCCGGCGGCGCCCGGGCCAACCTCGCGCACGATCCGGACGTGGCGCGCGAGGCCCTGGTCACGCTGGAGGGCTCCGGGCGGATGGCGCTGCGGGAGATGCGGCAGCTCCTGGACGTCCTGCGGGCCGGGGAGGAACCGGAGCAGTCCCCTCCGGCTCCGCAGCCCGGGACCGGGGACCTCGAACGGATCATCTCCGAGTCCCGACTGGCGGGCACGCCCACCGAGTTCACCGTGCGGGGCACCGCCCGCCCGCTGCCGCCGACCGTCGGCCTGACGGTGTTCCGGATCGTCCAGGAGGCCCTGACCAATGCCCGCAAGCACGCGGTCGGCGCCCGCGCGCACGTACGGCTGACGTACGGACCGGACGGCGTCGAGGTGGAGGTGCGCGACGACGGCGCGGCCGGCGCCCGGCCCGGGGCCTCGCGGACTGCGGCTTCGCGGGCAGGGGCTGCGCGACCGGCCACCGGCAGCGGGTACGGTCTGATCGGAATGCGGGAACGCGTCGCGCTGCAAGGCGGCACCCTGGAGACCGGCTCGCACGACGGCGGCGGATTCAGGGTGGCGGCCAGGCTCCCGGCGGCCGCCCCGGGGGGACAGCGAGAGGACCTGCGCGGATGATCCGTGTGCTCATAGCCGACGACCAGCCCCTGGTGCGGCGCGGCCTGGCCCTGATCCTGGCGCCCGACCCGGCGTTCGAGGTGGTGGGCGAGGCCGAGGACGGAGCCCGGGCGGTCGCCCTGGCTCACGAGCTGCGGCCCGACGTGGTCGTCATGGACATCCGGATGCCGGTCCTCGACGGGGTCCGGGCCACCGAGGAGCTGGCGCGGACGCTGCCGGAATCCCGCGTCCTGGCCCTCAGCACCTTCGACATGGACGAGTACGTGGTCGCCGCCCTGCGCGCCGGCGCGTACGGCTTCCTCCCCAAGGACATCTCGCCGGAAGAGCTCATCGCCGCGGTCCACACCGTCCACACGGGCGAGGCCGCCGTCGCGCCCCGCCTGCTCACACGGCTGATCTCCACGTACGTACGGTCCTGCGCGCGGCCGCGCCCGGCGGCGAAGGCCCCGGACGGCCTCACGCCCCGCGAGCTGGAGATCTGGCAGCTGCTGGCGACCGGGCTCGACAACGCGGAGATCGCCGGGGACCTGGAGATCAGCGTCTCCACGGTCAAGAACCACATCACCGGCATCTTCACGAAACTGGGGGTGCGCGACCGCGCCCAGGCCGTGATCGCGGCCTACGAATCGGGCCTGGTGGCCGCGGGGCACCGCGGCGGTTGACCTGGTGCGACCGGCGCCCCGACCAGGGGTGGTCGGGCGACGGAGCCGTGGTGTCGGCGGCGCATCGGGGCCTTGTCGGGGACTGTCAGTGACGTGTCGGTCCGGTGTCGGCCGGGTCGGGCACCTTCGGTCACACCAACGGAGGAGCGCACATGACGATCAACATCCGACCCGGCAGCACCGTGATGTTCACGGGCGATTCGATCACCGACTGCCGGCGCCTGGAGAGCGAGGACGGCCTCGGGTTCGGCTACCCGCTGCGCATCGCGGGCGAATGGGGACTGCGGCACCCGGACCGCCCCGTGACGTGGCTGAACACCGGCATCGGCGGCCACAAGGTGATGGATCTCGAAGCCCGCTGGCAGAAGGACGTACTCGACGCGCACCCGGACGTGGTGTCGATCCTCGTCGGGGTCAACGACATGGGCTGGCACACGCTGGACCCGGAGGGGTACGTGATCTCGGCGCGGGAGTTCGAAGCGGGGTACGACCGCCTGCTCGCTCCCCTCGCCGAGGCGGGCACCGAGCTGATCCTCATCGAGCCGTTCCTCCTGCCGATCCACGGGGTCGTCGAGGCCGGTGGCGATCACGCGCGCATCGGCGAGAAGGAGAGGGAGGAATGGCGCGTCGACCTGGATCCGAAGATCCAGGTCGTGCGCGGGCTGGCCCGCAGGTACGGCGCGCACCTGCTCGCCGCCGACGGCATGTTCGCCGGGCTCTCCTCGACGGGCGGGCCGGAGCACTGGGCCGCGGACTCCGTGCACCCGACGCCCGCCGGTCACGCCGCCCTGGCCGCGGCCTGGCTGCGCCTGGTCGCGTGAGGCACCGGTCGGGCTGAGACCGGCGGCCGGGGTATGCGAAAGACGCTCGGCCGGTGATCGGGCCGAGCGTCTTTCGTGCGCGCTGCGTGCTGCGTGCTGCGTGCTGCGTGCTGCGTGCTGTCCGGGCGGTCACTGGTGGCTTAGTACCAGTGGTGGGTCTGCCAGAAGTTCCAGGCGCCGACGGGGCTGCCGTAGCGGGAGTTCATGTAGTCCAGGCCC
>NZ_JBFAZJ010000055.1:0-25767 GCF_040681715.1 Streptomyces sp. NPDC051582
CGAACACCGGGAACGCGGCGTGCAGTTCACGGCCCATGCCCAGACGCTGCGCGCCCTGGCCCGTGAACAGGAACGCCGACCTGCCCTCCCGTACGGCGCCCTGCACCACACCGGCGCCGGTTCCGCCCTCGGCGAGGGCCGTCAGACCGGCCAAGAGCTCCTCGCGGGTCTCGCCGATGACGACGGCCCGCTCGTTCAGCCGGGCCCGCCGGGTGGCGAGCGCCCGGCCGGTGACCGCGAGGTCCGCGTCGTCCAGGGTCTCCAGGTGCGCGATCAGGCGTTCCGCCTGTGCGCGCAGCGCCTGCGCCGTCCGGCCGGTCAGCGCCCAGGGCACCAGGCCCGGCACGAAGGCGGGGGCCACCTCCTGCGGTTCCGTCCCCGCGTCGGCGTCGGCGTCGGTCCCCGGCTCCGCGGGCGCGGGCGCTTCCTCGACGATGACGTGGGCGTTCGTACCGCTCAGGCCGAAGGAGGAGATGCCGGCCCGTCGCGGGCGCTCGCCCGCCGGCCAGGCGACCGGCTCGGTCAGCAGCTTGACGTTGCCCGCCGTCCAGTCGACGTGCGGGGTGGGCTCGTCGACGTGCAGGGTCCTGGGCAGGACGCCGTGGTGGATGGCCTGCACCATCTTGATGACGCCGGCGACACCGGCCGCGGCCTGGGTGTGGCCGAGGTTGGACTTCAGGGAGCCGAGCCACAGCGGCTTGTCCGCGTCGCGGTCCTGCCCGTAGGTGGCGAGCAGCGCCTGCGCCTCGATGGGGTCGCCGAGGGTGGTGCCCGTGCCGTGGGCCTCCACGACGTCCACGTCGGCCGTGGTGAGGCCGGCGTTCTCCAGGGCGCTGCGGATCACGCGGCGCTGGGAAGGGCCGTTGGGGGCGGTGAGGCCGTTGCTGGCGCCGTCCTGGTTGACGGCGGAGCCGCGCAGGACGGCCAGGACCTGGTGGCCGTGCCGGCGGGCGTCGGAGAGGCGCTCCAGCAGCAGCACGCCGACGCCCTCCGACCAGCCGGTGCCGTCGGTGGCGGCGGCGAAGGACTTGCAGCGGCCGTCCTTGGCGAGGCCGCGCTGGCGGCTGAACTCGACGAAGACCTCGGGGGTGGACATGACGGCGACGCCGCCGGCCAGCGCGAGGGTGCACTCCCCCGCCCGCAGGGCCTGCGCCGCGAGGTGCATGGCGACGAGGGAGGAGGAGCAGGCGGTGTCGAGGGTCACGGAGGGGCCCTCGAAGCCGAAGGCGTACGAGACGCGGCCGGAGGCGATGGAGCCGGTCGCGCTGTTGTACGCGTAGTCGTGGTACATCATCCCGGAGTAGACGCCGGTCCTGCTGCCCTTGAGGGTGTGCGGGTCGATGCCGGCCCGCTCGAAGACCTCCCAGGACGCCTCCAGCAGCAGGCGCTGCTGCGGGTCCATGATCAGCGCCTCGTTCGGGCTGATCGAGAAGAGGGCCGGGTCGAAGCGGTCCGCATCGTGCAGGAACCCGCCCTTGTTGACGTACGTGGTGTTGGGGCGCTCGCCCTCGGGGTCGTACAGGCCCTCGGTGTCCCAGCCGCGGTTGACGGGGAACTCCGAGACGCCGTCGCGTCCCTCGTCGACGAGCTGCCACAGGCTTTCGGGGGAATCGACCCCGCCCGGGAAGCGGCAGCTCATGGCGACGATGGCGATCGGCTCGCGCGCGGCGGCCGACAGGTTGCGGTTCTGCGTCCGCAGCCGGGCGGTCTCCTTCATGGACGCCCGGAGCGCGTCGAGCAGCTTCTGGTCAGAATTGGACATCGGCTTCTCACATTCCCTGTATCGCGTCGTCCAGCCCGAGACCGTCGAGCGCCATGTTGATCAGACTCTCGGCGTCCATGTCGTCGATCGCCTCTTCCTCCGCGGCGACCGCCTTGGACTCCGTGGTTTGCGTTCGTCCGTCGGCGAGTTCGAGGAGGGTGTCCACCAGGCCCAGTTCGCGCAGGCGGGCCATGGGGACGGTCTGGAGCAGGCGGCGGATCCTGCCCTCCTCGGAGTCGGGGTCGGGGCCGGGGCCCGCCCCGTCGTTTCCTTCCCTCGGCCGGAGCTCCTCGGCGAAGTGCTCGGCGAGTGCCTGGGAGTTGGGGTGGTCGAAGACGAGCGTGGCCGGCAGTCGCAGTCCGGTGGCCTCGGCGAGGCTGTTGCGGAATTCGACGGCGGACAGCGAATCGAATCCGAGCTCCTTGAACTCGCGGCTCTTGCCGATGGACGTCACCCCCGAGTGGCCGAGGATCGCGGCCGCGTGGGCCCGTACGAGGTCGACCAGCTCGTCCGTGCGGGCGGCCTCCGACAGTCCGGCCATCCGGCGGCGGAACGCCGTCACGTCGACCGTTGGGCCGGCGTCCGCGCGGCGGCGGGCGCGGGCGGGCACCAGGCTCCGGAACAGGTCGGGGAGGTCGGTGGCGCTGCGCATCGCCTTGGTGTTCAGCAGGATCGTCACGAGCGCGGGTGCGCCGAGGGCGTGGGCCGCGTCGAACACCTCGGTGCCCGCGCCGGCCGTCAGCGATTCGATGCCGATCCGGCTCATGCGGCCGCTGTCGGCGGCGGCCAGCTCGCCTGCCATGCCTGCGCCGGCCTCCTCCGACGCCCACGGCCCCCAGGCGAGGGACTGGGCGGGCATGCCCTGCGCGTGGCGGTGCGTGGCGAGGGCGTCGAGGAAGGCGTTGGCGGCCGCGTAGTTGGCCTGGCCCGGGTTGCCGAGGATGCCGGCGACCGAGGAGAAGAGGATGAACGCGGCCAGGTCCAGGCCCGCGGTCAGCTCGTGCAGGTGCAGGGCGGCGTCGACCTTGGGCCGCAGGACCGCGCTCACGCGCCCGGGCGTCAGCGAGCCGAGGATGCCGTCGTCGAGGACACCGGCCATGTGGACGACGCCCGTGAGCGGGTGGGCGGCCGGGATGCGGGCCAGGAGTGCGGCGAGGGCTTCGCGGTCGGAGGTGTCGCAGGCGGCGATCTCCACCTCGGCGCCGAGTTCCGCGAGTTCCGCGACGAGTTCGGCCGCGCCTTCGGCCGCCGGACCGCGGCGGCTCGTCAGCAGCAGGCGGGTCACCCCGCGCCGGGTGATCAGGTGCCGGGCGAAGAGGCGGCCCAGCATGCCCGTGCCGCCGGTGATCAGCACGGTGCCGTCGGCGGCGAACTCCGCGCGCTCGGCCGGTTCGGCTTCCGTCGCCGCCCGTACGAGGCGCGGGGCGAGGACGGCCGAGGACCGTACGGCGACCTGCGGCTCGCCCGAGGCCACCGCGAGGGCGACGTCGGCGAAGCCGGAGGCGTCCGCCGCGTCCGTGTCGAGGAGGACGACACGGCCGGGGTTCTCCGACTGCGCGGTCTTCACCAGACCCCAGACGGCGGCGCCGGCCAGGTCGCCCACGCCCTCGTCCGCCACCGCGACCGCACCGCGGGTCCGGACGACGAGCGTCGAGCCTTCGAAGCGCTCTTCGGCCAGCCATTCCCGCAGGACCTCCAGGGCCCGGCCCACGGCGGTGTGCACGGCAGCGGCATCCGTACCGGCGGGCGCGTCCCAGACGACGGAGTCCGCGACGGGGCCTTCGCCGAGCGACTGCCAGGCGACCACGGACCGGCCGTCGGCGGCCGCCGTCTGCGATTGCGTCTGCGTCTGCGTCTGCGTCTGCCAGTCGATCCGGAACATGGCGTCCCAGACCATCGAGCGGCCCTCGGCGGCCGGCTGGCCGGTGGCCAGCGGGCGCAGCATCAGCGAGGCGAGCGAGGCCACGGGGACCCCGGAGGTGTCCGCGAGGTCGACCGCCACCGAGCCCTCGCCGCGGGTGGAGACCCGTACGCGCAGGGCGGACGCTCCTTCGGCGGCGAGCGAGACGCCGGAGAGGGCGAAGGGCAGGGCGGCCTCCCCGCCGGTCACGCCGGACAGCGCGACCGGGTGCAGCGCCGCGTCGAGCAGCGCGGGGTGGAGGCCGTAGCCCTCCGGCTCGACCCCGTCGGGCAGGGCGACCTCCGCGTACACGTCGTCGCCGGAGCGCCAGGCGGCCCGCATGCCCTGGAACACGGGGCCGTAGGCCAGGCCGGCCTCGGCCACCTCGGCGTAGAACCCGTCGAGGTCGACCGGCTCGGCGCCGGCGGGCGGCCAGACCGTCGCGTCGAAGGGGCGTACGGGCTCGGCGGCCGCTTCGGCGCCGAGCGTGCCGACCGCGTTGCGGACCCACGGCAGGTCCTCGTCCTCACCGCGCGAGTGGAAGGTCACCGGGCGGCGGCCGGCCTCGTCGGGGGCGCCGACGCAGACCCGGACCGCGACCCCGCCGTGCTGCGGGAGCACCAGCGGGGCCTCCAGCGTGAGTTCGTCCACGGCCGGGCAGCCGATCCGGTCGCCCGCCTGGACGGCGAGCTCGATGAAGCCGGTGCCGGGGAAGAGCACGGTCTCGCCGACCTTGTGGTCGGCCAGCCAGGGCTGGGCGGAGACGGCGAGCCGGCCCGTGAGCACGATCCCGTCCGTGTCGGGCGCGGAGATGACCGCGCCGAGCAGCGGGTGGTCGACGGTCGAAAGGCCGAGGGAGGTGGCGTCGCCGCCGCCCTGGCCGTCCGGGATCCAGAACCGCCGGCGCTGGAAGGCGTACGTCGGCAGGTCGACGCGGCGTGCGGCGGTGCCGTCGTAGTACGTCTGCCAGTCGATGCGCGAGCCCGAGGTGTGCAGGTGGGCCAGGGCGGTGAGCAGGGTGCGCGACTCGGGGCGGTTCCCCCGCAGGACCGGCTCGACGACGACGTCCTCACCGTCGAGGGTGGTACGGGTCAGGGCCGACAGGACGGCGTCGGGGCCCAGCTCGACGAACCGGGTGACGCCCAGGCCGTGCAGGTGCCGGACGGTGTCGGAGAACCGGACGGCTTCGCGCAGGTGGCGGGTCCAGTAGTCGGGGGTGCCCCAGTCCTCGCTGATCTCGCCGTGGACCCCGGAGACCACCGGGATCTTCGGCTGGTGGTAGGTCACGTTCTCGGCGACCAGGTGGAACTCGGCCAGGACCGGGTCCATGAGCGGCGAGTGGAAGGCGTGCGAGACGCGCAGCCGGGTCGTCTTGCGGCCGAGCGCGGTGAAGACGGCGGTGATCGCGTCGACCGCCTCCTCCTCGCCGGAGACCACGATCGAGCGCGGGCTGTTGATCGCGGCGATCCCGACCGCGTCGCTCAGGTGCGGCAGTACCTCCTCCTCCGCGGCTTCGACGGCGGCCATCGCGCCGCCCTCGGGCAGGGCCTGCATCAGGCGGCCGCGGGCGGCGACGAGGCGGGCCGCGTCCTCCAGGGAGAGGACACCGGCCGCGTGCGCGGCGGTGATCTCACCGATGGAGTGGCCGGCCAGGAAGGCCGGGCGGACGCCCCAGGACTCGGTGAGCCGGAAGAGGGCCGTCCCGACGGCGAAGAGGGCGGGCTGGGTGTAGGCGGTGCTGTTGAGCAGCGCCTCGTCCTCGGCGGACCCGCCCCACATCACCTCGTACAGCGGGGTGTCGAGGTAGGTGTCGAGCGCGGCGACCACCTCGTCGAGCGCCTTGGCGAACACCGGGAACGCGGCGTGCAGTTCGCGGCCCATGCCCGGGCGCTGCGCGCCCTGGCCGGTGAACAGGAAGGCCGGCTTTCCGTCCCGTACCGCGCCCCGGACCGCTCCGGCGCCGGTGAGGGCGGTGGCGGGCGCGCCCTCGGCCAGCGCGGACAGTCCGGTCAGCAGCTCCTCGCGGCTCCCGGCGACCACCGCGGCGCGGTGCTCGTACGGGGTGCGGGAGGTGGCGGCCGAATAGGCCAGGTCGGTCAGGCCGGCCGGGGAGAGCTCCGCGTCCGAGGTGACGTGGGCGTGCAGGCGTTCGGCCTGCTCGGTGAGGGCCTGCGGGCTGCGGGCCGACAGCACGACCGGTACGAGGGGCAGTGCGCGCGGCTCACCGGCCGGGGCCGTGGCGGCGGGCGCGGGTGCCTCTTCGAGGATCACGTGGGCGTTCGTACCGCTGAGGCCGAAGGAGGAGATGCCCGCGCGGCGCGGACGGCCCGCCCGGGCGGGCCAGGCGACGGGCTCCTGGAGCAGCTTGACGTTGCCGGCCTCCCAGTCGACGTGCGGGGTGGGCTCGTCGACGTGAAGGGTCTTGGGCATCAGCCCGTGGCGCAGGGCCTGGACCATCTTGATGACCCCGCCGACGCCGGCGGCGGCCTGCGCGTGGCCGATGTTCGACTTCAGGGAGCCCAGCCACAGCGGCTTGTCCTCGTCGCGGTCCTGGCCGTACGTGGCGAGCACGGCCTGGGCCTCGATCGGGTCGCCGAGGGTGGTTCCGGTGCCGTGTGCCTCCAGGACGTCGACGTCGGCGGTGGTGAGGCCGGCGCCGTCCAGGGCGGCGCGGATGACGCGCTGCTGGGAGGGGCCGTTGGGGGCGGTGAGCCCGTTGGAGGCACCGTCCTGGTTGACGGCGGAGCCGCGTACGACGGCCAGGACCCGGTGCCCGTTGGCGCGGGCGTCCGAGAGCCGTTCCACGACGAGCACGCCGACGCCCTCCGACCAGGCGGCGCCGTCGGCGGCGCCCGCGAAGGACTTGCAGCGGCCGTCCTTGGCCATGCCCTTCTGGCGGCTGAACTCGACGAACACCTCGGGGTCGGACATCACGGTGACGCCGCCGGCCAGGGCCAGGGTGCACTCGCCGGAGCGGAGCGCCTGGATGGCCAGGTGCAGGGAGACGAGGGAGGAGGAGCACGCGGTGTCGACCGTCATGGAGGGACCCTCGACGCCGAGGACGTAGGAGACCCGGCCCGAGGCGATGCCGCCCGTGGACGCGTTGTGCGCGTAGTCGTGGTACATCATCCCGGAGTAGACGCCGGTCCGGCTGCCCTTGAGGGTGCGCGGGTCGATGCCGGCGTCCTCGAACGCCTCCCAGGACGCCTCCAGCAGCAGGCGCTGCTGCGGGTCCATGATGAGCGCCTCGTTCGGGCTGATCCCGAAGAAGTCGGGGTCGAAGTCGCCGGCGTCGTAGAGGAATCCGCCGCGGGCGACGTAGCTGGTGTCGGGGCGGGCGCCGGTCGGGTCGTAGATGCGGGCGAGGTCCCAGCCGCGGTCCTGCGGGAAGTCGGAGATCGCGTCGACGCCGTCGGCGACGGCCTGCCACAGGCCCGCGGGCGAGGTGATGCCGCCGGGGTAGCGGCAGGCCATGCCGACGATGGCGACGAGCTCGTCGTCGGCGGTGGCCGCCTTCTTCCGGACGGCGGCGGGCTGCGCGGCGGCGGGCAGTCCGGACACCTCGGTGAGCAGGTGGCGGGCGAGGCCCAGCGGGTTCGGGTAGTCGAAGACGATGGTGGCGGGCAGGCGCAGACCCGTGGCCTCGGCGAGGCCGTTGCGGAACTCGACGGCGCGCAGGGAGTCGAAGCCGAGCTCCTTGAACGCCCGCTCGGGCTCGATGGCCTGGGTGGAGCTGAAGCCCAGTACGTCGGCGACCTGGCGCAGCACCAGCTCGACGAGCACTTCCTCGCGGCCGGCCTCGGGGAGGGAGGCGAGGCGCTGCTGGAGGGCTCCGGCCTCGATCTTCCCGCCGGCCTTGCGGCGGGTGGTGACCGGGGCGAGGGAGCGGAACACCTCACGGGCGCCCGCGCCCTGGGCGCGGATCGCCCCGAGGTCCAGCTTGACGGGGACCAGCGTGGCGTCGCCCGCGGCGCGGGCGGCGTCGAAGAGGGCGACGCCCTCCGCGGAGGAGATCGGGTAGACGCCGCCCTGCGAGATGCGGGAGCGCTCGGCGTCGGTCAGGGCGCCGGTCATGCCGCTGGCCTCGCCCCAGAAGCCCCAGGCGAGGGACTGGGCGGGCAGCCCCCGGGCCTGCCGGTGGGCGGCGAGGCCGTCCAGGAAGGCGTTGGCGGCCGCGTAGTTGGCCTGGCCGGGGTTGCCGAAGATCCCGGCGACGGAGGAGAAGAGGACGAAGGCCGCCAGCTCGGCGCCGGCGGTGAGCTCGTGCAGGTTGAGGGCCGCGTCGACCTTGGGGCGCAGTACGTTGTCGACGCGCTCGGGGGTGAGCGAGCCGAGGATGCCGTCGTCGAGGACGCCGGCGAGGTGGACGACCCCGGTGAGGGGGTGTTCGGCCGGTACGGCGGCCAGGAGCGCGGCGAGGGCCTCGCGGTCGGCGGCGTCGCAGGCGGCGATCTCCACGTGCGCGCCCAGTTCGGTGAGCTCGGCGGCGAGTTCGGCGGCGCCTTCGGCGTCTTGGCCGCGCCGGCTCGTCAGCAGCAGACGGCTGACGCCCTGCTCGGTGACGAGGTGGCGGGCGAAGAGCCGGCCCAGCATGCCGGTGCCGCCGGTGAGCAGGACCGTACCGCCGGGGGCGAACCGCGGTGCCTCGGCGGCGTCGGTGGCGGCGGTGGCGCTGGCGCGGACCAGGCGGGGCGCGTACGCGACCCCGTCCCGTACGGCGATCTGGGACTCGCCTGCGGCGTAGGCGGTGAGGACGTCGGCTTCGGCGGCCGCGTCGGCCAGCACGATGCGGCCGGGGTTCTCGGACTGGGCGGACTTGACCAGGCCCCATACGGTGGCCCCGGCCAGGTCGGTGACGTCCTCGCCGGTGCGGGCGGCGACGGCGCCGCTCGTACGGACGACCAGGACCGATCCGGCGTACCGCTCGTCGGCGAGCCACTCCCGGGCGACGGCGAGGGCGGCGTGCGCGGCGGTGCGGGCGGCCTCGGCTCCGGTGCCGGTGGGGGCGTCCCACACGACCACGTCGGCGAGCTCGCCGCCTTCGGTCCGCGCGGCCTCCCAGGTGGTGAGCGAGACCTCGGCGGCGGCGGCCGGGAGGGCCTGCCAGTCGATGCGGAACAGGGCGTCCCGGGTGAGGGAGCGGTCCTGGGCGAGCCGGTCGTCGGTGAGCGGCCGCAGGACGAGGGAGTCCACGGACGCGACGGGCTGCCCGGCCGAGTCGGCGAGGTCGACGGCGACCTCGCCGTCCCCGAGCACGCTGACCCGTACGCGGACGGCGGCGGCGCCCTCGGCGGCGAGGGTGACCCCGGACCAGGCGAACGGCAGGGCCGCCCGGTCGCCGGTGACTCCGGTCAGCGCGACGGTGTGCAGGGCCGCGTCGAGGAGCGCCGGGTGGAGTCCGTACGCGGAGCCGTCGGCGGCGTCGGGCAGCGCGGCCTCGGCGTACACGTCCCCGCCCAGGCGCCAGGCGGCGGTCAGGCCCCGGAAGACGGGCCCGTAGTTCAGGCCCTCCGCGGCGACGTTCTCGTAGAAGCCGTCGAGGTCGACGGGCTCGGCGCCGGCGGGCGGCCAGGCGGTGGTGTCGAATGCGCGCGAGGGTGTGGCGGCGGCGCCGAGGGTGCCGACCGCGTGCCGGGTCCAGGACAGGCCGGTGTCCTCGCCGCGCGAGTGCACGGTCACGGCCCGGCGGCCCGCCGGGTCGGGGGCGTCGACGGTGACCCGTACGGCGACTCCGCCGCGTGCGGGCAGCACCAGCGGGGCCTCCAGGGTGAGTTCCTCGACGGTGGTGCAGCCGGCCCGGTCGCCGGCCAGGACGGCCAGTTCGACGAAACCGGTGCCGGGGAAGAAGACCTGGTCGCCGACCCGGTGGTCGCCGAGCCAGCCGTGGGTGGCGGTGGAGAGGCGGCCGGTCAGCGTGAAGCCCTCGCTGTCGGGCGCGGTGACGACGGCGCCGAGCAGCGGGTGGCCGGCGGGGTCGAGGCCGGCGGCCTCGACGTCGCCCGCGGCGGCGGGGGCCGGGGCCCAGTAGTGCTCGCGCTGGAAGGCGTACGTCGGCAGGTCGACGGGGCGGGCGGGGGCGGCGCCGTGGAAGAGGGTCCAGTCGACGGGCGCGCCCGCCACCCAGGCCTCGGCGAGCGAGGTGGCGAACCGCTCGATGCCGCCTTCGCCGCGCCGCAGCGAGCCGACGGGAGCGGCGCTGACTCCGGCGGCGGAGACGGTTTCGGCGAGGCCGACGAGCAGGCCGGGGTGGGGGCTCGCCTCGACGAAGACGGTGAAGCCGTCGTCGAGGAGGGCGCGGGTGGTCTCCTCGAAGAGGACGGTCTGGCGCAGGTTGCGGTACCAGTAGTCGGCGTCGAGGGTGACGGTGTCGACGGGGGCGCCGACGACGGTGGAGTAGAAGGAGACCTCGGCGGAGCGCGGGGTGATGCCGGCGAGGGCGGCGCGGACCTCGTCGCGGATCTCCTCGACGAAGACGGAGTGCGAGGCGTAGTCGACGGGGATCTTGCGGGCCTGGACCCCTTCCGCCTCCAGGTGGGCGTACAGCTCGTCGAGGTGCTCGGGGTGGCCGCAGACGACGACCGAGGTGGGGCTGTTGACGACGGCGAGCTGGAGGCGGCCGTCCCAGCGGGCGATGAGCTCGCGGACCTCGGCGGAGGGCAGGCGTACGGACATCATGCCGCCGCGCCCGGCCAGCCCGGTCCGGATGATCTTGCTGCGGAGGGCGACGACGCGGGCGCCGTCCTCCAGGGACAGGGCGCCGGCGACGGTGGCCGCCGCGATCTCGCCCTGGGAGTGGCCGACGACCGCGGCCGGCTCCACGCCGAAGGAGCGCCACAGCGCGGCGAGCGAGACCATGACGGCCCACAGCACCGGCTGGACGACGTCGACCTCGTCGTACGTGGGGGCGCCCGGCTCACCGCGCACGACGTCGATGAGGTTCCAGTCGGTGAAGCGGGCGAGGGCTTCGGCGCACTCCCCCATCCGCGCGGCGAACGCCGGGGAGGAGTCGAGCAGTTCGACGGCCATGCCGATCCACTGCGAGCCCTGGCCGGGGAAGACGAACGCGACCTGCGGGGAGCCGGAGGCGGAGCCGCGGACCAGGTGCGGGGCCTTGCCGCCGTCGGCGAGGGTGTCGAGGCCGGCCAGCAGGGCGTCGCGGTCGGCGCCGAGGACGACGGCGCGGTGGTCGAAGGCGGTGCGGCGGGTGATGAGGGCGTGGCCGATGCCGCTCGGGTCCTCGTCCTGCGCGTGCTCGCGGACGAAGGCGGCCAGCTTCCCGGCCTGTCCGCGCAGGGCCTGGGCGCTGCGCGCCGAGACCACGTACGGCAGGACCGGGGAGGCGACGGCGGGGGCCCCGGGGGTCTGCGCGACCTCCTCGGCAGCGGCCGGCTGCGGCGCCTCCTGGAGGATGACGTGGGCGTTGGTGCCGCTCAGGCCGAACGCGGAGACGCCGGCGGTACGGGCGTGGTCCTCGGCCTGGGGCCAGGGCAGCGCTTCGGTGAGCAGTTCGACGTGGCCGGCGTTCCAGTCGACGTGGCTGGAGGGCTCGCAGACGTGCAGGGTGCGCGGCATGAGGCCGTTGCGCATCGCCATGACGGTCTTGATGACGCCGCCGACGCCGGCCGCGCCCTGGGCGTGGCCGATGTTCGACTTGAACGAGCCGAGCCGCAGCGGCCGCTGGGCGGTGTGGTCCTGGCCGTACGTGGCGAGCAGGGCCTGCGCCTCGATCGGGTCGCCGAGGGTGGTGCCGGTGCCGTGGGCCTCGACGAGGTCGACGTGGGCGCCGGGGATCTGGGCGTTGGCGAGGGCCTGGCGGATCACCTTCTGCTGGGCGGGGCCGTTGGGCGCGGTGAGCCCGTTCGAGGCGCCGTCCTGGTTGATCGCCGAGCCCTGGATCACCGCGAGGACCTCGTGCCCGTGGCGGCGGGCGTCGGAGAGGCGCTCCAGGAGGATGACGGCGGCGCCCTCGGCCCAGCCGGTGCCGTCGGCCGCGTCGGAGAAGGCCTTGCAGCGCCCGTCGGGCGAGAGGCCCTTCTGCTTGCTGAAGGCGACGAACGGGGACGCGGTCGACATGATCATCACGCCGCCGGCGAGGGCCAGCTTGCACTCGTTCTGGCGCAGCGCCTGCGCGGCCAGGTGGATGGCCACCAGGGAGGAGGAGCAGGCGGTGTCGACGGTGAAGGCGGGGCCTTCCAGCCCCAGGGTGTAGGAGACCCGGCCGGAGATGACGGACGAGGCGCGGGAGGTGGCCATGAAGGCCTCGACGGCCTCCGGCACGCCTTCCTCGTAGTCGCCGTAGTCCTGGATGCCCGAGCCCATGTAGACGCCGACCTGGCTGCCGCGCAGGGTCTCCGGGTCGATGCCGGCCCGCTCGAAGGCCTCCCAGGACACTTCGAGGACGAGGCGCTGCTGCGGGTCGGTGCCCTCGGCCTCCAGGGGGCTGAGCCCGAAGAACCCGGGGTCGAACATGCCGGCGTTCTCCAGGAAGCCGCCCTGGTGGACGTAGCTCGACCCGGGGGCGTCGGGGTTCGGGTCCATGAGGGCCTCAAGGTCCCAGCCGCGGTCGGTGGGCATGCCCGCCACGGCGTCGCGGCCCTCGGCCACCAGCTGCCACAGCTCTTCCGGCGTGGTGATCCCGCCGGGGAAGCGGCAGCTCATGGCCACGATCGCGATCGGCTCCCGCGTCTGAGCCTCGACGTCCTGGAGCCGCTGCCGGGTCTGGTGCAGATCGGCCGTGACTTTCTTCAGGTAGTCGAGGATCTTCTCGTCATTTGCCATGTCGGGTCTCACCGAGTCCTTTTGATGAATGTGTCGGCAACGTGCTCGGGGCTCGGTCAGGCCAGGCCGAGTTCTCTGTCGATGAAGGCGAAGACGTCGTCCGCCGAAGCGGATTCGAGCTGGTCTCGGACCATCTCGCCGGTTCCCTGGAGGTCGGTGAGCCTGCCGACCAGGGCTTGCAGCCGCGAGGTGATCCGGCTGGAGCGGATCTGCTCGATGTCGAGGGAGGCGGCGAGTTCCTCGAAGCGGTCCAGCTCGGTGAGCACGTCGGCCGGGCCGTCGTCGCCGTCCTGGAAGAGCTCGGTGCGCAGGAACGCGGCGAGCGCGGCGGGCGTGGCGTAGTCGAACACCATCGTGCTCGGGAGGTTCGCGCCGGTCGCCTCGCTCAGGCGCGAGCGCAGTTCGACGGCGGCGACGGAGTCGAAGCCGAGGTCCTCGAAGGCGCGGGTCGGCTCCAGCTCCGCCGGGGAGTCGTAGCCGAGCAGGGCCGCGACCTTGCCGCGGACCAGGTCCAGCAGGGAGCGGGTCTGCTCCGCCTCCGGCTTTCCGGCGAGCGAGGCCACCAGGGCGGATCCGCCGCCCGCCGCCGCGCCTTCGGCGGCGCCCGTGAGGATGTCGCGCACCTCGGGCAGGGCGTTCAGCAGCGGGCGGGGCCGGGCCAGGGTGTAGGTGGGGACGAAGCGCTCCCAGTCGAACTCGGCGACCACGAGGTGGCTCTCGTCGTGCTCGATGACCTGGCGCAGGGCGCCGACGGCGATGGAGGGCCGCATGGCGGGGGCGCCGATCCGGCGCATCATGGCGCCGAGTTCGGCGTCGACCATGCCGCCGTCCCACGAGGACCAGGCGACGGAGGTGACCGTACGGCCCTGGGCGCGGCGGCGGTGGGCGAGGCCGTCGAGGTGGGCGTTGGCGGCGGCGTAGGCGCTCTGGCCGGCGCTGCCCCAGACGGCCGCGCCGGAGGAGAAGAGGACGAACGCGTCCAGCGCTTGGTCGGCGAGGAGTTCGTCGAGGAGGACGGCTCCGGCGACCTTGGCGTGGCCGACCTCGGCGAACTCCTCCAGGGAGAGGTCCGAGAGCGGGGCGATGCGCTGCATCGCGCCGGCCGCATGGACGACGGCGGTCAGCGGCTGGTCCTCGGGTACGGAGTCCAGGACGCGGGCCAGCGAGGCGCGGTCGGTGACGTCGCAGGCCTCGATGCTCACGCGGGCGCCGAGCGCGGTCAGTTCGGCTTCGAGCTCGTCCATGCCGGCCGCGGCGCGACCGCGGCGGCTGGTGAGCAGCAGGTGTTCGGCGCCCTCGGCGGCGAACGTACGGGCCACGTGGGCGCCGAGGCCGCCGGTGCCGCCCGTGATGAGGACGGTGCCGCGGGGCTGCCAGGTGCGGCGGGGCTCCTGGCCGGCGAGGGGGGCGCGCACGAGGCGGCGTACGAAGACGCCCTGCGGGCGGATGGCGACGGCGTCCTCGCCGCAGGCGCCGGTCAGCAGCGAGCACAGCTGCCGGGCCGCGGCCGCGTCGAGGACGGCGGGCAGGTCGACGATGCCGCCCCAGGTCTGCGGGAGGTCCAGGGCGAGGGCTCCGGCCAGGCCCCACAGGGGGGTCTGGCCGACGGCCGCCACCTCGTGGGAGCCGGCGACGGCGGCCGCCCCGTCGGTGGCGAGCCACAGCGGGGCGCTCAGCCCGGCGTCGCCGTGGGCCTGTACGAGGGTGATGGTGGCGGCCAGGCCCCGGGTCAGGCCGGGGTGTCCGGCGTGCGGCCGCTCGTCGAGGGAGAGCAGTGAGAGCACTCCGGCGGCGCTGCGGCGGCGCAGCGCCTCGGCGAGGGCGGCGCGGTCCGCCCCGTCGACCTCTACGGTCTCGGGGGCGGCCCCGCTGTCGGCCAGCGCCGTGAGCACGGCGGCGACCCGCGGGTCGGCGGAGTCCCGCGGGGTCACGGCGACGAGCCAGGTGCCGGTCAGGGCCGGGGCGGGCAGGGCCTCGGGGGCGGGCTGCCAGACGACGCGGTAGCGCCAGGAGTCGAGCGTGTACGCGTCCCTTTGGCGGCGGCGCCACTTCGACAGGGCGGGCAGCACCTCGTGGAGCGGCTCGGCGGCGATCTCCAGCCGGCCGGCGAGGGACTCGACGTCGGCCTGCTCGACGGAGTCCCAGAAGGCGGTGTCGGCCGGGTCGGCCGCGCCGCCGGCGCCGCCCTGTGCGGCGGCGAGCAGGCCCGGGGTGGCCGGGACGGCGTCCGCCCAGAAGCTGCGGTGCTGGAAGGCGTAGGTCGGCAGGGCGAGGCGGCGGGCCGGGCGGGCGGCCGGGCGGGCCGCGAACAGGGCCGGCCAGTCCGGCTCGGCGCCGCGGGCGAACGCCTGCGCCACGGCGGCCAGGAGCGTGCGCTCCTCGTCGCGGCCGCGGCGCAGGGCGGGGGCGACGACGGCACCGGTCTCGGCCGTGAGCGAGTCGGCGGCCATCGGCGTGAGCGCGGCGTCCGGGCCGAGTTCCAGCAGGACGCGGACTCCGTCCGCCTCGATCGCGCGCAGGGCGTCGGAGAAGCGGACGGCCTCGCGGACGTGGCGGACCCAGTAGTCGGCGCTCTGGAGCTCGCCGTCCCCGGCCGGGCGGCCGGTCAGGTTCGACACGACGGGGATCCGGGCCTCGTTCCAGGTCACGCTCTGGGCGACGGCGCGGAACTCCTCCAGCATCGGGTCCATCAGCGGGGAGTGGAAGGCGTGCGAGACCCGCAGTTCCTTGGTCTTGCGGCCGTCCTGCCCGAAGTGGGCGGCGATGGCCCGTACGGTGTCCTGCTCGCCCGAGACGACCACCGCGCGGGGGCCGTTGACGGCGGCGATGCCCACTTCGTCCGTGAGGTGCGGGCGGACCTCCTCCTCGGTGGCCTGGATCGCGGCCATCGCGCCGCCCGCGGGCAGGGCCTGCATCAGGCGGCCGCGCGCGGCGACCAGGCGGGCCGCGTCGGCGAGGTCGAGGACCCCGGCGGCGTGGGCCGCGGCGATCTCCCCGATGGAGTGGCCGGCCAGGACGTCCGGGCGCAGGCCCCAGGAGCGCACCAGCCGGAACAGGGCGGTCTCGACGGCGAACAGCGCGGGCTGGGCGTAGGCGGTGCGGTTCAGCGCTTCCTCGTCCCCGCCCCACATCACGTCCTTGAGCGGGGTGTCGAGGTGGGCGTCGAGGGCGGCGGCCGCCTCGTCGAGGGCCTGGGCGAAGACGGGGAAGGCGGCGTGCAGTTCACGTCCCATGCCCAGGCGCTGGGCGCCCTGCCCGGAGAAGAGGAAGGCGGTGCGGACGTCGGGCTCGGCGACGGCGCGGGCCGCGTCACCCGGGACGTCCCCCTCCGCGAGGGCCGCCAGGCCCCGTACGAGCTCCTGGCGGTCGGCGGCGAGGAGGACGGCGCGGTGCTCCAGCGCGGCGCGGGTGGTGGCCAGCGAGTGGCCGAGGTCGCGTACGGGCGCCTCGTCCCCGGCGGCGTCCAGGGCGCTCAGGTGGTCCAGCAGGTTGGCGGCCTGGGCGCGCAGCGCGTCGGCGGTCTTCGCCGAGAGGGGCAGCAGCGCGGGGGCGACGGGCTCGGGAGCCTCCTCGCCCGCCGGGGCCTCCTCGGCCGGCGCCGCCTCGATGATGACGTGCGCGTTGGTGCCGCTGAGGCCGAACGCGGAGACGGCGGCGCGCCGCGGCTCCCCGGTCTCGGGCCAGTCGACGGTCTCGGTGAGCAGCCGGATGTTGCCCGCCGACCAGTCCACCTTGGGGCTCGGCTCGTCGACGTGCAGGGTCTTGGGCAGGACGCCGTGGCGGATCGCCTCGACCATCTTGATGATGCCGCCGACCCCGGCCGCGGCCTGCGCGTGCCCGATGTTGGACTTGATGGAGCCCAGCCACAGCGGCTTGTCGGCGGGGCGTCCCTTGCCGTACGTGGCGAGCAGCGCCTGCGCCTCGATCGGGTCGCCGAGGGTGGTGCCCGTACCGTGCGCCTCGACCGCGTCGACCTGGTCGGCGGTGAGCTGCGCGCCGGCCAGGGTCTGCTCGATCAGCCGCTGCTGGGAAGGGCCGTTGGGGGCGGTGATGCCGTTGGAGGCGCCGTCCTGGTTGATGGCGCTGCCGCGGATGACGGCGAGCACCGGGTGGCCGTTCCTGCGGGCGTCGGAGAGCCGCTCGACGACGAGCATGCCCGCGCCCTCGCCCCAGCCGGTGCCGTCGGCGGCCGCGGCGAAGGACTTGCAGCGGCCGTTGGGGGCGAGCCCGCGCTCCTGGCTGAAGCCGACGAAGGAGGTCGGCGTCGCCATCACGGTCACCCCGCCGGCCAGCGCCAGGGCGCACTCGCCGGCGCGCAGGGCCTTGACCGCCCAGTGCAGGGCGACGAGCGAGGAGGAGCAGGCCGTGTCCACGGTGACCGCGGGGCCCTCCAGGCCGAGGGTGTACGAGATGCGGCCGGAGGCGATCGAGCCGAGACCGCCGATCCCGCCGTCGGAGGGGTAGTCGTGGTAGACGACGCCCGCGTACACGCCGGTGCGGCTGCCGCGCAGCGAGTGCGGGTCGATGGTGGCGCGCTCCAGCGCCTCCCAGGAGGTTTCCAGCAGCAGGCGCTGCTGGGGGTCGGTCTCCCGCGCCTCCTTCGGGCTGATCTTGAAGAAGTCGGCGTCGAACCGGTCCGCGTCGTGCAGGAACCCGCCTTCCCGGGCGTACGACTTGCCGGGCGTGCCCGGCTCCGGGTCGTACAGCCCGTCGACGTCCCAGCCCCGATTGAGCGGGAAGCCGGTGATCCCGTCTCCGCCGGAGGCCACCAGGTCCCACAGGTCCTCGGGGGAGCCGATCCCGCCGGGGTAGCGGCAGCTCATCCCGACGATCGCGATCGGCTCGTGCTCGCGGGCCTCGGCCTCGCGCAGGCGCCTCTTGGCGCTCTGCAGGTCGGCGGTGGCACGCTTGAGATAGTCGCGGAGTTTGTCCTGGTCAGGCATCTGAAGTCAACCAATCTGAAGCCAACTGTGGATCGCGGCGGTCGGGGTCGTGTCCGTAGTCGCGGCGGGTCAGAGCCCGAGCTCCCGGTCCAGTGCCTCGAACAGTTCGTCGTCGGTGACCGCCTCGAAGTCCTGCTCCGGGTCGGCCGGTTCGGTGGTGCGGGTGTCCTGCCAGCGGCGCAGTACCGCTTCGAGCCGTGCGGTGATGCGGGCGGGGTCGGCGGCGCCCTGGGCGACGGCGGCGAGGGCCGCGTCCAGCTGGTCCAGCAGCTCGGCGACTCCTTGCGTCCCGTCGTCGTCCCCGGGCCGGAGGGCGGCGGCCAGGTAGCCGGCCACGGCGCGCGAGGTCGGGAAGTCGAAGGCGAGGCTCGCCGGGAGGGCCAGTCCGGTGGCCGTGCCGAGGCGGCTGCGCAGTTCGACGACGGCCAGCGAGTCGAAGCCGAGCTCCTGGAAGGACCGGTCGGCGGCGACGGCGTCGGCCGAGGCGTGACCGAGCAGTCCGGCCACCTGCGAGCGCGTCAGCTCCAGGAGCAGCCGCTCCCGCTCCGCCGGCTCCAGGCCGGTGAGCCGGCGCCGCAGCTGGTCGGCCTCGTCGCCGCCGCGGCCCGAACGGCCGGCGGGGGTCCGTACGAAGCCGGCCAGGACGGCCGGGACCCGGCCGGTGGCCGCGCGGAGGGTGCCGCGGTCCAGGTCGAGGGCGGTCAGGTCCGCCCCGGGGCTGCGCAGCGCCTCGTCGAGCAGGGCCAGTCCGCGCTCGGCGCCCAGGGCGGGCAGTCCGAGCGAGGCCAGCAGCTCCGTCTGCCCGGCGGGTTCGGCGGCCGCCTCCCAGGGCCCGAAGGCGAGGGTGGTGGCGGCGAGTCCGAGGGTGTGCCGGCGGCGGGCGAGCGCGCTGAGGAAGCCGGCCGCGGCGGCCCGGGTGCCCTGTCCGGCGCCGTGCATGAGCCCGGCGGAGGAGGACAGCATCAGGAAGACCGCGAGCGGGTGTTCGCGGGTGAGCTCGTGCAGGTTCCAGGCCGCGTCGGCGCTGCGCCGCAGGTCGGCGTCGAGTGCGGCCGCGGCCTGCGCGTCGGTGCGCGTGGCGCCGGCCGGGAGGTCGGCGTGGACGACCGCGACGAGCGGGTGCCCGGCGGGTACGCCGGCCAGCAGCGCGGCCAGGGCGGAGCGGTCGGCGGGGTCGCAGTCGGCCACGACTGTCTCGGCGCCGAGGTCGGCGAGGTCGGCGAGGTCGGCGAAGCCGCCCCGGTCCGCGGCGGTCTCCGTACGCAGGAGCAGGAGGCGGGTGGCCCCGTACTCGGTCACCAGGCGGCGGGCGACCGCCGCGCCGGCGGCGGACCCGGCTCCGGTGACCAGCACCGTGCCGGCCGCCAGGGACGGCCGGTCCGCGTCGGGGGCGGGGGCCTTGGCCAGGCGCGGTACGAGGACGGTGCCGGCCCGGATCGCGAACTCGGTGAGCCCCGCGCCGAGGGCGGCGGGCAGCGCCTGCCGGGAGGCCTCGGTGTCGTCGAGGTCGGCCAGCACGAACCGGCCGGGGTGCTCGCTCTGGGCGGCCCGTACCAGACCCCCGACCGGGGCCTGGGCGAGGTCGGCGCCCTCGTCCTCGCGGACGGCGACGGCCCCGCGGGTGACCACCGTCAGGGGCGCGGCGGACTCCTGCTCCTCGCCGATCCAGCGCGCGAGCCGGTCCAGGGTGGCCGCGGCCACCGTACGGGCGCGGGCGGCCGCGTCGGCGTCGGCGGCCCCCTCGGGTACGGGGCACTCGTAGAGGACGGGCGCGTCCTGCGGCGCGGAACCGCCGGCGGGGGCCTGGCTCCAGGTCAGCCGGTGGAGGGCGCCGGGCTGTTCGCCGGTGCGCAGTTCCTCCGCCGAGACGGTGCGCTGGGTGACCGCGGCCGCCGACAGGACGGGACGGCCCTCCCCGTCGGCCGCTTCGAGGGCGAGCGTGCCCTGCGCGTCCCGGGTGATGCGGACGCGGAGCGCGGCGGCGCCGGGCCGGTGCACCTGGAGGTCGGTCCAGGAGGCGGTGGACAGCGGGGCCGGGGCGTCGGCGCCGGGCCGGTCGAGGCGGTCGAGGTGCAGCGCCGCGTCGAGCAGGGCGGGGTGGACCGTGAACCGGTCGGCCGCGGCCTCGCCGGAGCCCGCGCCGGCGGGCAGCGCGATCTCGGCGAACAGTTCGCCGCCGCGCCGCCAGGCCGCCTGCAGGCCCTGGAAGACGGGGCCGTACCCGTAGCCGCGGGCGAGCAGCCGCTCGTACGCGTCGGCCACCGCGACGGGCGAGGCGCCCGCGGGCGGCCACGCGGACAGGTCGGCGGGGGCGGCGGCGCCGGTGGTGAGGGTGGTGAGGGTGCCTTCGGCGTGCAGGCTCCAGCCGGAGTCCGCGTCGCCGTCGGCGTCCGCGGCCCGGGAGTACACGCCGACCGGGCGCAGGCCGTCCTCGCCGGGCGCGCCCACCACCACGTGGAGGGGGACGCCGCCCTGCTCGGGCAGCGGCAGCGGGGCGTGCAGGCTCAGGCCGGCCAGCCGGTCGCAGCCGAACTCGGCTCCGGCGCGCAGGGCCAGTTCCACGAAACCGGTGGCGGGGAGGACGACCGTGCCGAGCAGGTCGTGGTCCTCCAGCCAGGGCTGGGCGGAGCGGGCGGGACGGCCGGTGAAGGTGGCTCCGCCGGTGCCCGGGGCGGGAACGACGGCACTCAGCAGCGGGTGGTCCACGGCGTCGAGGCCGAGTGAGCCGGCGTCCCCGCCGCGGCGCTCGTCGAGCGCCCAGAAGCGGTCGCGGCGGAAGGCGTACGTCGGCAGTTCGATGCGCCGTGCGCCGCTGCCGGCGAAGAAGCCGTTCCAGTCGACGTCGACGCCGTGGGCGTGCGCCCGGGCGAGGGCGTCGACGAGGGTGTGCTCCTCGTCGCGTTCGCGGCGCGAGAGCGCTACGAACACCGGGGCGTCGCCGGTGCCGGTGCCCGTCTCGTGGGCGGTGTCGGTGTCGGTGTCGGTGTCGGCGAGGCAGGCGGGGCCGAGGCCCGCGAGGACGGCGTCCGGGCCGACCTCGACGAAGGCGGTGGCTCCGGCCTCGGCGAGGGCGCGTACGCCGTCGCGGAAGCGGACGGCCTCGCGGACGTGGCGGACCCAGTACTGCGGGTCGGCGATCTCCTCTGCGGTCATGATCCGGCCCGTCACGTTCGACACGAGCGGGATCCGCGGCTCGGCCGGGGTGAGGGCGGCCGCGACGGCGCCGAACTCGGCGAGCATCGGCTCCATGAGCGGCGAGTGGAAGGCGTGCGAGACGCGCAGCCGGGAGGTCTTGCGGCCCTGGGCGGTGAAGTGCTCCTGGATCGCGGTGACCTCGTCCTCGGCGCCGGAGACGACCACGGACTGCGGGCCGTTGACCGCGCCGATGCTCACGGTGTCGGTGAGCAGCGGCAGCACCTCCTCCTCGGACGCCTGGACGGCCGCCATGGCTCCGCCGGCGGGCAGGGCCTGCATCAGCCGGCCGCGGGCGGCGACCAGCCGGGCGGCGTCCGCCAGGGACAGCACGCCGCAGACGTGGGCCGCGGTGATCTCCCCGATGGAGTGCCCGGCGAGGAAGTCCGGGCTGACGCCCCAGGACTCCAGCAGCCGGAACAGGGCGCTCTCGAAGGCGAACAGCCCGGTCTGGGTGTAGACCGTACGGCTCAGCTCGGCCGCGTCCTCGCCCCAGACGACCTCGCGCAGCGGCCGGTCCAGGTGCCGGTCGAGTTCCGCGAGGGCCGCGTCGAAGGCCTCGGCGAACACCGGGAAGGCGGCGTGCAGTTCACGCCCCATACCGGGGCGCTGCGCGCCCTGGCCGGAGAACAGGAAGGCGGTGAGCGCGCCGGTGGCGGCCCGTACGGCGGGCGCGGCTGCGGGCGCCCCGTCCGCGAGCGCGGCCAGTGCCCGGCGGGCCTGCGCGGAGTCGGTGGCGACGAGCGCGACGCGGTGCTCCAGGGGCGCCCGCGTGGTCGCCAGCGAGTAACCGACGTCACGCGGCTCGGCGGCGGGCAGCGTGTCCAGGTGCCCCAGCAGCCTGCCGGCCTGCCGTACGAGCCCCTCCGCGTCCCGCGCGGAGAGCAGCCACGGCACGACCCTCGCCGGGGCGTCCGGCGCCGTCGCGGCCGGGGCTTCGCAGGCGGCGGCCTCCGGGAGGGCCGGGGCTTCCAGGATGACGTGGGCGTTCGTGCCGCTGATGCCGAAGGAGGAGACGCCGGCGCGGCGCGGCCGGTCGGCGGCGGGCCACTTGCGGGCCTCGTCGAGGAGGCGTACCGCACCCGCGTCCCAGTCGACCTTGGTCGACGCCGCGTCCAGGTGCAGCGACTTCGGCATGATGCCCGTCCGCAGCGCCTGCACCATCTTGATCACCCCGGCGACACCGGCCGCGGCCTGCGCGTGCCCGATGTTCGACTTGATGGACCCCAGCCACAGCGGCTCCGCGTCGCCGCGGTCCTGCCCGTACGTGGCCAGCAGCGCCTGCGCCTCGATCGGGTCGCCGAGCGTGGTGCCCGTACCGTGCGCCTCGACGAGGTCGACGTCCGCGCTCGACAGGCCGGCGTTGGCCAGCGCCTGGCGGATGACCCGCTGCTGCGAGGGCCCGTTCGGCGCCATCAGTCCGTTGCTCGCGCCGTCCTGGTTGACGGCGCTGCCGCGCAGCACAGCGAGCACCTGGTGCCCGTTGCGCCGTGCGTCCGACAGCCGCTCGATGACGAGGACGCCGACGCCCTCGGACCAGGCGGCGCCGTCGGCCGCGTCGGAGAAGGACTTGCAGCGGCCGTCCTTGGACAGGCCGCGCTGCCGCGAGAACTCCACGAAGGTCTCCGTGGACGACATCACGGTCACGCCGCCGACCAGGGCGAGCGGGCATTCGCCGGACCGCAGGGCCTGCGCCGCGAGGTGCAGGGCGACCAGCGAGGAGGAGCAGGCGGTGTCCACCGTCACGGACGGGCCTTCGAGGCCGAACGTGTAGGAGACGCGGCCCGAACCGAGCGAGCCGGCGGCGCTGTTGCCCGTGTAGTCGTGGTACATGATCCCGGCGAACACGCCGGTCGAGGTGCCCTTCAGCGAGGCCTGGTCGATCGCCGCGCGCTCCAGCGCCTCGTAGGCGACCTCCAGCAGCAGCCGGTGCTGCGGGTCCGTGGTCAGGGCGTCGTTGGGGCTCATGCCGAAGAACGCCGGGTCGAACTCGTCGGCGTCGTGCAGGAAGCCGCCGTGGCGCACGTACACCTTGCCGGGGGTGCCCGGCTCGGGGTCGTACAGTCCGTCGAGGTCCCAGCCGCGGTTGACCGGGAACTCGGTGATCGCGTCGACCTCGTCCTCGACGAGGCGCCAGAGGTCCTCGGGCGAGCGGACGCCGCCCGGGTAACGGCAGGCCATGCCGACGATGACGATCGGGTCGTCTTCGGCCGCCGTGCCGTCCGTGCCGTCCGTGGCGGTCGCCGCGGTCGCTGCCGTGGCGGTGGCCGCCGCCGGGGCGAGGAGCGCGTCGAGGTGCTCGGCGACCGCATGGGCGTTCGGGTGGTCGAAGACGAGCGTCGGGGTCAGCCGCAGGCCGGTCGCGGTGGTGAGCTGGTTGCGCAGCTCCAGTGCGGTGAGCGAGTCGAAGCCCAGCTCGTTGAAGGCGCGCTCCGGTCCGACCTCGGCCGTGGTGGAGTGCCCCAGGATGGAGGCGACCTGGCCGCGTACGAGGTCCAGCAGGGCGCGGCGGCGCTCCTTCTCGGGCAGCGCGGCGAGCTCCTGGCCGCGGGTGGCGGTAGGGGCCCCGCCGGTACGGGCCGCGGCGCGGGCGCGCCGGCGGACCAGCGCGGAGAACTGCGCGGGCAGGTCCTCGGCGGCGCGCAGGGCGGCGAGGTCCAGGGCGAGCGGCAGCAGGACGGGGTCCGCCGAGGTGGTGGCGGCCTCGAACAGGGCCAGACCGTCGGCGGCGGACAGCGCGCCGATGCCGGAGCGGCGCATGCGCTGGAGGTCGGTGCTGTTGAGCTCCTCCGCCATGCCGTCGCCGCTGACGGAGCCGCCGTCGCGCTCGGTGGCCCACAGGCCCCAGGCGAGCGACTGGCCGGGCAGGCCCTCGGCGCGGCGGTGGGCGGCGAGGGCGTCGAGGAAGGCGTTGCCCGCGGCGTAGTTGCCCTGGCCCGGGTTGCCGAGGACGCCGGCGACCGAGGAGAACAGCACGAAGGCGGACAGCTCCCGGCCGCGGGTCAGCTCGTGCAGGTTCCACGCGGCGTCGACCTTGGGACGCAGCGAGCCCGCCAGCAGCTCGGGGGTGAGCGAGCCGATGGTGACGTCGCCGAGGACGCCCGCGAGGTGGATCACGGCGGACACCCGGTGGCGGGCGAGCAGCTCGCGCGCCTGGTCCGGGTCGGCGAGGTCGCAGGCGGCGAGGGTGACCTCGGCGCCGAGGCCGGTGAGTTCTGCGTGCAGGTCGGCGGCGCCGGGGGCCCCGGGACCGCGGCGGCTGACCAGCAGGAGCTCGCGTACGCCGTGCTCGGTGACGAGGTGGCGGGCCACCAGACGGCCCAGCGTGCCGGTACCGCCGGCGAGCAGGACGGCGCCGGGGGCGTCGAAGCGGACCGATTCCTCCGGCGTGGCCCCGGCCGTCGCGCGGACCAGGCGCGGGGCGTACGGCGCACCGCCCCGTACGACGATCTCGGGCTCGGCGGCTGCCAGCAGGACGGCGGGCTCCGGCGGGAGTCCGGCGGAGCCGGGTTCGAGGTCGGCCAGGACGATCCGGCCGGGGTTCTCGGCCTGGGCCGAGCGCATCAGACCGCGGACGGCCGCACCGGCCAGGTCCGTGACGTCCTCGCCGGGCGTGGCGACCGCACCCCTGGTGAGGACGAGCAGGCGGGAGTCGGCGTACCGCTCGTCCGCGAGCCATTCCTGTACGCGGGCCAGCGCCCGGGTCGCCGCCGCGTGCACCCGCGCGGCGGTGTCCGCGGCCTCGACGCCTTCCGAGCCGTCGAGGACCAGTACGTCCTTGGCGGGCCCGGTGCGGTCGTCGGCGTCCCACAGGCCCCAGGACAGCGGGGCGGGGGCGGCGGCGGGGGCGGGCAGCGGCTGGAGTTCGACGGCGAACAGCGCCCCGCCCGGGGCCTGTCCGGCGGACCCGGCCGGGGCGGCGGGCCGCGAGGTGAGCGATTCGACGGAGAAGACGGGGAGGCCGTCCGCGTCGGCGCCGTCGAGGGTGATGCCGTCCGTACCGGAGGGGGCGATCCGCACGCGCAGCCGGGTCGCGCCGAGGGCGTGGAAGCGCACGCCCCGCCAGGCGAACGGCAGCAGCACACCGGAGCCGTCGGCCCGGCCGTCGCTCTGGCCGTCGCTCTGGCCGTCGCTCTTGCCGTCGCTCTGGCCGTCGCTCTGGCCGTCGTCCAGCAGGGAGCCGTGCAGGGCCGCGTCGAGGAGGGCCGGGTGGACGCCGAAGCGGAGGGCGTCCTCGTGCGCCTGCTCGGGCAGCTCGATCTCGGCGTACACCGCGTCGCCCTGGCGCCAGGCGGCCTTGAGGCCTTGGAACACCGGCCCGTAGTGGTAGCCGCGCTCCCGGAGCAGTTCGTACGCCTCGCCCACGGCCACCTCGGCGGCGCCGGCGGGCGGCCACGCGGTGAGGTCCGCGCCGGAGGCGACGGGTGCAGCGGCGAGGAGACCCTGGGCGTGCAGCACCCACGGGGTGTCGGGGAGGGAGTCCTGGGGCCGGGAGTGGATGAGCACGGGCCGGCGGTCCAGCTCGTCCGGGCCGGCGACCGAGACCTGGAGCGCGACGCCGCCGCGCTCGGGCAGGACGAGGGGCGCCTGGAGGATCAGCTCCTCCAGAGTGGTGTGGCCGACCTGCTCCCCGGCGTGCAGGGCGAGTTCGACGAAGCCGGTGCCGGGCAGCAGCACGGCGCCGAGCACGTCGTGGTCGGCCAGCCAGGGCTGGGTGTCGACGCCGAGGCGGCCGCTGAAGGTCACCCCGGCGGTGCCGGGGGAGGAGATGACCGCGCCGAGCAGCGGGTGGTCGGCGGGGGCCAGGCCGAACGCGGAGGCGTCGCCGCCGCCCGCGAGGTCGGCGATCATCCAGTACCGCTCGCGCTGGAACGCGTACGTCGGCAGCGCGACCGCCTGGGCGCCGGTCCCGGCGTAGAAGGCGGCCCAGTCGACGGCCGTGCCGGTGGCGTGCAGGCGGGCGAGGGCGGTCAGGAGGGTGCGCGCCTCGGGCCGGTTCTTGCGTACGGCGGGTTCTACGACCGCCTCGGTGCCGTCGAGGGTGTTCTGGGTCAGTGCGGTGAGGATGGCGTCGGGTCCGAGCTCGACGAAGGTCCGGACGCCCTTGGTGTGCAGGTGGTGGACGGTGTCGGAGAAGCGGACGGCTTCGCGGAGGTGGCGGGTCCAGTAGTCGGGGGTGCCCCAGTCCTCGC
>NZ_JBFAZJ010000056.1:0-24386 GCF_040681715.1 Streptomyces sp. NPDC051582
GCCACCATGCACAACCTCGCCATGACACGGTGAAACAACAGGTCAAAAGCCACTCAGGCCCGCCCACGACAGACCTTCTGCAACACCCTTTAGGGGGTGTCTTTCCGTCAGGCCCGGGCCCTGGCCGCGGAGCGGGTCAGGGTGCGGATGGCGGTCTCCTGGGAGTAGGCGAGCATGCCGATCGTCATCGCGCTCATGACGACCGCGAAGAGCACGTGGCCCAGGGCCGAGGTCACGGCCAGCCCCAGGGCGTTCAGGGCGAAGTGGCTGCCGACCCGGAGGGCGATGAGCGCGAAGGCGACCTTGCGGGTGTCCTTGCCGCGCCACAGCGCCTTCGCCAGCCTGATCCGGCTGCGCATCACCGTCAGCGAGACGGTGATGTTCACGGCCAGCAGGACCAGCAGGACGGGCCAGGCCGAAGGGAAGGCCTTCAGGATGTCGAAGGCGGCCGCGAGCACGCCTTCGAAGCCGAAGAACCAGATCGGCAGCCGGTGGTCGGCCGGTGCCGTGGCGCCGGCGTCGATCGCCTCGGCCGGCGCGTCCTCGGTCTTCCTCGTCAGGATGTTCATGCTGCTTCCCCCGCGGTCGGTGTGATGATCACAGTCTGGCCGGGGCGGGGGGCCTCGGGGCAGGGCCCCGGGTCACGCGTGCCGTATGACAGCTGTCATGTGCCGGGCGAAGGCGGCCGTCTGACGGTGTGATGGGATGGGTCGCATGGGTCTCACCGGACAAGGAAACCAGTCGCCGACGGGGCTGCCCGTACCGCCCTTCGACCCCGAACTGGCCGTCGCCCTCGAAGCCTTGGACGAGGAGTCGCGGGCGCCGATCACCCCGGACGACCTCGCGGCCCGGCAGGAACGGGACGCCGCCTCCCGGCCCCGCCCGACGGCCGAGGACCTCCGCGCCGACGGCCGTTTCGAGGTCGCGGAGCTCCGCGTTCCGGGGCCCCTGGACTCCCCCGACGTCACGCTCGTCAGCGCCCGCCCCTGCGGGCTCGCGGGGCGGCCCCTGCCCCTGCTGTACTACATGCACGGCGGCGGCATGGTCATGGGCAACGCCTGGTCCGTGCTCCCGCGGATCCTCCGCGAATGGGCCCTCCCGCTGGAGCTTGCCGTCCTCTCCGTCGAGTACCGCCTCGCGCCGCAGGCGCGGTACCCCGGACCCCTGGAGGACTGCTACGCCGGCCTGCTCTGGGCGGCCGGCCACGCGGCCGAGCTCGGCATCGACCCCGACCGCATCGTCATCGGCGGCAAGAGCGCCGGCGGCGGCCTCGCCGCGGCCCTCGCCCTCCTCACCCGCGACCGCGGCGGCCCCGTCCCCCTGGGCCAACTGCTGCTCTGCCCCATGCTCGACGACCGCGGCACCACGTTCTCCAGCCACCAGATGACGGGCCTCGGCGTCTGGGACCTCACCTCCAACACCACCGCCTGGAAGGCCCTGCTGGGCGACCGCCACGGCGCCGGGGACCTTCCGCCCTACGCGGCCCCCGCCCGCGCCACGGACCTCTCCGGACTCCCGCCGGCCTTCATCGAGGTCGGCTCGGCCGAGATCTACCGCGACGAGGACGTGGCGTACGCGAACGCCCTCTGGCGGGCCGGCGGCCAGGCCGAACTCCACGTCTGGCCCGGCGCGTACCACGGCTTCGACGGCCTGGCCCCCGAAGCGGCCCTCACCCGCGCCGCCCGCGAAACCCGCACCCGCTGGCTCCACCGCCTCCTCACCCGGCCGACGCCCCCGACACCCGGGCCGTAAACCCGCCGCTCGGCCGTCCCCACCGGACGGGCTCGGCTGCCGGTTTCGTGCGTCCGCCGCCGTGGCTAGGCTGCCCCACATGACGATTCGCGCTGTGGTGTTCGATGTCGGCGAATGCCTCGTGGACGAGACCCGGGAGTACGGCACGTGGGCCGACTGGCTCGGAGTGCCCCGCCACACCTTCGCGGCCGTCTTCGGCGCGGTCGTGGCACAGGGCCGTGACTACCGCGAGGTCTTCCAGGAGTTCCGCCCCGGCTTCGACCTCACCGAGCAGCGTGATGCCCGTGCCGCCGCGGGTCGGCCGGAGTGCTTCGACGAGAACGACCTCTACCCGGACGTCCGCCCTGCCCTGGCCGGGCTGCGCGCCGACGGTCTGTGGCTGGGCATCGCAGGGAACCAGACGGTCCGGGCGGGTGGCATCCTGCGGAGCCTCTTCAGCGACGACGTCGATCTGATCGGCACGTCGGACGACTGGGGCGCGAGCAAGCCCGACCCGGCGTTCTTCGAACGGGTCGCCGACGTCGTGCCGTTCGCCAACGACGAGATCCTCTACGTCGGTGACCGGGTGGACAACGACCTCCGGCCCGGCGCGAAGGCGGGGATGCGCACCGCGCTCGTTCGCAGGGGCCCGTGGGCCACGATCCAGTGGGACACCGCCGAGGCCCGCGAGCTGCCGACGTTCCGCATCGAGAGCCTCGCCGACCTGTCCCCCCGGATCGCGGAGTTCAACAGGCAAGGGCGCTGACGACGGCTCCCCAGCCGTAGAGCCGGTCATCGAGATCGCGGACGTACTGCTCGCGCTCCCACGGGCCGAGCGCACGCCGCACCACCCGGACACGCTCCAGTCCTGTGGCGTACCAGTGTGATTCCAGCAACTCCAGCGCGCGAAGGGCGTACTGGGCCGCGTCCTGCGGGCGTCCGGCAGCGGCCTCCACCGCGCCGAGGTCCCCGAGGATGACCGTGCGCTGTTTGTCGGCGTCACGGGGGAGTTCGTCGAGCACGTGGAGGAGCGTCTCGCGGGCCTGCGGCAGGTGCCCGGCAGTCAGCTGCACGTTGCCCTTGAAGGCGGCAAGGCGGACCGAACTGAACCAGTCCATCCACTCGGGACTGGGCCGGCCGTCGGCTTCCTCGACGACGCTCTCCGCGTGGGCGATCAGGTCGAGGGCCGCCCGCGCGTCCCCGCTGCGGGTGGCGGCAAGTGTCTGGCGGGTGCGACCGGTGGTCGCGTCGAGGAGCTGGCCACCGAGGGTCGCGTGCGCTGCGACGGCGGGGTGCAGTATCGCGGGGGTCACGGTCCAGTAGAGCCGGCGGTGCGCGCGGGTGACGGCGCAGAAATCGGCTCCGGCGGTGGCCGGCTGCGGCGCACTGGCGGTTCGGAGGGGCCGCGATTGGGGGGGCGATGAGGCTCGCCGCTGCCTGCGGCCCGGTCCCGGGCGCCACGTTGAATCCGAGCTCGTCCAGGGAGCGGCCGAGGACGTCGACGATGGCTGCCGTACCTCAGGCTGCGGCAGTGGCGGGTTCTCGGCCCATCTCGACGGCTGTCGGCAACATCGAGGCCGTGTGATGGCGACCGAGAGCGAGTTCCCGCGCTGGCCCGTCCCGCCGGATGCGTGCGCGGAGTGCGCCGCGCGCGTCGCCGCGCGCTTCGAGGCCCAGGTGGAGGGTGACCGGTCCCGCGTCAGCGACATGAACGTGCTGATCATGAGGCATCACCCCGAGCTGCGGGCCCGCAGGTGACCGACGACTTCCTGAGGTGGCAGGTGGCGTCGATGTCCACGGGTCGGCTACCGGCGCATTCGCCAGGGGGCGGGACTCGGGACACCACGCGCGGGTGGTTTGCCCGGTGCAGCCGTCGGGCTGTGGCATGACCTCGCCTACCTTCGTTCCGTAGTCATGCGACTACCGTGAGTGAATGGAGATGCGGATGCGTTTGAGGTCCATGCGTCGACTGGCAGCCCTCGCCCTGCCGGACCGTCCCGGGGGAACCCCGCGGCGCCCCGTCTCCCGCCTGCGGACCGGGGCCCTGGCCATCGGGCTCACGCTCGCGGTGTCCGCGCTCGCGCCCTCGGGCCCGGCCGGTGCGGCCGATCAGTATCAGTGGGCCGCGCTGGGTGACTCGTACACCGCCGGCGGGTTCGTCGGAGTCCCGCAACCCCCGCTCGGCGATGCCTCGCGCGACGGCTGCGACCGCACCACCAACGCCTACCCCGACGTCGTGGACCGGGAGCTCGACGAGTTCCCGCCCGGCAAGCCCGTCCACCTGACCAACGTCAGCTGCGGCAACGCCACCATCGCCGACATCGCGAACGTCAGGCAGACGCCGATCAGCCCGGTCCAGCCCCCCACCGGAGGCTGGCCCGCAGTGGACCCGCAGATCCAGCGGGCAAGGCTGGGCGACGGGACCGACGTCGTCACCATCGGCGTCGGCGGCAACAGCCTGCCGTTCGGCGGCATGCTCCTCAAGTGCCTCGAACTGGGCGTGACGCCCGGCAAGTCCTGCCACGAGTACTACACCAGTCCTCCCGAGGGGGAGGAGAGCATCCAGGACAAGCTCGCCAGGGTCCAGGACGAGTACGTCGAAATGCTCGCCAAGGTGCACGAGGCCGCGCCCAACGCCAAGGTGATCACCGTCGGCTATCCGGCCGTCCTGCCGCAGGAGGCCAGTGCCTGCAACCGCCTCTCCCTCACCGAGCTGGGCGCGATCAAGCACGCCGACATCGACTGGCTCCGTGACGGCGTCCTCAAGGAGCTGAACGGCACGATCCAGCGGGTCGCAGCGTTCTTCGGCGACCGATACGTCGACGTCTACTCCTCCAGCGTGGGCCACGACGCCTGCCAGCCCGCGGGCACCAAATGGGTCGAGGGAATCTGCGGCGACGCCGGGGACTACTGGCCGGCCAAGCTCCCCGGCACCCTGCTGAACTGCGCTCCCATCAACAAGCGCGTCACCCTCGTCCACCCCAACGCCCAAGGCCACGCCAACACCGCCGCCCACGTCGAACGGGCCATCCGCATCTCCCTCCTCGACCGCTGACCAACGGAAGCCGGCAGCACTCGTCGAAGCCGTGGCCCCGGTCGGCGTACAGCCGCCGGGGTCTGCGGCAAGGGCGGAAGTCGGGTGACGTGCGGGGCCCATGCGGGCGTGACACCCTGTTCGCAGGCCTCGGGAGATGGCAGCCGCGACGAACGGAGCGCGCTGTGGGACATCCGATACGCGCCGCGGCGCTGCGGCGCCGGGCGGCCGCCGCCTGCGCGGCCCTCCTGCTCGTGGGACTCGCCTCGGGTACGGGCGCCCGCGCGGCCCCGGCCCCCACCCCCACCGCCACCCCCGCCCCCTCGCCCTCCCAGGCCGCGCTCGACCCGCGCATCGCCGAGATCATGGGCAAGCCCGAGTACCGGCACGCCCAGTGGGGGCTCCTGCAGACCGGGCCCGCCGACGGAAGCGTGCTGCACAGCCTCTTCCCCGGGCAGTTCTTCATCCCCGGCTCCACCGCGAAGCTCTTCTCCGTCTCCGGCACCTGGCGCACCCTCGGCACCGACCACCGCTTCGTCACCCCCGTCTACGCCGTGGGGCAGCGCACCGGCGCCACGCTGACCGGCGACCTCGACCTCGTCGCGCAGGGCGACCTCACCCTCGGCGGCCGTACCCGCCCCGACGGCACCGTCGCGTACACCGACCTGGACCACACCTATGCCAACGACTTCCCCGGCGCGACCCTCACCCCCGAGAACCCCCTCGCCGGCATCGACCGGCTCGCCCGCCAGGTCCGCGCCTCCGGCATCACCCGCGTCGACGGCGACGTCGTCGTCGACAGCCGCCTCTTCGCCCCCGACCCGGTCCTCGACCCCACCCCGACCCCCCTGATCGTCAACGACAACCTCATCGACCTCCTCAGCACGCCCGGGGACCGCGCGGGCGCCGACGCCCGCCTGGACTGGCGGCCGAAGGTCGCCCCGTACGCCGTCACCTCCACGGTCAAGACCGTCGCCGCCGGAAAGCCCACGAACATCACCGTGACCACCACCGACGGCGGCACCCGGATCCGGCTCTCCGGCACCATCGCCGCGGACGCCGAGCCGCTGCTGCGCACCGCGCCCGTCACGGATCCGGCCGCGTTCGGCCGCAGCGCGCTGATCGAGGCCCTCGCGCGGGCCGGCGTACGGGTCACCGCGGATCCGGCCGGCCCCAACCCGGCGGGCCGGCTGCCGCGCGACTACGACGGCCGGCCGCGGGTGGCCGCGTACACCTCGCCCCCGTACGAGCAGTACGCCAAGCTCATCCTCAAGGTCAGCCACAACCTGGGCGCCAACCTCGGCATCTGCCTGATGGCCGTCAGCGCCGGCAGCACCCAGTGCGAGAACGGCTTCCCGGTGCTCGCCGACTTCCTGGACCGGGCCGGCGTCGACCGCAAGCAGGTGGAGCTCATGGACGGCCGGGGCGGCAACCCCAACGACCGGGCCACGCCCCGGGCGCTCGTGCAGATGCTGGCGTACTGGCAGCGCACCCCGGACGCGCGGCTCTTCCGGGAGGCGCTGCCCGTGCTCGGGGTCGACGGCCTGCTGGCCGAGAACTGCCGCAGCTGCCCGGCGCGCGGGAAGGTGTTCGCGAAGACGGGTGCGGCCGTCGGCGGGGACACCCTCAACGACCGGTTCGCCGTCGGCGGCATCACCATCGCCGGCTACCTCGACAAGGGCGGCGGCCGCTTCGACCCCTTCTACGCGGGCGTCACCGGCGCCGCCACCCCGACCGCCGACCTCGGCGAGATCCTCTCCGTCTCCAACGACCTCGCCCTGATCGCCGCCTACCTCCAGGAATCCCCCTGACGCGGCGAGGGGGGTGAAGCGGCTGCGGGGTTCTCGTCGAGGAAGCCGCCCGACTGGTGCTGCCACAGCTTCGCGTACGTGCCCTCGCAGGCCAGCAGCTCGTGGTGCGTGCCCTGCTCGACGATGCGGCCGCGGTCGAGTACGACGAGCCGGTCCATGTGGGCCACCGTGCTCAGCCGGTGCGCGACCACGAGGGCCGTCCGCCCCTCCATGAGCCGCCACAGCGCCTCCTGTACGAGGATCTCGCTCTCGGAGTCCAGGGCGCTGGTCGCCTCGTCCAGCAGCAGGATCGGCGCGTCGCGCAGGATGGCCCGGGCCAGCGCCACCCGCTGGCGCTGCCCGCCGGAGAGCTTGACCCCGCGCTCGCCGACCATCGTGTCGAGGCCGTCGGGCAAAGCGTCGGCGAACTCCGTGACGTGCGCCGCCCGCGCCGCGCGCCGGATCTCGGCCTCGCTCGCGCCCGGCCGGGCGAAGGCGATGTTCTCCCGCAGGGTGCGGTGGAACATCGCCGGGTCCTGCGGCACGTACGCCATCAGGCCGCGCAGATCGCGCTGGCGCAGCCTGCTGATGTCCCGGCCGCCGATCGTGATCCGGCCCCCTTCGATGTCCGTCATCCGCAGCAGCAGCCGGGTGAGCGTGGTCTTGCCGCCGCCGGAGCGGCCGACGAGGCCGATCTTCGCCCCGCCGGGCACGTCCAGGTCCAGTCCCTCGAAGAGCGGTTCCGCGCCCGCGTGGGCGAAGTCCACCTTCTCGAAACGGACCTCGCCGGCCCGCGAGGGCTCGGGCACCGGGTCCGGGGACTGCGGGTCGAGTACGGCCGACGGCGTCAGCAGCAGCTGCGTGAACTGCGCCGCCTCCGTCATCGAGCTCTCCAGGCGGCGGTAGATCTGGTTGAACTCGAACATGATCCGGGTGGCGTTGGAGAAGTACGTGAACGCCACCACGACCGCCTCCACCCCGTGCCCGCCCCCGCCGCCCCCGGCCACGGTGACGGCGATCAGCAGCCCCAGCGCGTTGGTCACCACCGACATCGGTGCTACGACGGTGTCGATGCGCAGGTTGCCGTAGTCCCAGGACCGCAGCGTGAGCGCGCGCGAGTGGGCGACCCGGGACCGGTGCTCGGCCGCCTCGCGCTCCTCCGCCGCGAACGCGCGGACCGTGTCCATGTTCATCAGGCTGTCGGAGACGTGCCCCGACACTCGCGCGATCGCCTCCTCCCGCCGGTCCACGAGCGCCTGGCGGCGCCGCACGAGCGGGAACACGCAGATCCCGGTCATCGCGATCATGGCCAGGAGCGCCACGACGAGCAGCGGTTCGTAGCGCCACAGCACCACCGACCCGAACAGCAGCGGCACGAACCGGCCCACGACCGAGAAGGTCAGCGCGTCGACGAACTCCTCGAAGCGGGAGGCGAAGCTCAGCACGCGCTTGGTCAGCGACCCGGCGAAGTTGTCGTGGAAGAACGCGGCGTCCTTCGCGAACAGTTCGTCCATGCCGGTGACGTACAGCCGCTCGATGCCGAGGGCGTCGACCCGGTTCAGGCAGTGCAGGCCGAGGCGCCAGGCGCCCTCGGAGAGCAGCAGGACGGCGGCGAACCCCAGGACGTACGGGAGCGCGGCGCCGAGGCCCGTGTCCGTGCCGGCCGTGTCGTCTGCGATGCGGCCGACCAGCTTGGCGACGACCAGCGGGGCGATGTAGCTGATGCCGATGTTTCCGACGGCCGGCAGCAGCATGGCGGGAACGGTCAGCCGGCGCAGCCGTGCCAACTCCCGCCCGTAGTAGCGGAGTGCGAGGACCACCGGTCCTCTTCCGGGCGGACCTCCTCGTGATGCGGACTCTTTCATGGCCACCCTACGTAGTCGCTCGATTACGGAAGGGGCAGTCTCCCGTGACGGCCTCCGCGCCGTCCAAGCGTTTTCCGTGTGGGTGACAACCGCCCGGTACCGGGCTGCCCGCTGCCCGCTGCCCGCTACCCGCCGCCCGGCGTGAACGTCACCGGCAGGGCCAGCGGCCCGCGCAGGCCGCCGGGGCGCCAGGGGATCTGCGCCGGCGGGACCGCGAGGGCGAGGCCCGGCAGGCGCCGCAGGGCGGTGCCGATGGCGATCTGCCCCTCCAGGCGGGCCAGCGGGGCCCCCAGGCAGTAGTGGATCCCGTGCCCGAACGCCAGGTGGGCGTTGTCCGCCCGGGTGATGTCCAGGCGGTCGGGGTCCGGGAACCGGCCCGGGTCGCGGTCGGCGACGGCCGAGCCGATCAGCACGGTCGCGCCGCGCGGGACGCGCACGCCCGCGATCTCCACGTCCTCCCGCGCGAAGCGGGCGATGCCGGGGCTGACCGGGCCGTCGTAGCGCAGGAACTCCTCGACCGCGCCCGGCAGCAGGGCGGGGTCGGAGCGCAGCAGCTCCAGCTGGTCGGGGTGGGCGAGCAGCATGGCGATGCCGCCGCCGATCAGGTTGACGGTGGTGACGTAGCCGGCGGCCAGCAGCAGGAACACCATCGCGACGAGCTCGTCCTCGGAGAGCCGCCGTTCCTCGTCCCGGGCGGTGACGAGGGCGCTGAGCAGGTCCTCGCCGGGCTCCGCCCGCTTGGCGGCGATGAGTTCGGTGACGTACGCGCGCATCTGCCGCCACGCCTCGTTCACCACGGCGGGGTCCGGCGGCTGCGCACCCCGCATGAGCATGCGGTCGGTCCAGCGCTGGAACTCGTGCCGCTCGTCCACCGGTACGCCGAGCAGTTCGCTGATCACCGTGACGGGCAGGGGCAGCGCGAAGTCCGCGACGAGGTCGGCGCTCCCGGCCGCCACCACGGCGTCCAGCAGCCGGTCCGTGACCGCCTGGATGCGCGGCCGCATCCCGGCCACCCGGTGGGCGGTGAACGCCTTGGAGACCAGGCGGCGCAGCCGCGTGTGGTCGGGCGGATCGCTGCGCAGCATGTTCCCGAGCATCGACTCCCGCTCCGTGCCGGGCAGCTGCTCCAGGAGCCGGGTGTCCGCGGCGTCCCGCACGTCGCTGCTGAGGCGGGCGTCGGAGAGGGCCGCGAGCCCGTCCTCGTAGCGGGTGACCAGCCAGGCCTCCAGGGCCCCCGCGATGACGACCCGGCGCACCGGGCCGTCCTCGCGCAGCTGCCGGTACAGCGGGAACGGGTCCGCGAGGAAGGCCGGGTCGCCGTACGGGAGAAGGGTCGGCCCCTCGCTCATGACACCTCCCGCACCGCGGAGCCGCCGCGGAGCGACTGCGCCGGCGGCCGCTCGCGCAGCGCCCCGTACCCGATGAAGTAGGCCGGCACCCGGTTCAGCCACCGCGAGTCGGTGACGAGCTCGGTCAGCCGCTTGGCCCGCTGCGGATGGCCGAACGGGGCCTCGCCGGCCATCAGCGGCCCGATGACCTGGGCGTGTGCCAGGCGTTGCATGCCCTGGGTGGCCACCGTCGTGGGCATGCGGCGGCGCTGGACGCGGCGTACGTCGTGCAGCCCCACCGTCCCCTCGCGCAGCGGGCGCACCAGGTGGCGGGCCGCGGCCACCGCGTCCTGCACGGCCAGGTTGATGCCGATGCCGAAGACCGGCGACATGGCGTGGGCGGCGTCGCCGATGCACAGCAGCCCCGGCCGGTGCCAGCGGCGCAGCCGGTCCAGCCGGACGTCGAGCAGCTTGACCTCGTCCCAGGAAGTGACGGAGTGCGCCCGGTCGGCCAGCCACGGGACGGCGTCCGTGAACTGGGCCATGAACCGGTCCAGGCCCTCCGCGCGGCGCTCGGCGTCGGTCCCCTTGGGGATGAGCCCCGCGCACTGCCAGTAGTCGCCGCGGTCGATGAGCGCGCTGAAGAACCGCTCGCCCAGACCCCCCACGAGCCCGCTCGGGTCGCTCTCGTGGCGCGGCAGCCGGAACCACCAGGCGTCCATCGGGCACGGGAAGCCCTCCAGCCCCAGCTCGGGCAGCGCCCGGGCGAAGGAGCCGCGGCCGTCGCAGGCCACGGTCAGCGTGGCCCTGAGCTCACCGGTGGTGCCGTCCGCCGTGCGGTACTTCACGCCCGCGACCCGGCCGCGTTCCATCAGGAAGGACGTGGCCTCGGTGTTCATGCGCAGCCGGAAGGAGGGCTCCTTGGCCGCCTCGTCGGCGAGCAGGTCGAGCAGGTCCCACTGCGGCACCATCGCGATGTAGTTGTACTTGCCGTGCAGCGCCCCGATGTTCCCGACCGTGACGAGCGTACGGTCGGGCCCGATGGGCAGCTGCACCGAGGTCACCCGCCGCTGCGGCAGCCGGGCGAACCGCTCGGCGAGGCCGATGTCGTCCAGCAGCGACAGGGTCGACGGGTGCACGGTGTCGCCCCGGAAGTCGCGCAGGAAGTCACCGTGTTTCTCCAACACGGTGACCTCCACCCCGGCCCGGGCCAGCAGCAGGGCCAGCACCATTCCGGCGGGCCCGCCTCCCACCACACAGCAGGCCGTACGCTCCACGGCAACCACTCCCTTCGCCGGGCATCGGATAAGCCCCTCAGGACGTATACCGCACCCGCGGCGCCGCGGACGTCAACGGCGAAGACGCGCCGCGAAGGAGGAGCGCGGTACTACCGGCCGGGCGTCCGGCGCAGGACCAGGGTGACGAAACCCCAGGTCTCCCGGTACGTGCGCAGCCATTCGGAGCGGCGCGTGTTCGCCCTGTCGAGCACGTGGGAACTGTCCGGATCGTCGGGGTGGTCCAGGGCCCATGACGCCAGGGACCCCCAGTTGGACCACTCGTACGCGTCCAGCTCGGCGCGCGAGCTGACGTGCGCCTCGACGGGGGTCCAGCCGTCGGCGGCGATCCGGTCCACGGTGGTCGCCAGGTCGGCGAACTCGCCGAGCATGTCGACGGCTTCCGGGGACGGCGTGCGCTCCCAGAACCCGTCGCCGACGACGACGCGGCCGCCGGGGGCCAGGTGTTCGCGGGCCGCCGCCAACGTGGGGAGCAGGCCGCCGAAGGCGTGCGTGGACCCGACGCTGAGGACCAGGTCGAAGGGGTGCGCGCAGGTGAAGGCCTCGGCCTCCGTGCGGTGCAGGGTCAGGCGCTCTTCGACGCCGCGCTCGCGCGCCGCCTTCCCGGCCAGCGCCAGGCCCTCCGGGGAGATGTCCACGCCCTCGGCGCGTACGAGCGGCTTGGCGGCCAGTGCCCTCAGCAGCCACTCTCCGCTGCCGCACCCGAGGTCGAGGACGCGCTCGTCGCCGCGCGGGAGCGCGTGGTCCAGCAGCCGGCGTACGGACTCGTCGCCGAGCGGAGCCTTGATCGGGTGGTTGCTGTGGGCGATTTCGGAAATCTGTTCACGGTTCATTGGGGGGCAGCCTCTCAATGAACCGGACGGAGCGCACTTCGATTTCAAGGGGTGTTCGGGCGGAGCCGTCACGGAGAGGACGGCGCACGCCACGCGGCCATCTGCTCCCGGAAGTTCGGGCAGCCGACGATGTCCGTCCTGCTGCACTGGAGGGCGTGGGTGAGCAGCTGGTGGGCGTGGTCGAGGTCGACCAGGCGCTGCTCGATCTCGGCGACCTTCGCGCGGATCATCGCCTGCCGGCGCGGCTGGTCCTCTTGCAGCTCGCGGATCTCGGCCAGGGTCAGGCCCGCCTGCTGGCACTTGCGGAGCAGCACGATCCGTTCCGCCGCGCCCGCCGGATAGCGGCGCTGCCCGCTCTGCCGCTCGGGCTGGGGGAGCAGTCCGTGGCGCTCCCAGTAGCGGATGGCCGAAGCGGGTACCCCGGTGGCCCCGGCGAGCTGCCCGATGGTCATGCGCACGTCCGGCCCGCCTCTTCCCTCTGTTCGCCGACGTTTGACTTGAACCTTAGTTCAAGTTGAAGAGTGGGCCGCGTACGGGACGGCCGCCCATCCGGGGCCGCCGGCCACGGCATGGGGAGACGAAGACATGAGCACGACCACCGACGCACGCCCGGTCCGGGACGAGGCCCACCAGCTGGTGGAGGCCTCCCGGCGGCTCTTCGAGGCCGGGGTGATGTCGCACTCCGGCCACGCCAACCTCAGCGTCCGGCTCGACGCCGAGCGCTTCATGCTGACCCCGGGCTTCGTCCGCGGTCTGCGGCCCGAGGACCTGGCGACCGTGAGCCTCGACGGGCAGGTCCTCGAAGGGGAACTGCGCTCCGTCAGCATGGAGATCATCGCCATGCACAGCGCCGTCTACCGGGCCCGCCCGCAGGTCGGCTCGGTCATCCACACCCACTCGCCCTCGGCGACGGCCTTCGCCGTGGCCCACCGGCCGCTGCCCTGCCGTACCGAGCCCATGCTGCGCTTCGGCCAGGCCGAGGACGTGCCGGTGGTGCCGTGGGGGCCGCGCGGATCGGACGTGTCCGTACGGGGCGTCGTCGACGCCCTGACGCAGAGCCCCACCACCGCCGCGGTCCTGCTGGCCAACCACGGCCTGCTGGTGTTCGGCCCCGACCCGGCGGACACCGCCCACCTCGTGGTGGCCATCGAGGAGAGCGCCGGGGCGGAGCTCGCCGCCGCCGCGATCGGCGGGGCCGTGGACTTTCCCGCGGGAGCGCTGGAGACCGTCCGGGCGGCGATCGCGCGGGTGGCGTCGTGACGGGGACGGACGGGGAGCTCGCCCGGCGCGCCGAGGCGGTGCGCGACCGGCACCGGACCACGCTCGGCGCCGTCCCGGCCGGTGTGGAGGCCCGCCTGGGCCTGGCCCTGGCCCACGGCCGGCTCCACGCGGAGGAGGCGCTCGCCGAGCTGCGGCACGTCGTGCTGACGGACAACGCGCTCGGCGGGCGCGTACAGCAACTCGTCCACTTCGGGCAGCTCCTGGCCCTCGGCAGGGCCGATCCGGCACGGATCCACGCACGGGGAGCCCTGCACGCGGGCGCCGACGTCGCCGACCTCATCGGCGTCGCCGAGACCGCGCTCATCACCGCGGGGGTCCCGGCGTACGCCCTCGGCATCGAGACGATCGTCGAACTGGTCGAAGCGGGGGCGGGGGCGGGGGCGGGGGCCGGGGCCGGAGCCGGAGCAGGGGCCGGAGCAGGGGCCGGAGCAGGGGCCGGAGCCGGCAAACGGCCCTGACGCTCAACTCCCCTGGCAGGGCCGGGGCGAAGGCCCCGGCCGGCGCAGGGCGCCCGCCCCACCCCGGGCCCGCGTCGCGTTTTCGGCCGGGGCATCCTGGGGGGTGTCCGGCGCCCGGCCGGACGGCCGACCCGCCCCCGAGCGCCACGGAGAGCCACGATGTACCCGAGCATCCGCACGATCACCTTCGACTGCACCGGCGACCCGTACGACCTGGGCCTGTTCTGGAGCAATCTGCTGGGCCGCCCCTTGGCCGACGACGACAAGCCGGGCGACCCCGAGGCGGTCATCGAGGACCCGCAGGGCGGTCCCACCCTGCTGTTCGTACGCGTCCCCGAGGGCAAGGAGGCCAAGAACCGGATCCACCTCGACCTCAATCCGCACGGCCGCACCCGCGAGGAGGAGGTGGCCCGCGTGCAGGCCCTCGGCGCCAGGCTGATCGCCGACCGGACCCGCCCCGACGGCGGCGGCTGGGTCGTCCTCGCCGACCCCGAGGGCAACGAGTTCTGCGTGGAGCGCGGAGAGCTCGGCTGATGGGGTACGGGCACGCCACTTCTGCGGCGCGCAACGGCGGCGCCGACGGATCGCGGTGGCTCAAGCGCCTCACCGTCCCCGGGACCCCGGCCCCGCAGCCCGCCCGGGCCCGCATCGTCTGCCTGCCGCACGCCGGCGGCGCCGCGAACGCCTACCAGGGGTGGGCCCGCCACCTCCCTGCCGCAGTCGAACTGCTCGCCGTCCAGTACCCCGGCCGCCAGGACCGGCTGGCCGAGCCGTGCAGCGAGACGATGGAGGAGATCGCCGGCGCCGCCGCGGCGGCCCTCGCCGCACTGCCCGTACTGCCCACCGTCGTCTTCGGCCACAGCATGGGCGCGCTCGTCGCGTACGAGACCACCCTGCGGCTCGCCCGGCAGGCTCCGCACGCCGCCCCCGTGCACCTGTTCGTCTCGGGGGCGTCGGCCCCGCACCGCGAGTGCGAGGACCTGCCCGCGCTGGACGACGAGTCGCTGATCGCCCACACCCGCCGGCAGGGCGGCGCCCAGCCCGAGGCGTACGACATACCCGAGCTGCGGGAGCTGCTCCTGCCCTCGCTGCGCGCCGACATCCGCCTGCTGACCGACTACCGGGGGGTCCGCGAGCCCGCACGCACGAATGTCCCGGTCACCGCGTTCGGCGGAGACCGGGACACCAGCTGCCCGCCCGAGGCGCTGGCGAGCTGGGGCGAGTCGACCACGGCGGAGTTCACCACGCGGGTGTTCCCCGGGGGCCACTTCTACCTGCAGGGGCGTGAGGAGCAGCTGACGGCCCTGGTGGCCGGGGCCCTGGGAACCGGGGTCGGCAGGCCGGCTCCGTAGCGCCGGTCAGGCCCCGGCCCGCCCCGGCAGGCCCGGCGGCGTCCAGTCGGCGTGCCGCAGGACGGCGCGTACGGTCACGCCGGCCGGGGCCAGCCGCAGGGCACCGTTGCGTCCGGCCACGGCCAGGGGATGCGCCAGCTGCTGGCCCATCCGGCCGGCCCGTGCCACGGACTGGCTGCGCGGGCGGCGCTCGGCGTCGTAGAGGGCGAGCGCTGCCTCGACGCCGGGCTCGGTAGCGAGTACCAGCAGCGCGTGGATCGGGTCGTGCCAGTCGCCGAAGCGGCGGCGCATCTCGGTCAGGGGGTCCGTATGCCGCACCCCCGGCGGGGAGTTGAGCACCGCGTGCCACTCCGCCCGGCCGTCGGCGAACGCGATGTGCCCGAACTCGGCGCCCTTTCCCCAGGTCAGCTCGGAGTCGGAGGCCGCCTCGACGGGACGCTCGGTGACGGCGCGCAGCACGGTGGACCCGCTGTAGGCGGGGCCGGGGTGCTCCGGGAACAGCTGTGCGCGCAGTCTGCTGCCCACGCCGATGCGGCCCTCGACGTCCTCGCCGCAGCGGGAATCCGAGGACTGACGCACCGGGCGGTGGACCGGGCGGCCAACCTGTCACCCGGCACCACGTCCGCCTACTTCCGCACCCGCCGGGCTCTGCTCACCGCGCTGGTCCGGCGCCTGGTCGCCCTGGACCGGGCGGAACTGCAGGCGATCGGCGAAGAGGTGCCGGTGCCGCGCACCGTCGAGGAACCGGTGGCCGGGATCGCGGCCTTCGTGGAGCAGCGCCTCACGGGCGAGGGCCGGCGCCGCTCGCTGGCCCGCTACGCGTGCGCCATCGAGAGCGTGCACCACCCCGAACTCCGGGAGCTCCTCGTACGACCTGCATGGACGCACATCCGCGGCCTCGTGGCGGCCGCCCTCCGCTGACGCCCGGCATCCGCGCATAGCGTTCACTCATCATCCAATGCAACGAACGCATGGCTGACGTTGCGTTAAAGTCATATCCGTTGCAACGATATTTGGGTTCTGACCTGCATTGATGTCAATCTTGCGCAACGAAGTCGTTGCGTGATCTGTGAACGCTACGTAGCTTTTCCTTCATCGGAAACAGCAAGCGCAAGCAACAGGAGCCCATCATGCAGAAGTTCGACACCACCGCCCCGATCACCGTCGTCCTGGACGTCGCCGCGGGACGCGTTCAGCTGATCGCCGCCGACCGGACCGACACGGTGGTCGAGGTCCGGCCCGCGAACGTTTCGAAGAGCCGCGACGTGAAGGCGGCCGAGGAGGTCGAGGTCGCGTACGCCGACGGGGTCCTGCGGGTCGGGACCCCGGCCGGCGAGCACCGGATGTTCGGCCCCTCCGGGTCGGTCGAGGTGACCCTCCGGCTGCCCGCCGGTTCCCGGGTCGAGGCGAAGACGGCCGCGGTCGAGTTCCGCGGGGTCGGGCGGCTCGGCGACATCGCCTTCGAAGGCGCACAGGGCGTCGTCAAGATCGACGAGACCGCCGGTGCCCGCATCGTCCTCCAGGCCGGAGACGTGTCCATCGGCCGCCTGGGCGGCCCGGCCGACATCAGCACCCGGAAGGGCGACCTGCGGATCAACGAGGCGGTACGCGGTGCGGTCGTACTGGGCACCCAGTCGGGCGACATCGAGGTCGGCGCCGCCCGCGGCGTGTCCGCCTCCCTGGACGCCGGCACCTCGTACGGCCGGATCCACAACTCGCTCGGCAACGCGGACAGCGCCACCGCCGTCCTGGACATCCGGGCCACCACCGCCTACGGCGACATCACCGCCCGCACCCTCTGACCCCGACACCCCCCTGCGAAGGAGCACCCGTCATGACGAACAACAGCACCTCGGCATGGACCGGCATGGTGGCGATCGACGACACCGCACTGGCCGTCACCGACACCGGCGGTCCCGGCATCCCCGTGCTCTACCTCAACGGCCAGTTCGCCACCCAGGGGTACTGGGGGCGGGTCATCGCCGAACTGGGCCCGGACTGGCGGCACATCACGTACGACGAGCGCGCTCGCGGCAAGAAGTCCGGGCGCTCCGCCGACTACTCCTTCGAGGCCGCCGTCCGCGACGTCGACGCCGTCCTCGCCGCCAGGGGCGTGGACCGGGCGCTGGTGGTGGGCTGGTCCTACGGGGCGGTCGTCGCCGCGCACTGGGCCGGCCGGAACCCGGAGCGTGCCGTGGGCGCGGTCCTGGTCGACGGCGCGGCCCCGTACGACTGGCTCGACGAGGCCATGGAGCAGCGGATCCGGAAGCTGTTCCGGCGGATCGGCTGGTTCGCCCCGCTGCTGCGCCCGACCGGCCTGACCCCTCGGATGACCGCCGAGGAACAGGCGGACAGCAACATCGAGCTCGGCAGGCTCTCCCGCGAGCGCGAACTGGGCCCCGTCCTGGACGGCATCACCGTCCCGGTGCGGTACGTGCTCGCCTCGGGAACCTCCTTCGGCAGCAAGGGCGAGGAGCAGGAGAAGATCCGCGCCGGCCTCGATCCGGTCTTCGAGCGCAACCCGAACATCCGGCTCGGCGCGAAGGTCGCAAGCAACCACGGCGCGATCCTGAAGAAGGACTTCCGGGCCATCGCGGACTCCGTGCGCGAGGTCGCCGCCCTCGAACGCGGGGGCCGCTGAAGCCTTCGCACAGGTGCCCGACCGCGTCGGCCCCGCGCTCAGGCCCTGCCGTCCGAGGGTGCTTCGGGCTTCGCGTGCAGGATCTCGCGGGCATGGTCCGCGGCGCGCATGATGCTCTCGGAGATGAAGTCGACGAAGCGGGCGATGTTCTCCAGGCGGGCGGCGGCCGGGGAGTCGGGGCCCAGGACGGTGACGCCCTGCCGGGCGATCTCGCCGAGGTGGGCGGTGGCGCGGGCGCTGGCCATCGTCGACTGGTACAGGACGTCGTCGTCCACGACGTAGCGCTCGCGGCGGCGTTCGTCGCGCTCGCGGCGGATGAGGCCCTGGCTTTCGAGGAACGTGATCGCCTTCGAGATGGACGCCGGGCTGACCTGGAGGCTCGCGGCGAGTTCGGAGGCCGTGAGGCTGCCGGCGTCGGTGGTGTAGAGGCCGGCCAGGACCCGGGCCGTCATCTTCGGCAGCCCGGACTGCATGAAGACGGTGGCGAACACCTCCTCGTACTCGCGCACCGCCTCGGCGTCGCGGCCGTGGGGCTGTGCGGACGTCCCCGATCCCCGGGGGGCGGCCTTGCGGCGCCGGTGGGTGCGGTGTTCGGTGGCGCGGTGGGCCAGATCGGCGCGGTACGCGGTGGGGCCGCCGTTGCGCATCACCTCGCGCGTGACCGTCGAGGTGGGGCGTTCGAGACGTCTTGCGATCTCCGCGTAGGCGAGCCCGTCGGCCACCCCCAGCGCGATCTGCTGGCGTTCCTGCTGGGTGAGCCTGCCTCCCGGCATCGCAATCTCCTCTTCCACGGTTCCCCGGCATGTCAGCATAGCGTTCACCACTCATCCAATGCAACGGACGGGACAGCTGACGTTGCGTTAAAAATCAGGCCGTTGCAACGATATCCAGTGCTCTACCTGCAACTACGTGTCCATTTCGCAACGAAGTCGTTGCGCAATTCATGAACGCTACGTAGCTTTTCCTTCATCGGAAACACCAGTCGCAAGCAACGGGAGCCCGCCATGCAGAAGTTCGACACCGAAGCGCCGGATCGCCCGGAACTGCAGAAGGCCATCGAGACGTTCGTCGACGCCGGCTTCGCGGGAATACAGATGCGCGTGCACGACGAGCGGGGCGAGTGGGTCGGCAGCGCCGGAGTGCGCACCCTGGGCGGGAGCGCCAAGCCCCCGACGGACGGGCACTTCTGGGCGGGCAGCGTCGCGAAGCCCTTCACCGCGACGGTGGTGCTGCAACTGGTGGCCGAGGGGCGGACCGGGCTGGACGCCCCCGTCGCCGACCACCTGCCCGAGCTCGCAGTGGACCGGCGGATCACGGTGCGGATGCTCCTCCAGCACACCAGCGGACTGTTCAGCTACACCGGCGAGTACCACGAGGACGGCACGGTCGTGGCGGGGATCCCCGCCACGGGCAAGGAGTGGTTCGACAACCGCCTGCACACCTACGACCCGAGCGAGCTCGTGGCGCTGGCGTTGTCCCGGCCGGCCCGCTTCGAGCCGGGGACGGGCTTCGGCTATTCCAACACCAACTACACCCTGGCCGCCCTGCTGATCGAGCGGATCGCCGGCCGCTCGTACGCCGAAGACGTGCACCGCCGCATCCTGCGGCCCCTCGGACTGCGCGACACCGCACTCGGTGACAGCGAATCGGGGCTCCCCGCACCGCACGCGCACGGCTACCACCGCTACCAGGACGCCGGGGAGTGGAAGGTGGCCGACGTCTCCCGGCAGAACCCCTCCATGCTGTTCGGCGCCGGTGACGCGGTGTCGACGACCCGGGACCTCCACGTCTTCTTCTCCGCGCTGAACGGCGGAAAGCTGCTGCCGGCCCCGCTGCTCGCCGAGATGCGCACGCCGTACGGGGAACTCGGCTACGGCCTCGGCCTGTTCGTCCAGGACCTCGGCCCCGACCACGGCGGCACCGTCTACCACCACAACGGCGGCGCCCCCGGTGGCTACGGGGCCCTGATGTACAGCACGCCCGACGGGACGAAGACCCTGACCGCCGGCCTGACCACGGGCGACGCCCCGACCGACCCTGCGCGGTCCTTCCCCCAGGCCCTGGACACCCTGGTCAAGCAGGTCTTCGCCCCCACCCGGCCCCGAGCCTGAGCCCACGGGGGCGGGGCCGGTCAGTGCGGGCGCAGGCCGTCGAAGACCACCTCGAAGATGCGCTCCCGGGCTGCCGCGTCCTTGCCGAGCTGCTCCAGCATGGCGCCCGTACCGACCAGCAGGGCCAGCAGCTCCGGCAGGCGCAGCTCCGGGCGGACCACCCCGGTCCGCTGGGCCTCGGACAGCAGGCCGGCCAGCCGGGCCTGGATGTCTTCGGTCGGCGCCCGCAGCGCCGCGTGCACGTCCACACCGGCCGTCGCGAGCGCATGCGCGAACTCGTTCTTGCCCGCCGACCGTTCCACCACCAGGCGGAAGCAGTCGAAGAGGGCCTCGGCCGGGTCGGTCCGGTCGGCCAGCCGCGCGGTCATGGCCGCCATCTCCTCCAGCCGGCGCACCATCACCGCCTCCAGCAGGGCCTCCTTGGTCGGGAAGTGCCGGAAGAGCGTGCCGACCCCGACCCCGGCGGCCCGGGCGATCTCCTCGGTCGGTACGCCGACGCCGCGCGTGGTGAACACCTCCGTGGCGACGTCGAGCAGCCTGGCCCGGTTGCGGGCCGCATCCGCCCGCAGCGGGCGTTCCTGAGCGCCACTCATCCCTCTTCCGCCTTCCTCTGCCCTGCCGCCGGCCGGCGCGAACCACTGGACAACCGGAGTCGCCAGTCCGTATCGTCGAAAACGGAGTCGCTGGTCCGATTCTAGTGACCGATCCCGCCGGAGGCCGACCATGCCCAAAACGCCGTCACCGCGAGAAGTTTCCCGGACGCTGCTGGAGCGTATAGGGGAGGGGCGCTACTCGGAGCTGGCCGAGCTCTATGCCGAAGACACCGTGGTGGAGACCGTCTTCGAGCCGGTCGGGCCGCGCCGGTTCGAGGGCCGCGCCGTGGTCGAGGAGCGCTTCGCGGAAGTCGCCGCCGGTTCGCCCGTGGAACTGACCCCGGAGAACGTCGTGATACGGGAGACCGACGACCCGGAGGTGGTCGTCGCCGAGTGGGACTACAAGGTCCGCCACCGGGTGACCGGGCGGACCTTCGAGGCCGCCAACATCCAGGTCCTGCGCGTCCGCGACGGTCTGATCGTCTCCAGCCGGGACTTCCACGACCACTTGGCCCTCGTCGTGGCGGGCGGGCACCTGCCCCGACTGGTTCAGGCGCTGGAAGGCGGGCAGCGGGAGGAGTAGGCCCCCGGCCGGCATGGACATGAGGGTGGCGCGGCGGGATGCTCGTCTCGGCGCCGGGTGGATGTAAGCCCGCTGTAAAGGGCGGTCGACCGGCCTGCGATGATCGTGGACGCAACAACGGGTCAGAGGAGAAGAAGCAAGTGACCAGTCGCTGGATCGCCCGCGCCATACCCGTACTCGTGCTGGCCGGGCTGCTGCTGAGTCCGCAGGCCCAGACCCAGGCTCAGGCCCAGACCCAGGCTCAGGCCCAGGCTCAAACCCAGGCCGCACCCGCGGCCGCCGTGCGGCACGCACCCCAGGGTGCGCCGGCCCAGGCGCCCTCCACCCGGCTCCGGCACTCGGCTGCCGACTCCGCCACCCTCGTCGACAGCGGCAGCAAGAAGGACAAGGGCAAGGGCAAGGACAAGAAGAGCAAGAAGAGCAAGAAGAAGAGCTTCTTCAAGAAGTTGGGAACCGCCGCTCTCATCGGAACCGTGCTCGTCGTCCTGCTCGTCATCGCCATCATCGTCGGGATCGTCTTCGCCGTCCGGCGCCGCCGCAGGGAGGCGTGAGCTCCCCTGCGCGCTCCGCCGCACGGGCGAAGCAAGCACACGGCGACTGCTCCCTGTCGGGTGCACATGGGGAGAGGTGACCGGCGTGTTCGCGGTGGACGTGAGGGACGGGGAGAAGGCCGTCGGCGCCGGGGACGAGGCGCCGGCCGGACCGGTCATGTCCCCGCGCGGGTTGGTGGACCTGCGGGGACAGGCCGGGGGGCCGGTCCTGATGTCGTACCCGGCGGGCGCCGTGGTGGTGGTGTCCGGACTGCCCGGCAGCGGCAAGAGCACCCTGCTCCGCCGCTGGTCGGTCGTGGCGCCCGTCGTCGATCCCCGGGCCTCCCACGTCGCCTGCGAGGCGATGATGCCCGCCTGGCTGCCGTACGCGGTGTACCGGCCGTGGGCGCGGCTCCGCCACTTCCGGCGGCTGTACGCCGAAGTCCGCTCCGGGGGACCGCTGCTGGTCCACGACTGCGGCAGCCGGACCTGGATGCGGCGGTGGCTCTCCCGGACGGCGGGGCGCCGCGGCCGTGAGCTGCACGTCGTCCTGCTGGACGTCGGGGCCGCCGAGGCCCTGGCCGGCCAGCAGGCGCGGGCCCGCTGGGCCTCGCGCCGCGTGTTCGCGCGCCACCGGCAGGGCCTTGCCCGACTCCTCGAAACCCTCCGCCTCGACGGCCCGGCCGCCGTACGGGAAGCCGCTTCGGTGGTCCTGCTCGACCACGTCTCCCGCGAACGCCTGTCAGCCGTCGAATTCACCCCGCCCGCGGCCGCGCTCGCGCCCGCGCCCGCGCCCCCGCACCCGGCGCCGCACCCCACCACCGAGCCGTCGGCCGGTCCCGCGCGGAGCGAGCAGAAACGGAGCGGTGCCTACCGGCCTGAGAGGGAGCGATCGCCGCTTCCCTGAAGGGAGTTGGACGATCCAAAGGGGGGGGCACGTGCCGGCGGGCCGAGGAGGCGTACCAGAATTGGATCAAGCTCACGTCCTCCCACCTACTGCCCTGAGGTGCCATGCCCACGCTCACGCTGCCATCCCCTCGGTCCCCGGAAGCCCTCCCGGACGGCTTCGCCGCCACCGGAACCGGGGAGACCGGCGAGGAGCTCGACCGGTTCGCCCACACCAGTACGCGACTGCTGCTCGGCACCGACGGGCTGACCACCCCCCTGCTGGAGGCCTGGGTCGGCTCCGCCGTATCGGTCCGGCGGATGAGCCACCGCCTCGTCGGCGCGGCCGAGGCTCCCGAGGGCTGGGCGGAGCTGCTGAAGGCAGGGTCCGAGGAGGTCCTGCTGGAGCGGCGCTCCGTACTGGCGTCCGCGAACGGGACGGACCTCTCGCGGAACGTGGTCGTGGCCCGGCCCGGCCTGTCGGCGGCTGCCGAACAGTGCCTCACCGACCCGACGGCGCCGATCGGCCGGATGCTCCAGGCCGTCGGAACGGGACAGCGCCGCACCATAGTCGAGGTCGGCCTGCACACGTGGGGAGGCGTGCCCGCGGCGTACAAGGCGTACCTCCTGTGGCACGGCGAGCAGCCACTGGCCGCCGTCACCGAGCTGTTCAACCCGGACGTCGTCCCCGCCACGCTGCGCGCCCCCCTGGCCCGGGCGGGCCGGTCGTGACCGCGCCCCGCCGCCGCGTACAGGTGGCCGTCGTCGGCGCCGGACCGGCCGGACTGGTCCTGGCCAACGTGCTGCACCGGGCCGGCGTCTCGGTCGAGATCCGGGAACGCTCCAGCCGGTCCGAGGTCGAGCAGCAGGCCCGGGCGGGCCTGATCGAACACCGGGTCGTCGAGTACCTGCGCGAGCACGGGCTCGCCGACCGGCTGCTGGCCGAGGGCGGCCGGCACGAGTGGTGCGAGTTCGCATGCCTCGGGGAGCGGATACGCATCCCGTACGGGGACCTCTCCGGCGGCGCCGGGCACTGGGTGTATCCGCAGCAGTTCCTGGTGCGCGACCTGATCGCCTCGTTCGAACAGAGCGGCGGAGCGGTGCGGTTCGACTGCCCCGTGCTCGAAGTGGACACCTCGGGACCGCGACCGCTCGTCCGCTGCCCGGACGACGTCCTGGAAGCCGAGTACGTCGTGGGCTGCGACGGCCCGCGCAGTACGGTCGCGCGGGCGTTCCCCGCCGACGCGGCCGGAGCCGTCGAACGGCGCTACCCGTACGACTGGCTGACCGTGCTCGCCGAGGTGGACCGTTCCGTGGACGGCATCCGGTACGCGCTCCACGAGGCGGGTTTCGCCGGGATGATGCCGCGTACGCCCCGGCTGGCCCGCTTCTACCTCCAGGTCCCGCCGGAGGCCGACCTCGCGGACTGGACCGAGGCGCGCATCCGCGAGCAGCTGTCGCTGCGCCTGCAGTTGGCGGCCGGGGACCCCGAGCCGGGCGCGGTGACCGAGGTCGGCATGCTGCGGCTGCGCGGCCGGGTCCGCGAGCACGTACGGGCCGGCCGGCTGCTGCTGGCCGGGGACGCGGCGCACGTGCTGACGCCTTCGGGGGCGAAGGGGCTCAACCTGGCGGTGGCCGATGTCGCCGACCTCGCGGACACCCTGCTGCGCTGTCACCGCGAAGGCGGCGGCGAGGGCGACGAGGAGGCCCTGGCCGGCTACGACCGGCGCCGCCACCAGGCCGCCTGGAGGACGCAGGAGTTCTCCGACCGGCTCCTGGACCTGCTGCACCTGCCGCCGGGTGACGCGGCGGAGTCCGCCTTCGGGCTGCGGCTGCGCCGCGAACGGGTCGCCCTTCTGGCGGCTCCGGGCCCGGAGGGCGAGGCCTTCGCCCGTACCTACGGCGGAGCGGGCCACCTGCGCCCCGGGCAGGTGCCGGCCCCCTAGGTCGTGTCGTCAAAGTCTCGTCTGGTCGGCGGGGCCTGGCACGCACGCTCGCCGCGTTGTCGTCGGTCACCGACGCTCCGCGTCGATTCCCTCCTCCGCCTCGCGATCGCACGCACCAGACCCCGCCGAC
>NZ_JBFAZJ010000057.1:0-24217 GCF_040681715.1 Streptomyces sp. NPDC051582
GGGAGGGGCGGATCACCGCCCCTCCCCGAAGGCACCCCCACGGTCACTTACGTTGCCTATTGGCCAAACGTGATGTACTTTAGCGCCTGCCCCTGCACGATCGAGGGCGCCGGCGCGGAGAGGAGCCGGCGATGCCGGTCACAGCTCGAGCTCGTTCCACCCAGGCCCCCACCTTCGGGGCCACGACTACGGCCTGCGGGTTCACTGCCGGTCCGACAAGGAGTATCAGTGATTCCCGCCGACGCCGATGAACTTGTGACCTCGCAGGACATCGCGACCAAGTACAAGGTCAACGAAGCCAACGTGGCCTACTGGGTCACGCTCGAGGGCTTCCCCGAGGGATGGCCGTCCGGTCCCGGGCGGACCCTGGTCCGCGACGCTGCGCTGGTGGACGACTGGCTGCGCGAGAACCTCCCGGTCTACTGGGCGCAGGGGCAGGACTCGGACAACCCGTACGGCCTGCCTGAGGGCGGTCCGAGGGACCTGGTGAAGCTGTCGGACATTGCCGCCTGGGAGGGCAAGGCCCTCGGGCGGAAGGAGCCGGTGCCCGAGGTCACCCTGCGGACGTACATCTCCCGGAAGAAGATGCCGGGGCCCGACCGCAAGCCGGGGGACGGGGAGCGGCCGGAGGTGACGGAACGCATGTGGTTCCGCGAGACGGCATACGAGTTCGTGAACCGACCTCGTCGCATGCGCCGCCAGAAGGCGTCTGAGGAGCCGGCGGTCGCTGAACAGGCCCCTGCAGGCGGCGAGAGCTCGGAACGTGCTTCGACCGCGCGGACGGGGTACGTCGATGCCCAAGCCATCGCGGGCACGTACAGCGTGAGCGGTCAGACGGCCAGGGGGTGGACCCGCGTTGAGGGGTTCCCCGAGGCCGGCGAGAACGGCTACAGCGCGGCCGAGGTGGACGAGTGGGTCCGGCACAACCGCCGACGTTCCTGGACCGCGGCCCAGCGTCGTACGGAACTGACGGGTCAGGCGTGGCCCGAGACGCCGGCAGCCGACTCCTCTGCCGACGTCCAGGTCGAGCCGGCGCCGGCGGATGAGTCGGTGGCCGAAGCCCGCGGTGAGCAGACGGAATTGACCGCGGAGATGATCGGCCCGCGGTATGGCGTCTCCGAGCGCACCGGGCTGCAGTGGATCAGCGTCAAGGAGAAGCGAGACGGCAAGAAGGTCATCCGCCGGGCCTTCCCGACGCCCCTGCGCACCCGTCCGCGCACGTATGCCGCGCACGCGGTCGACGCGTGGGTGAAGGAGCACCGCCCCCACGTATGGGCGGCCGCCAAGGGCACCGGACCGGCGTTGGTCAACCCGCTGCCTGAGGGCGACCCCCTGGACCTGCTGGACATCTACGACTTCGCCGAGGTGCTGGGCATGGCCACCCGCGGCGAACCCCTCGCGCGCGAGACCATCCACGCCTACCACGCCCGCGGGCAGGTCCCGTTCGCCGACCGGACGGCCGGGGACGGTGGAAAGCCCCGGGTCCTTCAAGACCACTGGTACCGCCGGACTGTCTACGACCACGTCCTCAGCCGCAGGGGGTCCGGCAACTTCGACGCCCGGGCGTAGCGGGACGGCGCGAGGCACGGCCGGGGGCTGGCGGGAAGCCGCCGGCCCCCATGGCGCGCGCTCGACCGGGCTCCGGGCCGCGCCGCAAGCGCGTCGCCCTGCCAGGGGGTCGGCCTGTCCGAAGTCCGGTCCCGGCGGGGGCCACGGGCTGCGCAGATGGCCCGGAAACGCGGAGCCCGTCGGCCATATGGCCGACGGGCTCCGGGTGCATCTGCATCTGGTCGTTGTGTCTGTCCTAGCGGGGCGCTGACGAGTTGACGGCGCACCGAGAGGGGCGCGGTCTCCGCCGGAGACCGCGCCCCTGGTTGCGGCGGTGCCACGCACCGTGCCGGAATCAACCGCGCTTGCGGAAGAAGAGGCTACGGCGGGGGCGGGGCTGCGGCTGGTACGGCGGCTGCCCCGCCAGTTCGTAGACGGCGTCGTGGAGCTGCGGGTGCGCCAGGAGGGTCCAGTGCTTGCCCAGGACCGTCCAGACTTCCGTCAGGGCGGTGTGTGGGTCCGTTCCCAAGAGTGTGCTGTAGGCCGCCGCCACGGCGGGTGTGCGCGAGCGGCCCGCGACGCAGTGGAGGAAGACGCGCTTCCCTTCCTTGCGGAGCCGGAGGACCTGGCGGGCCGCCTGGTCAAGGGCGTAGTGGAGGTTGGGGTTCTCGCCTTCCTTGTCGACAAGCCAGACGCGGACGTGCTCAGCGTCGATCCGGGAGAAGACCGGGTCCTGCCCGATGCGGCACAGGGAGACGACGGCGTCGACCGGCGGGGTGCCGGTGAACTCGGTCATCGGGAGGTTGCCGAGGATGACCCCGGGGTCCTCCGGGTGAGCCACCGTGAAGGCCGCACCCGCATAGCCGGGAATCTTGACGCGCGGGGCCGACGGCCAGCCGTCGCTGTCGTCGTCACCCTTGCGGGCGGTCAGGACGGCCAGACGGACGAGGTCGGGGCCGGACATCTTCGGCCAGCCGTTCACCGCCCGCTGCCAGTCGAGCGGGATGGCAGAGACGCCCCAGCGCGCCCCGAGAAGGGTGCCTGCGATCGCGGCCACGGTGTCGGTGTCGTTGCCCGCGCGGACAGCCGCCTCGGTGGCGAGCTGGAAGTGCTGTGCGGGGAATGAGTCGCGCTCCGGTGCCAGGTCGGGGACGGGCGTGCGGGTGATGGCGGACCACGCGGCCTGGAGGGCGGTGACCACGTACCCGTTCCGCTCCCAGTGGTGCGGCGGGTTCGCCTCGGCCTCGTCCAGCCTCGCGTGCCAGATCTCCTGCCGGTCTGCGGGAAGGAGCGCGACACCCTGGCGGACGCCGTCGAAGGTGCCTTCGAGTACCGCGACGCGGACGCCGGAGCACCACAGGATGCACGCCTCAGCGCACTCGGGGTCGGAGTGCGTGAGGGAGCTGATCATGATGGCTGCCCTGACCATTCCCTCGACGTCGTCCAGGTAGGCGAGGGCGACGATGCCGGTTCGCATGAGGGAGCCGTTGCCCGCGCTGAACCGGGTGCGGGCGGTGTAGGCGTCGGCTGCCGCCAGCATGGCCTGTGCGGGTGTCCCCGTCTTGTGGGCCTTCGCGGCGCCGAGCACGCTGCGGGTCTGGTTCCCGATGTCGCTCGCGCCGCCGTCACGCCAGCGGTGGAAGTTGCGGGCGATCTGGTCGAGCGCCCCGTCGCTGGTCAGGTCGGCGCCGGTAGCGGCGACTGCGGCGATGCACACGTGCATCTGCGTGTCGTCGGAATACTCGCCCGGCTTGTACGGGCCCAGGCCGCCGCCGATCATGGCGGGCTGCTCGTCGGCGGTCAGTCGGCGGCCGAACTCGTAGGGAACGCCCAGCGCGTCTCCGCACGCGGCTCCGAGGAGGACGCCGGCTGCGCGGTCGGTGGCGTGGACGCTGAGCGGGTGGGACGCCGGGATCGGGGTGGCGGCGGTGGAGTCAACGAGCTTCGTGTTCACGGGTGTTCTCCCGAGGTCATGTACCGCGTGGATGGTCTGAGGAAGGCAGTGGCGGGGAGCGCGGCATCAACTCGCCTGGCGCTCCAACCCGCTGTCGCTACGTCAGAGTGACACGACCCCACCTCTCTCGTCAACATGACGATTAGCGTTGCGTGTTATTTTTTTCGTGTGTACTGTGGTGGTTGTCGGAGGCGCTCATGCCGCTCCGTACGACGCGCCCCGTTTCCCTTCGCGGGCCCCATGTCAGCGCCACCGCCTGGCACCCAAAACCCTTTACATGCAAAGGAGTTCAGCCATGAACAAGGCCCAGCTCGTCGAAGCGGTCGCAGAGAAGATGGGCAGCCGCCAGCAGGCCGCCGACGCCGTCGACCACGTGCTCGACGCCATCCTCCGCTCCGTTGTCGCCGGAGAGCGCGTCTCCGTCACCGGATTCGGGGCGTTCGAGAAGGTCGACCGCCCGGCCCGGTACGCCCGCAACCCGCAGACGGGTGAGCGGGTGCGGGTCAAGAAGACCTCCGTTCCCCGATTCCGCCCGGGGCAGGGCTTCAAGGACCTCGTCAGCGGCGCGAAGAAGCTGCCCAAGGGCAGCGAGGTGGCCGTGAAGAAGGCCCCGAAGGGCAGCCTCACCGGCGGCGTTGCCCCCGCCACCACGGTGAAGAAGGCGGCTGCCAAGAAGGCCGCGCCGAAGAAGCCCGCCAAGGCCATCAAGTCGCTCGCCTGATCCCCTTCGCCGGACCCCCATCCCTCTGGCGTTTCCATCTCGACGGCCGGGCGCTGCTGCGCCCGGCCGAATCGGAGAGACCCCCTGATGACCTATCTCGTGATCGACGGCGCCCGCGTCGTCTCTGCTCACCGAACTCTGGCCTCCGCCCGCTCAGGGGAGGCGCAGGGGCTCGGGCACAGCACCGAACCCGGCCCATCGGTCGGCGGCGTACCGGCCTGGTGGGCAAGGCCGCAACCGAGCGGCGCGATGGCGGAGCTCGGCATCCTTCACACTGCCGCGACCGAGCTCGGTTTCCGCTTCGAGCTGCGCGCCTGCCAGGCGCCGGCCGGTTCCTGCACCCACCGGCCGTGCGCCACATATGCCACCTGGGCTGTCAGCCGCCAATACGGGCTCCTGAGCGAGCTGGCCGCGTTCGTGCCACTGTCCTGGATCTGGGTCGGCCAGCGTAGCGACGACCCCCGCGGCGACGCGCCGCAGTTCCTCACCGAGGGGCGGGCCCTCGTCGATCGTCTGGCGGCAGACATGCGGCAGCCTCTGCGCGCCGTCGAACAGCTGCCGGATGACACCCGGACTCTGGCGGAGCGAGCCCAGGCCGCCCACGCCCGTGCCGTCACGTTTCTGGCGCGGCACTTCGGCCCCGACTCCGAAACCGGGCGCGTCGTGGTCCGCCCGGTCCTTCACGGCCAGGACCTGCATCTGAGGCTGGACCCGTCAATTCCGGCGGACCTGGCCGTCTGCGGCACAGCGTTGCCAGGCCGCCGACGGGATGCCACCGGCGCCGAACTGGGCGCACGTCCCTGTGACCGGTGCTTCGGGCGCGCCCCCATCGTGCCGCCCCCCGTACTCGGCGCCGCCGAGTACGAGGCGTGGATCGCGTACATCCACCAGCCCGGCTCGTGACCGGCGAATCAGGGAGGAGTCACCTCGTGTCCGAGGCTCCAGCCACCGTCCTTGCCAGCTCGTCCAAACGTCTGGCGCTTCGCCTGCTCCGCCGCAGGCCCTTCTGCGCCGGCTACTTGACGCAGGTGATCGACCTCGCCATTCGGGAGGTGGTCCCCAGCCAGTTCGACGACCCCGACGAGCGGGAAGCGGCCCTAGTCCACCAGCGGCTGACCCGCTACGCCGCGAACGGGCAGCCCGGCTCCACCGAGCTGGCCCGCGCCATGCTGGCCGTCAGGCACGCCCTGGACCTCGTGCGGCACGGACACTACCGGGCCTCCGCCGTTCCCGAGAGCGGACCCGACACGACCGTCTCCGCGGAACAGCTGCTCGAACTGGTCACCGAAGCCGGCCGGGACCGAGTGCTCGCGGCGCAGGGGGGAGCCCTGGTCGTCTTCGCGGAGAACGAGGAGGTCAGCACCGTCTACCGACCGGTGTCCGCCGCCCAGGCCCATGCCCTGCGAAGGGCCGCGCGCAGTGCCAAGGAGGAGGCGATCCGCCTCCACGAGGGTGCCGTTGAGGTGCTGCGCCCGCATGTGCGCATGGCTGACTGGAGCAAGGACGACGGGTATGGAGTCGCCGTCGACGTGGTGCGCGACGGGGTATCGGTGCAGTGGTGGCCTGCTGCGGTGCCGGAGTCCCAGGCGCTGTGGGAGCAGGGAGGAATCCGCGCGCTGTGCGTGGCGCTGCTGACGGCCCGGTTCGCCGTGTCATGCGGCGATGAGGGAACACCCCACACCATTATGTTGCGTATCTAGATTTCAATGTGTAGTGTGTGGGTGTCTGGTCGATCGGCCGCCCTCTCCTTCACAGCCCGTACGTCGGCTTTCGCCGGCGCTGTGAGGGCGGCTGTCCGGCCGCTGCACCGCTGCGCGGCGAATCCCGCAGCCCTTCAACTCACCGCCCGGGCCACGAAGCGCCCGTCTCGTACTGGGAGACCGCCATGCCCCTGAGCAGCCCCCAACCGCGCCGGACGCCGCCCCTCGACTCGCTCAGGGAGCTGGTGCCGGGCGCCGAGCTCGTCAAGGTCCGCGCCAACCCGAACAACTGGAGCCAGGCCGAGCTCCTCGCCGCCTACACGTGGCCGCAGCACCAGGGCGAGCGCTTGGTCTCCTTCGGCAACGGCAATTGCTCGGACAACGCGCCCCACACGCACCACACCGCGCTGACGATCGGAGAGTTCCTCGACCAGTACCGGCACCTCCCGGTCGTCCGATTGCTCCAGGCCAGCGACTCCGCCTACACCTTCCTGGTCGAACTCGCCCGCCCTTCCTGGGAGCTCGCCGGTGGTGATCCGCAGTGAGCGCCCCGGCGATTCCCGCGGCGTGCGCACACCGTCCCACCCATGGCGGCCTGGTCGTCCCGTACGTCTCGTTCGAGCACAACGGCCTGCCGGTCTTCGGCGGCCTTCACTCGGGCAAGCGCGCCCGGGCCTTCGAGAACAGCCTGTGCCAGATCTGCGAACGGCCGCTGGAGCGGTGGTTCTACGTGCTGGTCCGCCCGCAGGACGTGAGCGTCGGGTCCGCGCCGGAACCGGCACTCCACCCGCCGTGCCTGATGTATGCGGAGAAGGCGTGCCCGACGCTCAACGGCACGAGCGCCACCTACCGTCCGGGCGGCGTCATCTCCCGGCATCCGGCGGGCCGTCCGTGCGACGACCCGGCCTGTTCCTGCCCCGTCACGGCCCCCACCGCGGAATCCCAGGTGCGTGCCGGGCGCAAGGCCGACGACTGGGACGCCTGGATGCTCTCGGCGGACCAGTACGCGCTGCGCCGGGATGACCGCGGCGGTGCCGTGGGCATCCAGCTTCCTTCCGACCCGAAGCGCATCCGCCGCGTGCGGGTGTCCCCCGAGCGCAAGCGCGCCCTCGCCCTGGTGGCGGCGCTCCAGGCACTCGACATCTAGCGCTTCCACTTCTACGCCCGGCGGGCCCACCCGTGACCGCCGGGCTCTGCCACCTACGAGGATGACCATGCTCGCTGAACGCTTCCGCCCCTCCGACATCGAGAGCCTGGTGCGCATCGCCGGCACCCTGGCCCACTCACCGGCCGCAGCCGAACTGCCGTCGCCCTACCGTGAACTCGCCCAGCGCGTTCACGCCCAGATCGTCTCCGAGGCCGGCGGCCGTCGGTCCCCGGCCATCTCCGCCATCCTGGGACCTCGCCCGGGCGAGCAGGTCTGGATGCTGCGCATCTGGACCCGCCACGAGGACTCCACGGCGCCGTACGCCACCGAGGGCGCTGCCCTCGCGGAGCTCGCCACGCACGTGCGCAGCAACTGGGCCAACGTGGGCGGCCAGGGCAACGTGCCCGATGAGCCTCCGGCCAATGACGCCGAGGCGATCGACCTCTACTACGGAACCGACGGCAACGCGGTGCCCGATCAGGGCTTCGAGCTGTATTCCGAGGAGATCGGACGGCCCCAGCGCTCTCGGATCGTTCCCCTGAACTTCGCCTTCCCCGACGCCGTGACGGCCGAGGGCCTCAACCGCGGTGCCGTCTTCTACGCCGCCGATGACGACGGACCCTCGTGCATCGAGGTGGCCGGTGTGCTCGTCTTCGGCTACGTGGACGCCGAGGACGGTGTCGTGCGGGTCTCGGTCCACCTCGACAGCGCCGACCCCGAGCACGTCGTCCGGCCGGACGGGACCGTACCGCTGCGCGTCGTCGTCGAGGACACAGTCGTCCTCGACGACCACAGTCACCACCACGCCCCGCACCCCACCGTGTTGGAACAGCTCCTGGACGCTGCCGACACGGAGCAGAGGGCCGCGATCTCCTCAGCGGCAGTCTCGGCGGGGCTGATGTGGAGCTGTCCGGACTGCCGGTGGCCCAACCCGAGGGCGACGGAGGAGTGCGAGCGCCCAGGCTGCGGACTCAAGGTCACGGCTGCGGCGATCGGTGCGCAGGCGGCAGCACTCTCCGCGGTGCCGACTCTCGCGCTGGAGGGCCCGCGATGAGCGCCAAGGCCAAGTCCTACCCGCCGGCGCCCCAGCACCTCCGTGCCGCATGTGCCCATCCGTCGGGGCACCTCACGTCACACGGCAGCCGCACCACGCTCCAGGTCTACCTGGACGACGGCCTGGTCTACCGCAACGACGGCGACGATTTCCGGCTACCGGCGGAGTTGGCGCAGGCGCAGGGCGTCGGACCGTACTTCATCACCGGCGCCGGGCGGCGGGCGATCCTGAACGACTCCCAGCTGGCGGCCGTCGACTCCGCCGACGAGGACGGCGCGCTGCGGGACGTCAGCTGGCCGACCGCCGCAGCCCTCGCCCGTCTCGCGCTCGTCGAGTACCGGGACGCCGACGGCGCCCCGCAGCCCACCGACGGCGACGACGGCCGTACCGGCCCGAAGCACCGGCCCTTCCTCACCCCCGCGGGCCTCGACGCCGCACGCGCCGCGAAGTCCCAGCCCTGATCCCCCTCTCCCTCGGCGGGTGCGGCCCTCCCCGGCCGCACCCGCCCCTCCCCCACAGGTACGCCCATGACTTCCCTCGCCCTGTTCGAACCCGACCTCGACAAGGCCGGCCCCGCAACGCAGTACTCCGGCGTGCCGGCTCCTGCCGAGGTCGCCTCCACGGACGCTCTGGAATCCTTCCGCGCGACGACGCACAAGTCGCTCAACTTCGGTCTCGGCGTCGACTCGACGGCGCTGGCCCTGGCGATCATCAACGATCCGACCGCCTTCGGGGTCGCCAAGGACTTCTCCGACTTTTCGATCGTGACGGCGATGACCGGGTTCGAGTTTCCCGACACGATCGCCGACGTCGAGAACCACGTCCTGCCGCTGCTGCGGGGGAAAGGCATCCGGTACACGCAGGTCGCGCGCGCCGGCCACCTGGAGTCCGCCGGCGTCCAGGTCCTCTCCGACACCACGAATCCCGGCAAGGTCTTCGACCGCGGCCAGTGGACCCTCATGGACGAACTGGAGGCCAACGGCACCGTTCCGCAGTACGCGGGCGGGCACAAGTGCGCGCAGAAGTTCAAGGCCTTCGCCATTGACGATCTTCAACTGCGGGAGGCCGGCGGTCAGACGGTCGGCAAGCTGTTCGGCTACAACGCCGACGAGCGCAAGCGCGCGGTCAAGGCCAACAAAGCCCAGGCCGAGCGCAACGAAAAGGCCGGCCGCCAGACCTTCGCTCTGGACTACCCGCTGCTCCGGCTCGGCTGGGGCCGCAAGGACGTGCAGGGCTACGTCAAGGACCACCTCGGGATCGACATGTCCAAGTCGTACTGCCCGGTTTGTCCGTTCTCTGGGGTGTGCTCGCCGCAGCCGGACCATCTGAAGCGGCTGCGGAAGTACCCCGACCTCGCGGCGCGGGTGCTGCGCCTGGAGTACGTGTCGATGGCCCTGAACGACAACAGCTCTCTCTACAAGGACGACACCCTGTTCAGGCGGGTCACCGACGACCAGAACACCGAGGCGCTCGGCCAGTTCGATGCCCGGCTCGACGAGGAGCCGTGGGCGGTCTACCGGGTGCAGCGCGTCTACACCGCCGGCCGCCGGCCCGAGTGCAAGACCGATCACGGCGACCGGTGCGCCAAGCCCGAATGCCGAGACAACGGCATCAAGGGCACCGTCTACCGGTCGGTGAAAACCGTCCGCACCGGCAGCCGCACCGAAGCCGGCACCTTCCTGACCACCGCGGCCACGGCATTGAACCGCCCGGTCGAGCACTCCACGGACGCCCACGGCGCCGGCATCGCCCGCGTGCGCACCCGCGTCCGCCCGGACTCCAAGACGTACGGGACGGCCGAGGACTTCTACGTGACCGCCCCCGCCGGCGTGCAGGACAAGGCCCGTCCTGCCTTCGCCGAGGTCTGGGCCGCGATGACCGACAGCCAGTAGCACCCGACCCCTGCGAGGAAAGATGACCACCCGCACCCTGCCACCGGGCGCCTACGACAAGCTCACCGCCACGGTCACGCGCGACACCGGCGACCGGCGCACGGCCGCCCTCTGGATCCACGCCTCGGCCCTCGCCCGGCACGCCCACGACCACGTCCTGGCCTACGACCGCCCTCCGGGCCCGGGCGGCCTGCTGAAGTCCCTGGAGAGCCTCGCCAACAGCCACCACGCGCTCGTCCCGCTCTCCGATCCGGCCGTACTGCCACTGTGGGAGCAGCCGCTCGGCGCGGCCGCCTGGGCCGCCATCGAGGAGTTCTGGGACCGGCACCCCGCCCTGGAAGGTGAGCACCGCGTGGACGGCTACGCGCTCGGCGACACCTACCAACTGCTGTCCGAGGAGGCCCGCAAGGGGCGCGCCCTGTGCCAGACCCCGCCTTGGGTCGCCCGTCTCCTGCTGCGCCTGTCACTGGAGCCGGCGATGGAGGAGTGGGGGCTGGCCGACGTCCGGATGATCGACCCTGCCTGCGGGACCGGGCACATCGCCGTCGCCGCGTTCCACATGGTCCGCGTCCCGCCGATCCGCGGCCGCCGGCCCGCTCCGGTCGGGCACGGGCCGCGGGCCGTCGAGCGGGCGCTCGCCGCGGTGTCGGGTGTGGACCTCGACGCGTACGCCGCCGCGCTGACCGCCTACCGGCTCTTGGCGAGTTCGGCGCACGTCCTCGGCGTGAGCCTGGACCGCGTCCCGGCGTCGTGGCCCGTCAACGTGGCCGCCGCCGACTCCCTGCTGGACCGCACCGAGCCCCTGCTGGCTGCCGGCGCCTACCACGCGTGCGTGGCCAACCCGCCGTACATCACCCCGAAGGACCCCACCGTCCGCGACCAGGTCCGCGCCGCATACCCGCAGGTGGCGGCCGGCAAGTACTCACTGGCCCTGCCCTTCACCGCGCTGATGCTCGAGCACCTGGCCGTCCCGGGCGGCTTCGTGGCGCAGCTGACCGCGAACTCGTTTATGAAGCGAGAGTTCGGCAGGCGGTACGTCACCGAGTTCCTGCCCCGCTTCGACGCGCGCTGGATCATCGACACATCCGGGGCCTACATCCCGGGCCACGGGACGCCCACCTGCATCCTCGTCCACCGGGCCCGTCCGCCGGTCGGCGACACGGTCACGGTGATCCGGGGCAACCGCGGAGAGCCCCACGTTCCGGAGGATCCCGCGCGAGGGCTGGTCTGGAGAGCGATCGAGGACGCGGTCGACAGCCGACTGGCCTGGGACCGATTCCAGGCGGGTGCGGACCTCGCCCGGTGCGGTGGGGGCAGCACTCCATAGAATGTTGTGTATTGCCGTTTCAGTGTGTACTGTCATTCTCAGGTCGGGCCAACGCCCCGCCACATCAACCCACTTGACGAGCGCCGCTCCAGGCGTCGCGCCGTCTCAGCGCATCGGGGGACCGAGAGAGATGAAACGGAACAAGCCGCTCATAAAGCACCGCAAGGCGGGGACGCAGTACCGGCGGCGGAGGCTGTATGCGTGGGGAGAGCGCGCCTCCTCGTCCTGGGCGCTGGCGGTGCCCCAGGCGTTCACCGGGACCAGCCAGACCGTTCTTGACATGACCGGAGCGGCGCCCGCGGGCACAGACGAGTCGTCCCCCGACAGCCCGCGCTACGGCCCCGTGCTGCGCTGGCGGCTCGAACGCGGCGACCAGCCCCAGTTTGTCTACGGCGTCCAGGTCTGGGGGCGGTACCGGGGCGAGAGCCCGTCGGACTACGGCAAGCGCATCGCAGACGGATTCCGGCTGTGCCTCCCCATCTCGCCGGACGTCTACCACGTGTTCGTCGCGAAGCGACCGGGATGCGCACGCGGGACGCAGTGTCCGCTCACGCGGCACTGGTACACGGCCATCGAGGCCGACCTGTCGACCCACCGGTCGGATTGGTGCCCGATGGCCGTCCTGAATGACGGCGCGCCCTGGCGCCTGATCGGCCGGACCGTCCCTGACGGCCGCCACATCCACTGACGTACCTCGGCACAGCGCTCCGGGCCGTCCGGGCAGCTCCCCCGCTCCGGTCGGCCCGGCCCCGGCCGAATCCGGCCCCGGTCCAGCGTGACCGAGCCCGCCGTTGAGGACCCCTCCGGCGGCCCACAACCAGAGGCGACGTACTGCGCCTCGCGTCACCCCCAGGAGCCTCCATGAGTACCACTCGCACGCGCCTGTCCGGCATCACCCTCCGGGACGCGGTGCCCACCGACGCCGACGCCGTCATGCGGCTCCTCGCCGACGTGAATCCCGACGATCCCAACGCGTTCGAAGAGGTCCGGCCGAACCTGTCCCTGCCGCAGGAAGGGCCCCTCTCCCACTTCCGGGCCCTGATGGTCGTGGCCGAAAGCGATGAAGGCGAGCCACTCGGCGTCCTCCTCGGAGGCGCGCCGCTGTGGCTCTTCGACCACCCCGGCATCGACGTGCCGCTGGCGCACGATCTGGCGGAACGAATCGCGATCATCACCGCGGTTGCCGTGGAACCCGATCAGCGCGGGCGAGGCATCGGCGCCGAACTCATCCGGCATTCCGTACGCCGCTTCACACGCGCCGGCTACGGGGTGCTGACCCTCAACTGCTTCCCGGAGCTGGAAAGCTACTACCAGGGTCTCGGCTTCTCGATCATGAACGACCTGAACGTGGCCCTCGGCCCCCTGAGCGCGGTCGGGCACCGTTGGGGCGACACCCGGGTGGCCGCCCGGCCCCTGGACCGATACACAACCTTCGTCGACGTCCCGGGCCTTCCCTCGCCAGTTGTCTCGGGCGTCCTCCCCAACACCCGCATGGCCCGTGGGGCGTACTTCGACGGGGAGCAGTTTTGCGCCTGACCCGATCACGGCCCGGGAGGTCCGCCCTCCCGGGCCGCAGAATTCACGCACGGGGTGCAGGCGTCGGCCAGCATCCAGAACGAAGGAGGAACTGATGCCGGTTGTCGACGGGAAGAGCCCGAGCCCATGGGGCCGTTGGGCGCTCCGCTGGGGCGCGCCGAGTGCAGCCGTCGCCCTGGTCAGCGTGTGGGTGCTGGAGCCCGGCAGCGTTGTGGGCGCGATCATTACAGCCGGAGTGGCGCTGGGGGCGCTGTTGGTCTTCGTCGGCACGATGCCCCGTCGGCAGCCGCCTGGAGAGCTGCGAGCGCGCAGGGATGCCGGCGGGAATGAGTAGAGCGGCTCCGCGCCGCCACGGGTTGCGCTGAGCGCTCGAACTAGGTGGAGGGCGGGGACGGCTGACTGACCAGCCCCGCCTTCACCAGCTCCATGATGTTGCTTATTCTCTTTTCATTGTGTAGATTAATGACATCGCTGGCGGGTCTTCAAGTCCACGCCGAGCCCACCCCGTTGCCGTTCAGGAGCCCTCCCATGCCTGTTGTCGTCGCCCATGAGGTCGCCGCCGCCCTTCTCGCCTACCGCCAGAGCAGCAACGACATCTGGCTGACCCTTGTGGACGTCACTACCGACCTGATGCACCTGGCCAGCCACATGCGGGCCGACTTCGAGCGCTGCCTCGACGGCGACGCCAGGGCGCGCCTCGACGAACGGCCGCTGGCCGCCATGCCGAACCTCGCCCCGTCCGTCGAGCCGATCACCAACACCGACGACTCGGCCGCCGAAGACCACCTCTTCGACAACTACGTGCACGCGAGCGACGCCGCTGCTGCCCTCCGCGTGCACATGGCAGACGACGCCTACCCCACCTTCTCGAAGGCGCTGTACGTGCTGCTCAACGATCTGCGCTCCTACACCCATGGCCTCGGCTTCGACTTCGACGAGGTCATGCGCGCGGCATCACAGGCCCACCGAGTCGACCAGCGCAAGGCCAAGTAGCACCACAAGCCCCCGGCGGCACCGATGCCCTCGGTGCCGCCGCCCCGACAGACATCCCGCCCGGAAGGACCTCCATCATGACCACGCCCCTGATCCCCGCCCCGGCTCGGTCTGGCCGCGGCTCGATACGCATGCACCTCGACCGCGGCGAGCACCCCGCGACCCGGGCACCGCTTCTGGGCACCGATCTCGACAACCCCTCCGCCGTCTGCGGAGGGTGCGCCAACAAGGTGTTCAAGCAGCTCAAGGGCGGCCGAGAGCGTCTCAAGTGCGGTCTTCTGCCCCGCGGAAGCCGCGGGCTGCGCGGCCCCGATCTGCGGGACTCCATGCCCGCGTGCGTGAAGTACACCGCCGCGCCGAGCGCACTGCGGAACGCCTGAAAGCCGAGTAGCCCGACCCGACCGGCAACGCCTCTCCGTCTTGCCGCCACCCACGGCGGCACGGTGGGGCACAGCCCAACATCACCTCAGCCCGCTCTCAACGACCCGGGGAACTCACGCCGATGACTGTGTACTTCACGTTCATACCGTCGCGCCGAAAGAAGCCGGCCGATCTGACCGCGATGGAGTTCGCCCCAAACCAGGAAGTTCCCGAGCGGGCACTTAAGCGCCGCGTGTCACACCACCACGGCCCGACCTATTACGACGGCGTCAAATACGGCACGCCGCTCGCCGACAGTCCGGTCGAAGACTTCCCCGACGCAGACCCCAGTGCGTATCTGCTCGTGTGGAGGCGCTCCGCCACCCAGGTCGCGCCGAAACGGGGCGAAGCACCCGACGAGGTGTGGACCCTCACCCCGCGCGGCCGGGTGGTCAAGAACTCCGCCGACGCGACTCGGTGACGGTAGCGAGCCTCTAGGTCCGGCATCCGCCCCCGCGCACGCCGCAAGCCGCAGGTCCGAGCCCCTGAGCTCCGCAACTCCACGTCTCCATGCGTGCAGTACGCCGCCCGGCACACGAGCGAGTACCTGATCGCCCTCGTCTCCCAGGAATGAGCCTCGCACCCCAAGTCGGGGCGCGTGCAGGCCACCGCAGGGGCTGGGCTCGCTCAGACCCCGCACCCCCAACAACACCCGCCCTCACCCTTCGGAGGCGTGATCATGCTGCCCGGCCTCGCCCAGCACATCGACTTCCAGCCCGCCCACAACGACTACACCCGCGGGTTCCTCGTGGTGAACAAGGCCAGCCCCACCGTGCACGGGTACGTGTGGGAACACACCCTCTCGGACGGCTCGACCACATGGGTCGCCCAGCCCGATACGGCCAACGACGCCTCGCGCATCCCCGGATTCCAGTCCCGAGAGTGGGCCGGCGAGTTCCTGTACGAACGCGAGTGGCCCAAGTTCATCCATCGCGAGGACGCCGCGGCCCATGCCCTCCCGCAGTCGGGATGCACCGAGCACGCGCCGTGCGGGACGTGCTCCCTGTGCGAGCCGGATCTGTCCCGCCGCGGAGTCCTCTGAATGCGCCGGGTGCGGCCGCTCGCACGGCACCACCCGTCACCACAACGTGCAGGCCCGGGGGGCCGCGGACGGTGCGTTCCCGCCCGCGGCCCTGGCCCTGCCCTCCTATTCCCGACCAGCAGACCCACCTACGCCCTGGAACCCACATGTCCGTAGACACCGCCGCCCTCGTGATCGAGGCCGTTGACCAGGTACACACCCACAACGCCCGGAGCTGCGCCGATCCAAGCTGTGCCCGGCACGCTGGCACGGCCGACTGTCCCCCGATCACCGTCAGCCGCAGCCCCGGTTCCGTCCTCGGCGAAGCGGTCGCCGAGGCCTGGCACGCCGCCGGCGGCAGCCGGCTGGACATCCCCGCAGGGGTCGTCGCCGCCCTCGCCCTGTGGCCCCAGAAGTCCCCAGGCGCCGAGGCCGCCGACACGATCGCCGCATACATCGCCGCACAACCCCCGCGCGTCCTGGTCCGCGGCCTGGCCGAGAGCGCCAACTACTACTGGCGCCTTCGCCCCGACCTGTGGACCACCGCCCGCCCGCTGTTCGACTGGACAAGAGAGGACCTCCACGACACACACCTCGCGGGCGTCCGGGCCGTGACCCGCGCAGCGCTGCGCCACGGGGTCCTCCAGCACACCGGAGACACCGACCCCGCCGAACGGTCCCGGATCGACCTGCTCTCCTGGGTCATCACGAGCCTGCGCCACCACCACTCCCGGCGCAGCCTCGGCGAGTACCACACCCCGCCCGATGTCAGCCGCCTGATCGCCGCGATGCTGGCCAACGACGGCAGTTCAGAAAAACGGCCCCACCAAGGCGGCGAATGGGCTCTCGAGCCGACCGCCGGGACCGGAGGGCTCTTCCGTTCCGCCGCGCAGGAACTGCGCCGCGACGGCGAGGACCCAGCCGAGCGCAGCTGGGTCATGCTCGAACTCGACCCCCTCGCCGCCGCCGGAGCCGCCGTCAATGCCCTCGTCTGGGAACTGGGCCCCCGGGCGGTCGTCGGCTGCGGAGACGTCCTCGCACAACCTCGCCTTGCCGAGGAAACCCTCGCCCAGGCGCGCGACATGGCCCGCCACCGCGACGACGTCATGAAGATGATCCGCTTCGCGATCGCCACACGCACCACCGACCAGCTGCTGGACGCCCTCACCTCCAGCAGGTAGCCGACCGGCCCGGCCCACTTCCGTGGGCCGGGTCGAAAGGAAGAAACGTGGTCCAAGTGCACGACCACACGGAGGGCCAGGCCGTCACTCAGGCGCTGCGCGCCGTCCTGCCCATCCCCAGCCGGACCCGCGTGTACATGCCGGCCTGTGGATGCCCTGACGCCGAGGGCTGTCTGAGCTGGTACATCGACACCGAGACTCGGTCCTACGAACTCGAACTCGCCCCCGCAGGAACCCACCTGCGGCACGTCCAGGTGACCAGCCGACCGCTCGTCGGCGACGGCACCACCTGGAGCGAGGACTTCCTCGTCCCCGGCACCCCGGACGACTGGGCGCAGCCCCTCGCGCGTCTCGTCGCCCGGCTCACCCTCTCCGACCGCAGCCCCCTCTCACTCGACTGAGCCTCCCAAGGGATCACCGTGCCCAACCACACCCCCATGACCGGCTGCCTGCCCGCCTTCGGCCGGCACCGCGGCTACCCACCCCGCGACGGGTGGCTCCGCAAGGTCTACCTCGCCCTGCTCCAGGACCACGCCGCCCTGCGCCGCCCCGACGCGACCGTCGTGCTCGGAGTCGGCAAGAGCATGGTCCCGGCCATGTCCTTCTGGTCCCAGGCCTTCGGACTGGCCGCCCGGCACGGCCGGGACCTGGTGCCCACCGACCGTGCCCACTGGCTCTTGGACGAGAAAGCCGGAGCAGACCCCTTCCTTGAGCTCGACACCAGCCTGTGGCTGCTTCACTGGTGGCTCGTGAGCGCCGAACGGTGCCATGTGCCCAGCTGGCGCTACCTCTTCGGGTACTCCCCGATCAGCCGGTACAGCCGCGCAGAACTGCAGGGGCGCCTTATGGCGGCCGCCGAAGCCTCCGGCCATAGGAGCCCGGCCCGATCGGTGGTCGCCGCGGACATTGCCTGCCTGGTCAGCATGTACGCGCTCCGGGACCGCGCCGCAACGGGCGTCGAGGACGAACTCTCCAACCCTTTCCGCACACTGCACCTGCTCGACCCCGAACCTCCCGCTGGTGGAGTTGCCGGCCGAAGCCACGGCGTGGCCGTCCGCCGCACCGCCGGCCGCCGCTGCCCCGACGTCGTCCAGCTGTACGCGAGCCTGGACTTCGCCGCCCGCACCGCAGGTCCCGCACCCGGCTCCATCAGCCTCGCCCGTCTCGCCTCCGATCCCCTTGGGCCGGGCAGGCTTTTGCTCACCGGCAACGACGACCTCCGCCGGGCCGTGCACAGGGTCGCCGGCCGCCATGCGGATCTGGCCGTTGTGCAGTCCGGCGACGGGCAGGAGACCCTCGCGTACTCGCGCGGGCCCGCTCTCATCGCCGAGGAGGTCCTGGCCACCGCTTACCCCGCCCTGCAGCCTGACGCCGGCCGCGCGTGGGGGTAGTTCGCTGCTCGGTCCCGGTCCTGACGGCTTCCGCCCTCGCCGCCGGGATCCGAACCGACGCCCCGATGGCACCCTGACGCCCGGGGCACACGACCCAACTCGACGTTGCATGTTCTTGTTCCACTGTGTACTGTGATCTCAGTTGGTGGTGCTCGCCCCTCGGCTTGAGCGTCCCACCCCTTCCCTACCGACGAGATCAGGAGACACTCATGCGCATCAAGACCGGTGAGCAGCACCAGGGTTGGACCGTGGTCGACCAGGCGCGGCGCGAGTGGCGCGGCTCCTTCGAGGGTGTGTGGCTCGGCGTAGACGAGTCCACGGGGCACTGGATGGTCGGCCGCCAGCACGACGGGCAGTCGATGGATGACGGCTTCGACACGACCGGCAACTGGTCCGCGTCCCGGCTCTTCCGTGAGGACAACGAGTACCTGAACATGCGCCGGGCCCTGGCGGCGTACGACGAGGAGGCCAGGAACGCGAGCGATGTCTGGAACGGAATGTGGGACCAGCGCGCCCACGAAGCCGTCGCCCGGCACCTCGCGCACCGCGTCCCGTTCCCGGCCCCGCTCCAGCTCTCGGCCGGATGGATCGGGCGGGGCCTGAGCGACTCCCACTCGCCGATGGGGGCGACGATTCCGCTCGACGGGCCGATGGCCAAGTACGAGTTGATCCGCTACCTCCAAGGTCAGACCCGGTTCGACGAGACCGTGACGGAGGCGGGATCGGTCTCCGAGCAGGAGGCGTACCAGCTGATCATCAACGCGACGGGGCCGATCCTGGTCGTGTGCCGGGGGGTGAAGTTCTACCTCAGCAAGTAGGCCGGACGGCATGTGAGGCGCGGGGCCGCGAGCACCGCGCCCGTGCCACCAGCCACCCACCCGACGCACCGAAGGCGAGGACGCTGCCCCCTTGGGCAGCGGAGAAGACATGGACCACAAGAACCTCATCGGCCACGACGGCGCCGTTCACGAGGGTCTGCTCAACAGCCACACCGGCTTTCTGATTGACGTGGCCTGCGACGCGGGCCGGTACTCGGTCGTCCACCACTACGAGCACCTGGACCCGGCGCGCGTCACCGACGCACCGCTGTCCTGCCCGGCGTGCGTCGCCGCGAGTCCGCCCGCCGCCGGGTCCCTCCACCGCGGGCGTCTGGCTCACCGGTACGCCGAGGACGTCCTCACCCGCGCCGACAGCCGCGGATATCCGCCCGGCCTGGACGACGAGGCACTGCGCCTGGCGTTCGTGGCACTCGCGGTGGAGGCGCCGCCTTCCCGGCGCCTCTACGCGCTGATCAGAGAGCACCTGGCCGACATGCTGACCGATCGTGCGCTGGCCGTGCCGGAAGGGATCCCGCAGGTCCTGGTGCCCTACACGCGGTACACCGGCGGCGAGGTCCAGGCTCCGGTCGGGCCTGGGGACCGCCTCATGCGCGACGGCGTCGCCAGCGGCCACTTCCCGATCGTCCAGGTCGAAGCGGTCGAGAAATCACCGACCGGCGTCACCGTCACCGTCCGGGAGAAGGACTGGCGCCCGTTCACGTGGTCCGCGCAGGAACTCGGCCGGTGCTTCTTCAAACTCGACCGAGCGCCGCTGCCCGCCGCCGAGCGCTGACCGGCCCTCGGGACTCCACCCGGCTCCGCCGTCACCGGCCGCAGGGGGCCGGGCACCCACTGCTTTCGCGGCGGCCCCCTGCCCCGCGGGGTGCGCTGAGACAGCCGCCCGCCCCTGGCGCAGCTCCACCACCGCGCGCCCGGCACCTTCACACCCCGGCCCTTCACTCGCCGCCTTCACTCCGCGCCCCGGCCGCGCTCCCCCGCCGCCGACCACCCGACGCACCCGCAAGTCGTACGTCACCTCTCCCCGCCTCGTCTCATGGAGCGCTCCGTCATGCCCTCAGCCGATTTCGACCCGCTTGTCGCCGAGGAACAGCTACTCGCTGCGGCACGCGCGGGGATCCGCTCGATCACGCACGCCACCGGAACATGTACAGCCCAGGACCTCTCGGAACTTCTCGCCCAGCAGCTCCGCGCCGGCCTGCTCCACCAGGCCCTCCCCCTCCCGGGATCCTCGGGCCCCGGTAAGCTAGACGTCGAAGCCGTGGTTCAGGCGAACTACGAGCTGGAGACCACCATCCACGGCCGGGCCGCCCAGGTGCGCTTCACGCCGGGCCTTGCCCAGAGCGGTGTGGCTCACGGGGAGCACATGGACGTGCGGGCCGCCGTGTCGCTCACGTACCGGGTCAGCCTCCAGTTCGAGTGCGCCGTGGTCAGCACCGACCGCGGCCAGAGCTGGTCCCCGGCCCTCACCAGCGCCCGCCGTCCTTGGCTGACGTCTGCCAAGAACCTGTGCACTGAAGTCGGCAAGCAGGTGACCGCCCTCATGCACACCCCCGCCCACAGTCCGGGCCTCGCACCGGTCATCGACGCGGCACGGCTCGTCGCAGCCACGCGGGCCCTGACCCGGCTCCGTGTCGCGCAGGGCGACCTCGCCTTCGCGGGGTCCCGCACCGTCGCGGCCCGGGCCGTGTTCGAGCGGTACGGCTGCGGGCCCGGCGACGCAGCCCGGCTCCACGCGCGTCTGTGGGAGCTCGCGGCCGCGCAGAACAAGGGCCTCGTCGGTTGGTGAGCCCCGCCCTCCGCGCCGCGCGGAGTCCGCGCGGCCGCACCGCCCCCACCCAATGCCTTGACGTTCGGAGAGGTCATGCCCCTTCTCGTTCCAGCACAGCCCGCACAGGCGGCACCGCCGCTGCCGACGTTCTGGCTCGGCGTCCATCGCCCGCACTGGCTCAAGGAGAGCCGCGTGCCGATGTTCGTGTCGAACCGTCAGCTCGCCCGCGTCAAAAGCCTTCCCCGTGCCGGCCACCCGTGGGCGCTCGACAGCGGCGGCTTCACGGAGATCACCAAGTTCGGCGAATGGCGCACGACCCCGCAGCAGTACGTGCAGCAGATCCGCAGGTACAGGGATGAGGTGGGCCGGCTGTCCTGGGCCAGCCAGCAGGACCTCATGTGCGAGGACGACGCGCTGCGCATGACCGGCCTGACGATCGACCAGCACCAGGACCTCACCGTCGCGAACTTCCTGACCTTGCGCGAACTCGCCCCCGAGCTTCCGATCATCCCCGTCGTCCAGGGATGGCTTCGTCCCCAATACGCCCGGTGCGTCGAGAAGTTCGCGGCGGCAGGCGTCGATCTGACCAAGGAACCCCTCGTCGGCGTGGGCAGCATCTGCCGGCGGCCCAGCACCTTCACGGCGAGCTGGATCCTGGAGGACTTGCACGCCATGGGCTTGAGGCTGCACGCCTTCGGCTACAAGAAGTCCGGACTGGACATCTCGTGGCGGCACGTGGCTTCCGCCGACAGCATGGCGTGGTCGAAGGGCGGCCGGTTCGAGCGGACCTGCGGCACGCACAAGAGCGAGGCCAACTGCCTGCCCTACGCGCTGCGCTGGCGCGAGGACCTCCTGGGCCACCTGGCCGCGGTCTGGGAGGCGGCGTGAACGGGATGCCGGTCATGCCCAGCGCCGGTGAGCTGCGGGCGATGGTGGCCGGCGATCCGCGAGGCTATGCCCAGCGGTGGTCGTTCGGCGTACCCAGCTGGCGGCACGCCTCGGAAGGAGGCTTCCGCAGGGCTCGCTACGAGGTCGTCCGGATCGACGAGCAGACGGCGCGCCGCTACGTCACCTCACAGCACTATCTCTCCGGATGGCCCGCGGCCATCCACCGCTTCGGGATGCTGGACACCGAGGCCGTGCCCGGCCCAGCCGATCAGACCGTGCACGGGCACGTCCTGGTCGGAGCCGTGGTGCTCGCCTCCCCGATGAACGAGCGGGTGCTGACCGTTCCCTACCCCGGACTTGCTCCGTACGTGGAGAGCGCCGAACTGGCCCGACTGATCGTCAGCGCCTCCGTTCCGGCCAACGGTGAGACGTTCCTAGTGTCCCGAGCCCTGCGGCTCGCGGCGGAGAGCGGGGTGCGCGGGGTCGTCTCCTTCGCCGATCCCATGCCGCGCCGGCGGGTCACCGGCGAGGGTGTGGTGATCGGCTCCCCTGGCCATCTCGGCATCGTCTACCAGGCGCTCGGCGCCCGGTTCACGGGCCGCGGCACCGCCCGGTCCCTGTGCTTCCTGCCCGACGGGTCCGTACTCAGCGCACGGTCAAAAGCCAAGGTCACCGGCCGGGAGGCTGGCAGCGGCGGGGTCGTCCGCCGCCTCGAACTTCTTGGGGCGCGGCCGCTGCGGCCCGAGGAGGAGCCGGCTCGCTGGCTGGCCGAGATCCTGCCGGCGATCGGCGCCCGCGCCGCTCGTCACCCCGGCAACCTGCGGTACCTGCTGCCCGCTGCGCGGACCCGGGCCGAGAGGTCGAGGACGGTCTTCGGGATGCCTTCGCTTCCGTACCCGAAGTGGGCGGATGACCGTCGCCCGGCCTGATGCGTTGCGTATTGCTATTTCAATGTGTAACGTGATGACTGTGATCGAGCGACGGCTTCGCTCTCACCGACCGCACTCTTCGAACCTCACCCAGAGGACAACCGTGGACATCCCCATCACAGCACGCAAGGCCGCCCGCATCGCCGTGGCGCGGAACGCCGGGATCAACATGAATCCCGTCCGCGAGTGCACCAACGCGGACCGCGCGGCGTGGGCCAGCGAGGCGCTGGAGGCGTACAACCAGCACGCCCCGACGACGCTGTTGCCCGTGCCCGAGCGGACCGAGCGCGTTCGGCTCGGCGTCCTTGCGGCCGAAGCCATGGCCCAGGTCGCCTTCAACCACCCCGGCGACCAAGTCGTCGACGACCAGGAGAGCGCCGACCGCGTGATCGGGGATCTGGTCGCGCAACTCTTCTGCCTGACAGACGGGCGGGTCAGCTCCCGGGACCTCTACCAGGCCGCCGAGGAGCTGCGCAGCGAGGCGTACCCCGTCCACCTCACCGCTGTGTGCGCCGTCGTCGCCGCCGGAGCGGAGCGAGAGGCGGGGATGCTCGCGGCGCTCTTGGACGCGGCCCAGTCCTTCGGGTGCGACGTCCCCGGCTTGGTCGCCAGCGCCCGCGACTACTTCGAAGACCTCAAGGCCGAGGAAGCCGATGCAGCGAGCAGCTGAGCCGACGCCGCACCCCGAACTGACCCGCTGGGCGGACTGTCCCGCCAGCGCCCGCCGCCCCAGGAAGGGACCCCCATGGACACGACGATCCCCACCACCCACGCTCAGCAGTACTGGTACCTCGTGACCCTCGGGCGCGACGCGCTGTTGCGCGAACTCGCTCCCTTCAAGCTCTCCGAGGCCCTTACCCACGACCCGCTCGCCCTCGCCGGACGATGCCTCACCGCCGACCCGATCGGGTTCCCCGAAGCCCATCAGGCGGCCGAACGAGCGCTGGCCCCGCTGCGCGCCGCCCGGACGTTCACCGCCACCATCACCGACGAGGACACCACCGTGGAGCACACCGGCGTCGTGCCGGTCCTGGGCGAACGCCAGGCCGGAAACGTCACCGGCCTGTACGCCGAACTCCTCCTCTTCGAACACAGCACGCTGCTCAACAAGGCCGCCTACCGTCTGTCCCGTATGCCCGGAGACCGGACCTGGGTCGTCGACAGCGACTTCCAGCCCAGCGGCCACCCCGGAAGGTTGCAGTCCTTCGGCTCCAGCCGCCTGGGACGCAAGCGGACCCTCCTGCCGCCGCTCGTCGCCGAACTCGACCGCCTCATCGCGCAGGGGCCGGGAGACGCGACGTGACGCTGTACGGCATCCCGCCCGCCGGAATGCGCCGCGCCATGGCGCCCGAAAGCGGGCGGGACCACGCCCACGCCATAGCCGACGCCGCGCATGCCTGGTGGACGTCCAACCGCGGCGGCTCCAGCGACCGGGCTATCGCGGTGGGCACCCTGGCTGGGCTCGCTCTGTCCGCCCCCTCGCGGCCGGACGGCCCCGACTACGGCCCGCTCCTGCTCCCTCTGAACGACGAGCAGCTCATCGACGCACTTCGGGCCGGCTGGAACTCCTTCTGGACGTACGACCCGGACCTGACCGAAGCCGCCCGCCCACTCCACGACTGGCTCTCCCACCCCACCGAAACCGACATCCGCGGCCTGTCCGACTACGCCCGGGTCCTCGTCCGCGCAGGGCTGCTGGAGTACTGCTCCGACACCGCCCGCGCCGAGTCCGACGACATCCTCGGCCTGCTCATCACTCGAATGCGCAGCTACAGCGAGCGGCAGTCGACCGGCGAGTTCTTCACCCCGGCCGTCGTTATCTCTAGTCCTCTACAGATCTCTGGCACATGAGTGCTGAGCTTCGTTTCCCATGCCTCTGAAAGGTATCTACTAGGTGTCTGGAACCTC
>NZ_JBFAZJ010000058.1:0-23484 GCF_040681715.1 Streptomyces sp. NPDC051582
CGGGGGGTGGGGCTGGGGGGGCGGGCTCCGGGGGGGCCCCTGCCTGGGGGGGGGCGGGGGGGGGGGGGCCCCCCCCCCCCCGCCGCTGATGCCCGATCAGGCGTCGACCTTCTCCATGACCTCGTCGGAGACGTCGAAGTTGGCGAAGACGTTCTGCACGTCGTCGCTGTCCTCCAGCGCGTCGATCAGCTTGAAGATCTTGCGCGCGCCCTCTTCGTCCAGCTCGACCTGCATGGTCGGGACGAAGCTGGAGTCGGCCGAGTCGTAGTCGATGCCCGCCTCCTGGAGCGCGGTGCGGACCGCGACCATGTCGGTCGGCTCGCTGATGATCTCGAAGGTGTCACCGTTGTCGTTGACCTCTTCGGCACCGGCTTCGAGCACGGTCTCCAGGACGTCGTCCTCGGAGAGCTCGCCCTTGGGCAGCAGGACGACGCCCTTGCGGTTGAACAGGTACGAGACCGAGCCCGGGTCGGCCATCGAACCGCCGTTGCGGGTCATGGCGACGCGGACGTCGGACGCGGCGCGGTTGCGGTTGTCGGTGAGGCACTCGATGAGCACCGCGACACCGTTCGGGCCGTAGCCTTCGTACATGATCGTCTCGTAGTCGGCGCCGCCGGCCTCAAGGCCGCCGCCGCGCTTGACCGCGGAGTCGATGTTCTTGTTCGGGACCGAGCTCTTCTTGGCCTTCTGGATGGCGTCGAAGAGGGTCGGGTTGCCCTCGATGTCGGCACCGCCCATACGGGCCGCGACCTCGATGTTCTTGATCAGCTTCGCGAAGAGCTTGCCGCGCTTGGCATCGATCACGGCCTTCTTGTGCTTCGTCGTAGCCCATTTAGAGTGGCCGGACATCCGCCTGTCTCCTTCGCGTAACCAACAGTGTGCACCTCAGATCCTACCGGGACCTGTTTACAGCCCCGCGCGCACCATGTCGACGAAGTACGCGTGGACCCGGTCGTCTCCGGTCAGCTCGGGGTGGAAGGAGGTGGCGAGGACATTGCCCTGGCGCACCGCGACGGTGTGGCCGTCGTACGTGGCCAGCACCTCGGCGGCGGCGCCGACCGACTCCACCCACGGGGCGCGGATGAAGACGCCTTCGACGGGGCCGCCCTCGATGCCCGCGAAATCGATCTTGGCTTCGAAGGACTCGTTCTGCCGGCCGAAGGCGTTGCGGCGCACGATCATGTCGACGCCGCCCAGGGTCTCCTGGTCCTCACGGCCGTCGAGCAGCTTGTCGGCGAGCATGATCATGCCGGCGCAGGTGCCGTAGACCGGCATGCCGGCCTTCACGCGCGCGCGCAGCGGCTCCAGCATGCCGAACAGGACGGCCAGCTTCGACATCGTCGTGGACTCGCCGCCGGGGATCACCAGGGCGTCGATCTCGGCGAGCTCCTCGGGGCGCCGGACCGGCCTGGCCACGGCGTCCGCCGAGGCCAGGGCGATCAGGTGTTCCCGCACGTCGCCCTGGAGGGCCAGGACACCAATCACAGGGGTGGTCATGGAGTGACTACCAGCCGCGGTTGGCGTAGCGCTCGGCCTCGGGGAGGGTGTCGCAGTTGATGCCGACCATGGCCTCACCCAGGTTGCGGGAGGCGTCCGCGATGATCTTCGGGTCGTCGTAGAAGGTGGTGGCCTTCACGATGGCGGCGGCGCGCTTGGCCGGGTCGCCCGACTTGAAGATGCCGGAGCCGACGAAGACGCCCTCGGCGCCGAGCTGGCGCATCAGCGCTGCGTCGGCCGGGGTGGCGACGCCACCGGCGGAGAACAGCACGACCGGGAGCTTGCCGAGCTCGGCGACCTCCTTGACGAGCTCGTACGGGGCGCGCAGCTCCTTGGCGGCGGCGTACAGCTCGTTGTTGTCGAAGCCGCGCAGCTTGGCGATCTCGTTCTTGATCTGGCGCAGGTGGCGGACGGCCTCGACGACGTTGCCCGTGCCAGCCTCGCCCTTCGAGCGGATCATGGCCGCGCCCTCGGCGATGCGGCGCAGGGCCTCGCCCAGGTTGGTGGCACCGCAGACGAAGGGGGTGGTGAACGCCCACTTGTCGGAGTGGTTGACCTCGTCGGCCGGGGTCAGGACCTCGGACTCGTCGATGTAGTCGACGCCGAGGGACTGGAGGACCTGGGCCTCGACGAAGTGGCCGATGCGGGACTTGGCCATGACGGGGATGGAGACGGCCTCGATGATCTCTTCGATCATGTTCGGGTCCGACATGCGCGCCACGCCGCCGTCCTTGCGGATGTCGGCGGGGACCCGCTCCAGGGCCATGACGGCCACGGCGCCGGCGTCCTCGGCGATCTTCGCCTGCTCGGCGTTGACCACGTCCATGATCACGCCGCCCTTGAGCTGCTCGGCCATGCCGCGCTTGACGCGGGAGGTGCCGATCGCGGACTCAGCGGACTGCGGGGTGGAGGGAAGCGTGCTCACGGATTGACCTCACTCGAAGGGAAGACGGGCGCTGCAGTGGTACGCCGCGCAACTGCCGCGGTGGTACTCCGCCGAGCAAACCGCCCCCGACCAGTCCACCGCAAGGGCCAATGAGGAGCCGGTGGCCCCTTTCGACTTGGCCTTTGGGTACAAGTGAGGGTGACACGTTCCGCTACGGCCGGTCGGCAAGATCCACCGGCGGCTCGTCGTCCATTTCGAAGGCGAGCGGGAACGGGGCATGGCCGGCCAGCCGGAACCAGCGCACCTTGCGGTGCCGGCGCAGCGCGCGGGCGGCCCGTACGGCGTCGTTGTGGAACCGGCGGGCCATGGGCACCCGGCGGACGGCCGCGGCCAGCTCCTCGGCGGCCGCCTCGCCGCCCGGGGCGGCCTTGAGCAGGTCCACCTGGTCGGCGTCGGCGAACACCGCGCGCAGCGCCTGGCTGAGCTCGCTCTCGGCGACCTCGCGGTGCTCCTCCTCCGCCTGGCGGGCGGCGTGGGCGGCCTCGTACAGGACGATCGAGGAAGCGGGGTCGAGCACTCCGGAGGTGGCCACTTCGAGCACCACCGAGGCGCGCCGTACGAGCTGCGCGTCGAGGGCGGCGCGGGCGGCGTCCATCCGCGAGTGCAGCCGGTCCAGCCGTCCGGCGGTCCAGCTGAGGTAGACCCCGATGACGCCGAGCGCCAGGACGGTCCAGACAAGGGTTTCGATCACGGCCCGCGACAATACCCTCCCCCCGGGGGGGCGCCCCGCACGCGGCCGGTTCGCGGCTTTCGGATCAGGGCGGGGCCCCGATCCGAAAGCCGCGGCCTACGTGTCCCGGGTCAGGCCCAGGCGGGTGCGCAGGCGCACGCGCTCGTCCGTGGCCACCGCCGCCGCGCCGTCCGTCACCGTCTCGTAGACCGCGAGGATGTCCGCGCCGACCGTGGACCAGTCGAAGCGGCGTACGTGCGCGGAGCCGCGGGCCCCGAGTTCCGCGCGCCGCTCCGGGTCGCCCAGCAGGGCCACCGCGCCGGCGGCCAGCGCGTCGGCGTCCTCGTTGGCGAACAGCTCCCCCGCCGCGCCCTGGTCCAGGACCTGCGCGAACGCGTCGAGGTCGGAGGCCAGCACCGCGGCACCCGCCGACAGGGCCTCGACCAGGATGATGCCGAAGCTCTCGCCGCCCGTGTTCGGGGCCACGTACACGTCGACGCTGCGCAGCAGCCGCGCCTTGTCCTCGTCCGAGACCATGCCGAGGAACTCCACCCGTTCGCGCAGGCCGGCGGGGAGGGAGGCCACGGCCTCCTCCTCGTCGCCGCGGCCCGCCACGAGCAGCCGTACGTCCGGACAGGCCTCCACGATCTTGGGGAACGCCGCCATGAGCACCGGGAGCCCCTTGCGGGGCTCGTCGATCCGGCCGATGAAGCCGAGGGTCTGCCCGGACCAGTCGGGGTTCGGCTCGGCCTTGGCGAAGAAGTCGACGTCGACGCCGTTGGGGATGACCACGGCGTCCCCGCCCAGGTGCTCCACGAGCGTGCGGCGCGCGTACTCGCTCACCGCGATCCGGGCGCTGATCTTCTCCAGCGCCGGCTGGAGGATCGGGTACGCGGCGATCATGGCCCGCGAGCGCGGGTTCGAGGTGTGGAAGGTGGCCACGATCGGCCCCTGCGCCGCCCAGCAGGACAGCAGTCCCAGCGAGGGCGAGGCCGGCTCGTGGATGTGGATCACGTCGAAGACGCCGTCGTGCAGCCAGCGGCGCACCCGCGCCGCCGACAGGAAGCCGAAGTTCAGCCGGGCCACCGACCCGTTGTACGGCACCGGCACCGCCCGCCCGGCGGAGACCACGTACGGCGGCAGCGGCGTCTCGTCGTCCGCCGGGGCCAGCACCGACACCTCGTGCCCGAGGCGGATCAGGTGCTCGGCGAGGTCGCGGATGTGGAACTGGACGCCGCCCGGTACGTCCCAGGAGTACGGGCAGACGATGCCGATCTTCACTACGCGCGCTCCTCCAGGTCGTCCAGCCACAGCCGCTGCAGCATGTGCCAGTCCTGCGGATGCTCCGCGATGCCCTGGGCGAACGCGTCGGCCACCGCCTGGGTCATGGCGGCCGTCTTCTCGGTCCGGGTGCCGGCCGCGGGGACGGCCACCTCGGCGTGGATCCGGCCGTGCATCTTCGGCGTGTCGCCGTAGTACAGCGTGGCGGGCAGCAGGACCGCGCCCGTCTGCTGCGCCAGCAGCGCCGGCCCGGCCGGCATCCGCGCCGCCGAGCCGAAGAAGTCCACCGGTACCCCGGAGGCCGACAGGTCCCGGTCGGCGACGAGGCAGACCAGCCCGCCGGAGCGCAGCCGGCGGGCGAGGGTGCCGAAGGAGGAGGGGCCGTTGTGCGGCAGCACCTCCATGCCCAGGCTCTCCCGGTAGGCGACGAAGCGGTCGTACAGGGTTTCGGGCTTGAGCCGCTCCGCGACGGTGGTGAACGGATACCCCAGGTGCCCGGTGGCCCAGGCCCCGGCGAGGTCCCAGTTGGCCAGGTGCGGCAGCGCGACGATCACCCCGCGCCCGGAGGCCATGGCCTCGCGCAGGATGTGGACGTCCTTCATCTCGACGTCCGTGCCGAAGCGCTCGGGATCCATGGCGGGCAGCCGGAAGGACTCCATCCAGTAGCGCATGTACGAGCGCATTCCGGCCTTCGAGAGCTCGCGCAGCCGCTCCGGTGCGGCGTCCGGTACGACGCGGGCGAGGTTCGATTCCAGCCGCAGCACGCTCTTGCCGCGCTTCTTCCACGTGTAGTCGGCGATCCGGCGCCCGAGGGCCACCGCTGCGGGCTCCGGCAGCTTCTTCACCCCGGCCCAGCCGAGGCCGTACAGGGCGTCGACCAGTTTGTCCTGCACCCGGCCGGCCATCAGGCAGCGCCGCCTTCGGCCACGGCGGCCGCGGCGTCGGCCTCCGCCGCCTCACGGCGTACGGTGACCACCCGCTGGATCAGCGTGACGAGCGAGCCCACCGCGACGACCCACAGCGCGATCGGCAGCAGCACGCCGATCCACGAGGGCACCCCGAAGGTCTGGAGCCCGGACAGACCGGCCGCGACCAGCGAGATCACCAGCCGCTCGGCGCGCTCGATGAGCCCGTTGACGGCCACCGGCAGCCCGATCGACTCGCCGCGGGCCTTCGTGTACGAGACCACCTGTCCGCTGGCCAGGCAGAAGATCGCGACCGCGCACAGCACGTTGTCGTTTCCGTTGCCGGCGTACCAGAGCGCGAGGCCGCCGAAGATCGCCGCGTCGGCCACCCGGTCGAGCGTGGAGTCGAGGAAGGCGCCCCAGCGGCTGGAGACGCCCGCCTGGCGGGCCATGTTCCCGTCCACCAGGTCGGAGAACACGAACAGGGTGATGGTGATGGTGCCCCAGAAGAACTCCCCCCGGGGGAAGAAGACCAGCGCTCCCGCCACCACTCCGGCCGTGCCGATCAGGGTGACCGCGTCCGGGCTCACCCCCCGCCGGAGGAGGAATGCGGCGAATGGCGTGAGAACACGCGTGAAGAAAGCACGCGCGTACTTGTTCAGCATGGCCTTCCCGGAGGGTCGCTGGGCCGCGCGGCCACATCGGCCACCGGCTGGCCCATCGTAGCCAGCGCCCCGGGCCCCCGGCGCCGCACCCACCGGTTCGGGCCGGGCAATCGCCGGTCCGTCCCCGTGTCGTGCTCCGGACAGCGGCGAGTACTACGTATGGACGCGGTGTGACGCCGGTGCAAAGCTCGAAGGACCCCGATTCAACCTCCTCACCGTCACACCGGGAGGCACGAGCATCATGGGAGCCACATCACACCAAGCCGGAGCCGCCGGCAGGGCACCGACGGCCGACCGCCCGTCGTCGCTCCGCAACGTCGTGCTGGTCGGCCACAGCGGAGCCGGCAAGACCACGCTGGTCGAGGCCCTCGCCCTGACGGCGGGCGCCGTCAACCGGGCCGGGCGGGTCGAGGACGGCACCGCCGTCTCCGACTACGACGAGATCGAACACCGGCAGCAGCGGTCCGTACAGCTGTCCCTGGTCCCCGTCGAATGGGCCGGCATCAAGATCAACATCCTGGACACCCCCGGATACGCCGATTTCGTCGGCGAGCTCAGGGCCGGTCTGCGCGCAGCGGACGCGGCCCTCTTCGTCGTCTCCTCCTCGGACGGCATCGACGGCGCCACCCGCATGGTCTGGGACGAGTGCGCGGCCGTGGGCATGCCCCGCGCCATCGTCGTCACGCACCTGGAGGCGGCCCGCGCCGACTACGCGCAGATGACCACGGTCTGCGGGGAGATCTTCGGAGCCGAGGACCCCGACGCCGTCATCCCGCTCTACCTGCCCCTGTACGGGCCCCCCGGCCCCGACGGGCACGCCCCGGTCGCCGGCCTCCTCGGCCTGCTCTCGCGGCGCGTGTACGACTACTCCTCCGGGGAGCGCGTGGAGCGCGACCCCGAGCCCGCCGAGCTCGACCTCATCTCCGGCGCCCGCTCCCGCCTGATCGAGGGGATCATCGCGGAGAGCGAGGACGAGAGCCTCATGGACCGCTACCTCGGCGGCGAGGACATCGATTTCAAGACCCTCGTCGACGACCTGGAGCGCGCCGTCGCCCGCGGCACCTTCCACCCCGTGCTGATGGCCGCCCCCGCCACCGACGGCGCCCGGCAGGGCCTCGGCACCGTGGAACTCCTGGAACTGATCACCGGCGGCTTCCCCACCCCGCTGGAGCGGGCCGCCGTGGCCGTCACCGCCCCCGACGGCGCCGAGCGACCGGACGTCACCTGCGATCCGGGAGGCCCGCTGGTCGCCGAGGTGGTCAAGACCTCCTCCGACCCCTACGTCGGGCGCGTCTCCCTCGTCCGCGTCTTCTCCGGCACCCTGCACCCCGAGGAGACCGTGCACGTCAGCGGGCACGGCCTGGCCGACCGGGGACACGAGGGCCGCGCCCTCCACGAAGCGGACGAGCGGATCGGCACCCTCACCTCCCCCTTCGGCAAACAGCAGCGCACCCTCACCCGGGTCATCGCCGGAGACCTCGCCTGCGTGGCCAAACTCACCCGCGCCGAGACCGGCGACACCCTGTCGGCCAAGGACCGGCCCCTGCTCATGGAGCCCTGGCCGATGCCCGACCCGCTGCTCCCCCTCGCCATCGCGGCCCACAGCAAGGCCGACGAGGACAAGCTCTCCCAGGGCCTGGCCCGGCTCGTCGCCGAGGACCCCACGATGCGGCTGGAGCAGAACCCCGACACCCACCAGGTGGTCCTGTGGTCCCTCGGCGAGGCCCACCAGGACGTGGCCCTCGAACGGCTGCGCAGCCGCTACGGGGTACAGGTCGACCCCGTCCCGCACAAGGTGAGCCTGCGCGAGACCTTCGGAGCCAAGGCCACCGGACGCGGCCGGCACGTCAAACAGTCCGGCGGACACGGCCAGTTCGCCATCTGCGAGATCGAGGTGGAACCGCTCCCGCCGGGCAGCGGAATCGAGTTCGTCGACAAGGTGGTCGGGGGCGCGGTGCCCCGCCAGTTCATCCCCTCCGTCGAGAAGGGCGTGCGCACGCAGGCCGCCCGCGGGGTCGCGGCCGGCCATCCGCTGGTCGACGTGCGCATCACCCTGCTCGACGGCAAGGCGCACTCGGTGGACTCCTCCGACGCCGCCTTCCAGACCGCCGGGGCGCTCGCCCTGCGCGAGGCCGCCGCCGAGACCCGCATCCACCTCCTCGAACCGGTGGCCGAGCTCTGCGTCCTCGTGCCCGACGAGTACGTCGGCCCGGTGATGAGCGACCTCGCGGGCCGCCGCGGCCGCGTCGTCGGCACCGATCAGGCGGGCGCCGGCCGCACGGAGGTCCGTGCCGAGATCCCCGAGATCGAGATCGGCCGGTACGCCGTCGAACTGCGCTCGGTGTCCCACGGCACGGGCCGGTTCACCCGCGCCTACGCCCGCCACGAGCCCATGCCGCCCCAGATCGCCGACAAGGTGCGGGAACAGGCCGAGAAGGGAACCTGATTGACACAGCGCCAGGGGCCTCCCCGGCGGCCGCCCACCCAAGCCGCTTGCGGTGGGCGGCATTTCCCTGTCCCATGACCATGGGAAGAGATACGCCGATAGGCTCATCTGCGCGGCAAAAGAGCACGACGCACAGCGATGGGGGCAACGGTGGCGGACGACGGATTCGACTTCAGGCCCGGGGCGCAGGTACCCCTCCAGGGGGGTGGCGGCCAGACCGCGGCGACCAACGCCCTCGCGTCGGCCGCCTACCGGGACGGTGGCACGGACAGCAAGCTGTCCGACATAGCCAAGGCCGACAACGAGTACCACAAGTCCACGATCAAACCCCCGAAGATCTCGCTCTTCGAGCCCAGCCTGGGCGAGGCCTTCTGCCGCGCCGTCGAGGCCCGCACCCTCGGCGCGGGCCGCAAACCCCTCATCCAGTCCTTCGGCCTCGATCCGCAGACCGTCGTCGAGCACTGCCTGGCCGCCTCGCGCATCCGCAAGGAGCGCGACCGCAAGCTGCGCATGATCATGCTGGTCGCCGGGGTGCTCTTCCTGCCCGGCCTCCTCCTGTGGCTGGGCCTCTTCCAGCTCCGCAAGACGCTGTCCAAGGGGGACGGCAAGCGCTCGTGGCTGGGCACCCTGCTGCTCGTGGGCGTAGCCGTCATAGCGGCCGTGCTGATGTTCCGGCTGCCGTTCACCGGCTTCCTCGGCCTCTACCTGCGCGGCATGATCATCGCCCCGGCCGTGGGCTGGCTCCTCGCCCGCCGGATCTGCGAGGCCACCGCCACCGACCTGCGCTCGCGGTGGGACGGACTGCTGGCCGGCAGCGGCATCGGTGCGAAGATCCCGGAGGCGGTGCCCGGCAACCCCGACGAGAAGGCCCGTGAGGACCTGCGGCACTCGCTCGCCAAGCTCACGGCCGAGGACCGCAGCAACTCCGTCTTCTACGCCGGCCCCAAGGGCATTCTCGGCATGGGTACCCGCTGGGGCAGCTGGCAGATGGCCGAGGAGCTCGTGCCCAAGACCGAGGGCATGGAGATCCACCCCTTCCGCAGCTGGGACGTCATACGCGCCGTCGACACCGAACTGCGCAAGCTGGAGCGCGGCCCGCTGCACACCGGCGGTCTGCCGCCCGCCGCGATCCAGCACTGGATCGTCACCCCGGTCGGCGAAGGCGCCGGGGAGGTGGCCCGTCCGACCGGCGCCGACGTGGACACCTTCCTCGTCAAACCGCACGAGATCACCCGGATCTGCAACGAGCAGCAGTTCAGCGGCGGCAACCGGCACTACCTCGGCATCCAGTACCCGCTCTGGGACGGCCAGTTGGTGATCACCATGCTGGTGACGGTCACCGTTCTGTACAAGACCCTGCGCGTCGAGGTGACCGGCCACGCCCTCGGGCCGGTGCACGGCCTGTTCACCAGCAAGTCGGCGGCCCCGAAGATCGAGGTCCCGAAGTCCGTCCGGTTCTGGGAGACCGTCGAGCGGCCCCTGCCGCTGGTGGACGCCCAGGAGGTGGTCCGCCTCGCCGTCCGTGCCCCGCTGACCTGGTTCCCGCCGATCCTCGACTTCTTCGGCGGCAAGCTGGTCCTGCCCGAACCCTTCGGCCTGCGCCACGTCTGGGCGGGCCAGCCCTGGCGCCACCGCTTCATGGCGGACGACGCCCTGCGCGCCGCGACCCCGGTCCTGCGGGCCGTGCACGCGGCGGCGCTGCGGGTGCTGGAGGAGAACGGCGCCGACATCGACCGCTTCAGCAACCGCTCGATGATCGTCAGCGGGCTCGTCCAGGACGCCGCCCCGCGCAAGGCGGACGCGTACGACGCCTAGACCACAGACCCCGGAGCCGCGCACCGGCTCCGGGACCTCCCGGTCGTCTCCCGGCCACGGCCGGGGGCCACGGCCGGGGCCACGGCCGCCGTGCTAGCCGACGGGCCAGGCGTCGGCGAGCATCTGGCGGGTGTCCGCGAGGAGTTGGGGCAGCACCTTCGTGTGGCCGACGACCGGCATGAAGTTCGTGTCCCCGCCCCAGCGGGGCACGATGTGCTGGTGCAGGTGCGCCGCGATCCCGGCTCCGGCGACCGCGCCCTGGTTCATGCCGATGTTGAACCCGTGCGCCCCGGAGGCCTTGCGCAGTGCGACCATCGCCCGCTTCGTCAGATCGGCCAGTTCGGCCGTCTCGGCGCCGTCGAGCTCCGTGTAATCGGCGACGTGCCGGTACGGAACGACCATCAGGTGGCCGCCGTTGTACGGGTACAGGTTCAGCACCGCGTAGACGTGCTTGCCCCGGGCCACGACCAGGCCGTCCTGGTCCGACATCTCCGGAATCCCGCAGAAGGGACAGCCGTCCCCGGCCTCCGGACCGGTCGGCTTGTTCTCCCCCTGGATGTACGCCATCCGGTGGGGCGTCCACAGACGCTGGAACGCGTCCTGCGTGCCCACACCGATCTGCTGCTCGGGCTCAGTCGTCATGGGATGCAGCATATGACCTTGCCCCTCGGCGGCGTGTCGCCGGGGCAGGGACCGGTGGGAGGGGCGCGATGCTGGCCCCATGCGCGTTGAAGCCGAGACCCCTGACGTCGCCTGGGAGCGCCGCACCGAGATCCCGCTCTTCTACCTCTCGCTCGTGTTCCTGGCCGGGTACGCGGTCCACGTGCTCGCCCACGCCCACACCGTCTGGCGCGACATCGCCACGATCATCGTCGGGGTGACCTGGCTCTGCTTCATCGTGGACTACGTGGTGCGGCTGGTCCTGAGCCGCCAGCGCCCGCTGCGGTTCGTCCGCCGCCACTGGCTGGACACCGTGATCGTCATCCTGCCGACGCTGCGTGCACTGCGCATGGTCAAGGTCCACGACGCGGTCATGGCCAAGCGGCGGGACCACCCGCGCCGCAGCCTGTACCCGCGCGTGATCACGTACGCCGGCCTGACCTCGCTGCTGCTCGGCTTCTCCGGCTCGCTGGGCCTCTTCGACGCCGAGCGGCGGGACCCGCAGTCCCCGATCCAGACGTTCGGGGACTCGCTGTGGTGCGTGATCCAGACGCTGACGACGGTCGGCTACGGCGACGTGGCCCCCGTGACCGTGCCGGGGCGGCTGGTCGCGACCGCCCTGATGATGTTCGGCCTGGGCCTGCTGGGTGCGGTCACGGGTTCCTTCTCGTCCTGGCTGATCCAGATCTTCCGCCAGGACGACGAGGAGGGGCCCCCGGGAGACGAACCTTCCCCCGGGGGCCCCTCGGTGACCTGACGGCGCCGGTCAGACCTGGACGCGGTCCTCGACGACCTTGGCCAGCTTGGCCAGGGCCTCGTCCTTGGCGATGCCGTTCTCCTGCGAACCGTCGCGGTAGCGGAAGGAGACGGTGCCCGCGGCCATGTCCTCGTCACCGACGATGATCATGAACGGGACCTTGAGCTTCTGGTGGTTGCGGATCTTCTTCTGCATGCGGTCGGAGGAGGCGTCCACCTCCACCCGCAGGCCCTTCTTCTTCGCCTCGGCGGCGAACTCCTGAAGGTATTCCACGTGCCCGTCGCCGATCGGGATGCCGACGGCCTGGACCGGGGCCAGCCACGGCGGCATGGCGCCCGCGTAGTGCTCCAGCAGTACGGCGAAGAACCGCTCGATGGAGCCGAACAGCGCACGGTGGATCATGACCGGGCGCTGGCGCGAGCCGTCCGGGGCGGTGTACTCCAGGTTGAAGCGCTCCGGCAGGTTGAAGTCCAGCTGCACGGTCGACATCTGCCAGGTACGGCCGATGGCGTCGCGCGCCTGCACCGAGATCTTCGGGCCGTAGAAGGCCGCGCCGCCCGGGTCGGGGGTCAGCGGGAGCCCCTGCTTCTCGGCCACCTGCTGGAGGACCGCGGTGGCCTCCTCCCAGGCCTCGTCCGAGCCGACGAACTTCTCCGGGTCCTTGGTCGACAGCTCCAGGTAGAAGTCGGTCAGACCGTAGTCGCGGAGCAGGTTCAGCACGAAGGTGAGGGTCCGGTCGAGTTCCTCGGCCATCTGCTCGCGGGTGCAGTAGATGTGCGCGTCGTCCTGGGTGAACCCGCGGGCGCGGGTCAGGCCGTGCACGACGCCCGACTTCTCGTAGCGGTACACGGTGCCGAACTCGAACAGGCGCAGCGGGAGCTCACGGTACGAGCGGCCGCGCGCGTCGAAGATCAGGTTGTGCATCGGGCAGTTCATGGGCTTGAGGTAGTAGTCGGTACCACCGTCGAGCTGCATGGGGGGGTACATGCCCTCCGCGTACCAGTCCAGGTGGCCGCTCTTCTCGAAGAGCGCGCCCTTGGTGGCGTGCGGCGAGTAGACGAACTCGTAGCCCTCCTCCTCGTGCCGGCGGCGCGAGTAGTCCTCCATGGTCCGGCGGATGATGCCGCCGCGCGGGTGGAAGACGGCGAGGCCGGAGCCGATCTCGTCCGGTACGGAGAAGAGGTCGAGCTCGCTGCCGAGCTTGCGGTGGTCGCGCTTCTCGGCCTCGGCGAGGAAGTCGAGGTGGGCCTTCAGCTCTTCCTTCGAGGGCCAGGCGGTGCCGTAGATGCGCTGGAGCATCGGGTTCTTCTCGCTGCCGCGCCAGTAGGCGGCCGCGTTGCGCATCAGCTTGAACGCCGGGATGTTGCGGGTGGTGGGCAGGTGGGGACCGCGGCAGAGGTCCTTCCAGCTCAGCTCGCCGGTCTTCGCGTCCAGGTTGTCGTAGATGGTCAGCTCGCCGCCGCCCACCTCGACGTTCGCGCCGTCGTCGGTGGACGCGGAGCCCTTGATGCCGATGAGCTCCAGCTTGTACGGCTCGTCGGAGAGCTCCTCGCGGGCCGCCTCGTCGGTGACCACGCGGCGGGAGAAGCGCTGGCCGCGCTTCTGGATCTCCTGCATCTTCTTCTCGACGGCCTTCAGGTCCTCCGGGGTGAAGGGCCGGGCCACGTCGAAGTCGTAGTAGAAGCCGTCCCGGACCGGCGGGCCGATGCCCAGCTTGGCCTCGGGGAAGAGCTCCTGCACGGCCTGCGCCATGACGTGCGCGGTCGAGTGGCGCAGGATGTTCAGGCCGTCCTCGGAGGAGATCTCCACCGGCTCGACGGTCTCGCCGTCCTTCACCTCGTACGAGAGGTCCTTGAGCTCGCCCGCGACGCGCGCGGCGACGATGGTGCGCTCGCCGGCGAAGAGCTCGGCCGCCGTAGTGCCCGTGGCCACCACGCGCTCGTCCCGCTCGGAATCGCGTTGGATGATCACACGGACGTCTGACACCGGTCTCTCCTGACTCAGGGGGTGCGCGAGCGTACGCCGCGCGCCTGAATCGTACCGAGCCGAGCGGCCCCGCCGCGAAACGGTTAAGCGTTCCCGCCGTTCGCTACGGTGGACCGGCCGCACCCCAGCCCCCGCTCCGGAGGAATCATGCCCGTGCCGAGCCCGCTCGTGGTCAGGCCGCTGGACCTGGCCGAGGACGCCACGGCGTCGGCCGTGCACCGGATCGGCCGGGCCGCGTACGCGGTGGAGGCGCGGCTGATCGGCTTCGACGGCATTCCGGCGCTGCACGAAAGCCTCGCGCGCCTGCGGGAACAGCCGCTGCACTGGCTGGGCGCGCTCGCCCGGGACGGCGAGATCGCCGGCGTCCTGGCGTGGCGGGAGGAGCCGGACGGCGGCACCGCCATCGACCGCCTCTTCGTGTCCCCGCCCTGGTTCCGCCGCGGCGCCGGCTCGCTCCTGCTGCGCCACCTCCTGTCCGAGCGCCTCCCCGGCCGCCCGGTCACGGTCACCACGGGCGCGGCGAACACCCCCGCGCTGACCCTCTACACCCGCCTGGGCTTCACCCGCGGCCCGGACTTCTCCCCCGTCCCGGGCCTCACGATGGCCTCGTTCACCCTCTGCGCGTCCGGCCCCGCCGGCGTCTGAGGCGCGGGCGCGGCGTCGCTCCTCCTCAGTCGTCCGTCGGAAGGACTTCCCCCGGATCGAGCGCCTCGTCCAGCGACTTCATCAGCCGGTCCCGCTCGACCTCGTCCAACGGCACCGGCGTCACGTCCGTGGCATCGGTCAGCCTGCGGAAGCCGCCCCGGCGCTGGAGCCGACCGCTCACCCGGATCGGCACGCCGACCAGGTGCGCGTGCCCCGCCACCCGGTACGCCTCCTCGTCCAGCACCGCCCGTACGTAGGGCACCTCAGCCCCCGCCAGCACCCGCAGCCGGATCGTGCCCCCGCCGCCCGGTGCCGAGCGCCGCATCCGGACCACCGCCCCCGCCACCCGCACCGGCACCGCCGGTTCGTCCCGGGTGTAGCGAGCCGCCGCCTCCCGGAGCACCGGCAGGTCCCCCGGCGAGAACTCCACCGGCTCGGGACGGGCCGCGCACCCCGCCGGGACCCCCGCCGCCGGCGCCCAGGCCAGCGCGATCCGGGCCCCCTCCGAGCCCCGCACCAGGACGATCAGCGCGTCCGCCAGCTCCCGGCTGACCCCGGCCTCGACCGCCGCGTCGAAGGCCTCCATGCCTCCGGTGGCCCGCCGGTAGTCCACGGCCTCCCGCGCCGCGTGCAGCGCGTGGTGCAGCCGGGTCACGGTGCCCCGCCCGCCGTCCACCGGGACGTAGGCGGTGAGCGTGCGCCCGCCGGGGGCCGGTCCCACCAGGACCCCGTCCAGGGCGCGTTCGGCCCGGCCGCGATGGCGGGCGCCGTAGTACCCGGCCCTGGCCCGGTCCGCGAGGGCTCCGGCCAGCAGCAGTTGCCGGGCGGCCGAGCGGAGCTGCTCCTGCACGGTCCAGGCCGCCGCGCCCTGCGGTCCGTACGGCCCCTCGGGGCCCTCCGGGATGCGCCGCTCCCAGCGGATCTCGTCGCTGGGCACGCTCAGTCCGTACAGCACCTCCCGCGCGGAGGGCAGCGCGCTGCGCGAGAGCGCTGTCAGCGCCTCCTCCAGCAGGTCGGCGCAGTCGGGGAAGGCCCGGCTCTCCGGCACGAGGAGGCTGGCGCCCGCGCTGCCCGGCCCGTGGAGGGCGGGCGGCGTCCAGCGTCCGTACCGCCCCGCGGCCCCGCCCCGGCGCTGCCAGCCGTGCCGGTGCAGCAGGGCCCCCAGCACGGCCGGGTCGACGTGCGCGGGATCGGGCGTCCCGGAGTCGGAGAAGTCCCCGTACTCCGACGCGGACGCCGGCGGTTCCAGGTTCGGTGAGTGCCAGTGCATCACGGTGTCCCTCCCGACCCGACCCGGGTCATGATCTCGCACAGCGCCCGGTCGTCGAAGATCCGCGTGGTCGGGATCCGTACGGTGGTCCGGCGCCGGCCGGTCACGGGGTGCCCGGCGAGGTTGGTCCAGTAGCAGCAGTGCCGCAGGTCGAGCCGGTCGTGGCCGGCGGCGAGCCACTGGTCGCGCTCTCGCGGGACGAGCATCACGACGAGGATCTTGTGGACGGCGACCGGTGTGCGGGCCAGCTTCACCAGGTGCTCGTTGTCGAGCGTGAACGCGAAGGTGGGCCCCGCCGGTCTGGGCGGTACCTGATAGGTCGCCTTCAGCTGCACCTTGATGGTGACCTCGTCGTCGACGAGGTGCTCGGGCGCGCCGTGGTTGACCTGCCAGTCGATGCCGTTGTCCGGAAAGGGCTGGGAGAGCGAACAGCCGGCCGCGGCCGCGACGGCGTGCAGGTATCCCACCTGGAGGGTCTCCATGCAGGCGGTGGTGGCGAGCGTGCCGCGCAGCGGTCCGGTCCGGTCCGCGTTCCGCGGATCGGTCCGACCCTGCAGCATCCCGCCCGGTTCGGGCTGCGCGAGCGCCATGGCCGGCTCCCCATGCCTTCCGGGCACTGCCGAAATGAGGGTGGTGTGGTGGATGGGGTGACGACCGGTCATGTGTGCGGTCCCCCAGGGAAGTTGTCTCCGTAGCGGAAGGTCCGCAAACGGCGTACGGCGCAAACGGGCCGGGTATCACCGATGCGGGCGGGGGTGGCACGTTCCGAGGCGGCGGTGCCCGGGTGCGCCCCGACTGCCGATCGGGAACGAGGAGTTCGCCATGACGCGCTGGTATGAGGGGCCGCTGGCCGCATTCGACACGGAGACGACCGGAGTGGATGTGGAGCAGGACCGGATCGTGTCCGCCGCTCTCATCGTGCAGGAGTGTGCGGGCGGCCGGGTCCGCTCCACCCGCTGGCTGGTCAATCCCGGTATTCCGGTGCCCCCGGGGGCCACGGAAGTACACGGTCTGACCGATGAGCACCTCCAGCGCAACGGGCGGTGGCCGGCGCCGGTGGTGGAGGAGATAGCCCGTTCGCTCGGGGAGCAGCTGGTGGCAGGCCGGCCGGTGGTGGTGATGAACGCGCCGTTCGACCTGACGCTGCTGGACCGGGAGTTGCGCCGGCACCGGGCGTCGACGCTGGCGCGCTACCTGGACAACCGGCCGCTGACGGTGCTGGACCCGCGGGTGCTGGACAAGCACCTGGACCGGTACCGCAAGGGCCGCCGCACACTGACGGACCTGTGCGAGCACTACGGGATAGAGCTGGAGGCGGCGCATGACGCGGCGGCGGACGCGCTGGCCTCGCTGGAGCTCGTGCGGGCGGTGGGGCGCCGGTTCGCGGCCCGGCTGGAGCGGCTGAGCCCGGCGGAGCTGCACACCCTCCAGGCGGTGTGGCACGCGGCGCAGGCGCGCGGGCTGCAGGCGTGGTTCGCGCGGCAGGGGACGCCGGAGGCGGTGGACCCGCACTGGCCGCTGCGGCCGGAGATGCCGGCGGCGGCGTAGACGGGTGGCGGCAACGGGCCCCGCACATGCGGAAGGCCGGTCCGTCGTGAGACGGACCGGCCTGACCCGGTGGGCGATACTGGGATCGAACCAGTGACCCCTTCGGTGTGAACGAAGTGCTCTCCCGCTGAGCTAATCGCCCGGGAACGGGTTGAACAATACAAGAGGCACGGGGTCTGGTTCAAACCGCTTCCGCGGAGGCCGCCAGCCGGGCCGCGAGCGCGTGCCGTCCGGCCCGCATCATCAGGGCGTGGTTGAGCCGGAACGCGGGCCGCACCGGCACCGCGAGGCGCCGCAGCAGGGGGCTGCGCACCTCGACCTCCTGCTCGTACAGCGCCCGCGTCCCGCGCCCGCCGGCTCCCCGGCGGGCCCGTACGGTCCACCGCGCCCAGCCCTCGACGTCCCCGTGCAGGGCCGCTTCCAGGAGTCCGCGGCCGGGGTCGCGCAGCAGTTCGGTCGCGGTCATCCGGATCTCGTACGGGAGGAGGGAGCGGATGAGGAGGGCGCCGCTGTGGTCGCCGGTGGGCTCCGCCTCGCGGACCTGCGGCCACCAGCGCGGGTAGTCGCCGGTCCGCTCCAGTACGGAGTAGACCCGCGCGGGCGGGGCGTCGAGGTCCCACACGCTGCGGAAGCGGTAGCGGTTCCAGCGGTCCAGGCGGCTGTGGTGGTCCAGGCGGCTGCGGTCCATGGGCCCAGTCTGGATCGGCGCGGCGGCGCGCGTGGCCCGCTCCCGCGCATCCACTCTTCCGTGCGCGCGGAAGACGTACGCACGCGGACGCGAGCGTACTCCCGTGTACTCAGCGGGGATCTGAGTACGCGCACCCATGTCCCGACGGCGTGAGCGCCGCCACACTCCGGAGCATGGCGACTCCTCCCCCCGGCATGCCCCTGCCACCCGACCACGAACTGGCGCTCATCGACCGGGAGCTGGCTCAACTCGACGCCCGGCGCACGTACTTGCTGTCCCGGCGGGACTGGCTGCTGCGGCTGCCCGCACCGGCGCCGGTCCCGAACGGCTGGGGCGTGCGGGCGACGGGTTTCCCCGCCCGCCCGAAGGAGGCCTCGGGTCCGGGCGCGCAGAACGTGCTGCTGACGCTGGGCGCGGTGCTGCTCGCGGTGGCCGCGCTGGCGTTCACGCTGGTCAGCTGGGGATCCCTGGGGATCGCCGGGCGCAGCGCGGTGCTGGCCGTGGTGACGGCGGCGGCGCTGGGCGCGCCCGCGCTGCTGCTGCGCCGCGGGCTGCGGTCCACGGCCGAGTCGGTGGCCGCGGTGGGGCTGCTGCTGACGGTGCTGGACGCGTACGCGGTGTACGCCGTCGCGACGCCGGGCACCGGGGGCACGGCGTACGCGGCGGGGGCGGCGGCCGTACTGGCGGCGCTCTGGGCGGGGTACGCCCGCACGCTCCCCCGGCTGGTGGTCCCGCTGCCCGCGGCGGTGCTGACGGCGCAGCTGCCGCTGCCGCTGGCGGCGGTGGCAGCGGCGGCGGGCCCGGTGGGGACCGGCTGGGCGCTGCTGGCGACGGCGGCGCTGGACGCGGCGCTGGTGCTGCTGGTGCCCGGGGTACGGGCGCGGCCGACGGTGTCCGGTCCGGCGGCGGTGAGTGCGGCCGTCCTGGGGGCGGCGGCGCTGCTGACCGGGCTGGCGGAGCTGGTACGGGCCGGTTCGGCGGGGGCGGCGGCCGGTCCGGCGCTGCTGCTGGCGGCGGGTGCGGTGCTGGGCGTCGGGGTGGCCTGGCGGGAGCCCTCGGCGATGGCGGCCTCGGTCGCGGGCGGCCTCGCGGGGGTCGCGGCGCTGGGCGGCCCGCTCCGGCCCGGGCTGCCGCGGGACTGGGCCGTGGTGGTCTTCCTGCTGCTCGCACTGCCGCTGCTGGCGGCGGTACGGGCGCGCGCGCTCCCGGCGGCGGTCCGGCGCGGCCTGGCCCGGGCCGGGGCCGGGGTGGCCGCCCTGGCGGCGCTGTCGGCGCTGCTGCCGGCGGTGGTCTGGCTGGGGCTGCGGGTCCGGGTGCTGGGCGAGGTGTGGGCGGCGACGACCCCGGCCCGGGAGGCGTACGGGCCGGGCCCCGCGGCCGCGGTGACCCTGCTGGCCGCGGCAGCGGCGGCCGGGTGGACGGCCCGGGTGCTGCCGCGTCCGGAGCCGGGCGTGCTCGCGGTGGTGCTCGGCTGGGCCGCACTGTTCACGGCGCCGCTGCTGTGCGGGCTGCCGGTGGCGGCGGTGTTCGCGGCGCAGCTGGCGGTGACGGCGGCGGCCGGGGTGTGCGCGGTGCGGCTGGGGCGCGGGCCGGGGTACGCGGCCGCGGTGTGCGCGCTGGTGGGGGCGCTGAACCTGTCGGTGGCCGCGCTGGACGGCCGTACGGCCACCTTCGCGGTGTTCGGGCTGCTGGGCGCGGGCTGCGCGGCGGTGGCGGCGCGGCGGCCGGCTCCGCTGCCCGTACGCGCCGGCGCGGCGGTGGCGGCCGTCGGGTACGCGGCGGCCGTGACGGCGGCGCTGGGGGCGCTGTGGGGGCTCGCGGTGTCCTGGTGGTCGCTGCCCCTGCTGGCGGTCCCGGCCGCGGTGGCGGCGGCCGGCCCGAGGCTGGGCCGGGTGCGGCTCCCGGCAGAGATCGCGGCGGGCGCGGTCGGCGCGGTGGCGCTGCTCCTCGCGAGCTGGCCGTGGGAGCCGGCGAGGGCGGCGCTGGTGTGCGCGCTGGCCGGCGTGGTCTGCGCGGGCGCGGCGGTACGGGCGGAGCGGCGCGGGCTCGGCTGGGCGGCCGGGGCCCTGTTCCTGGCGGCGACGTGGATCCGGCTGTCGGCGTCGGGGGTGCAGGTCCCGGAGGCGTACACGCTGCCGGTCACGCTGCCCGCGCTGGCGGTGGGCTTCGTACGCCGGCGCCGGGACGCGCGGGCTTCGTCGTGGACGGCGTACGGGCCGGGTCTGGGCGCCACGCTGCTGCCGAGCCTGCTCGCGGCCTGGGGCGACCCCCACTGGCTGCGGCCGCTGCTCCTGGGGACGGCGGCGCTGGCGGTCACCCTGCTCGGCGCGCACCGGCGGCTCCAGGCCCCGCTGCTGCTGGGTGGCGCCACCCTGGCGGCGGTGGCCCTGCACGAGCTGGCGCCGTACGTGGTCCAGGTCGCCGACGCGCTGCCGCGCTGGCTTCCCCCGGCGCTGGCCGGGCTGCTGCTCCTGGTGGTGGGGGCGACGTACGAGAGGCGGCTGCGGGACGCGCGCCGGCTGCGGGACGCGTTCGGCCGGCTGCGCTAGGGGGTGTCCGCAAAACGCCGAGGGCCCGGAGACTTGGAAAGTCTCCGGGCCCTCGGTCCGGGTGGGCGATACTGGGTTCGAACCAGTGACCCCTTCGGTGTGAACGAAGTGCTCTCCCACTGAGCTAATCGCCCGGACGCACCGCAAACATTACCCCATGTCAGCGGTGGTTCCCGACCACCACCGGCCGGTCACTGGTCCTTGAGGTTCCAGGGCAGCGTGAGCCCGTACTTCCACAGGTAGAAGCCGACCAGCACGCCGGCGATCACGAGCCCGACGCCGGTCAGGATGATGTTGCGGCGGCGGACCTTGGGGTCCAGCGCCTTCTGGGCGGCCTCGGTCACCTTGCGCTTGGTCCAGCGGAGCACCAGGTGGGCCCAGGCGAACTCGGTGGCCCAGATCGCCAGGCCCGCGAAGATCGCGACCCAGCCGGGGCCGGGCAGGACGAGCATCGCGACGCCCGCGCCGATGACGGCCAGGCCCACGACGAAGACGCCGACCTGCCAGCTCAGGTGCAGGGTGCGGCGCGACTTGATGAAGGCGGGAGCCTTCGACACGTGCGGCGCTTCTTCCGTGGTCTGCTGAGTGGCGTCATCGGCTGCGGACTCGACGTCGGACCCGGCTGCGGACTCGGCTGCGGACCCTTCGGGACCGCGGTTACTCCCCGTATTCATGAGCCCGAATCTACCGGAGCCGGAAGCACACGTGAATGCCGCTTTGGATCCGCCGTCCGAGGGACCCAGAGGTCCGCAAAACGGTCAGAGGGGTTTACAACGGCACCGTAGGTGGCATGTCGATTTCGCCGACGTGCGAATCCCCGAGCGCACACTGAGCGAAAGGCCCTGGCGCTTATGAACACCACGGTCAGCTGCGAGCTGCACCTGCGCCTCGTTGTGTCGAGCGAGTCTTCACTGCCTGTCCCGGCGGGCCTGCGGTATGACACGGCCGATCCCTACGCCGTGCACGCCACCTTCCACACCGGCGCCGAGGAGACGGTCGAGTGGGTTTTCGCCCGAGACCTCCTCGCTGAGGGCCTCCACCGGCCCACCGGAACCGGAGACGTCCGCGTCTGGCCGTCCCGCAGCCACGGTCAGGGCGTCGTCTGCATCGCCCTGAGCTCACCGGAGGGAGAAGCGCTGCTCGAAGCACCCGCCCGCGCACTCGAATCGTTCCTCAAGCGGACGGACGCCGCGGTTCCACCCGGGACCGAACACCGGCACTTCGACCTCGACAAGGAGCTCTCCCACATCCTGGCCGAAAGCTGAGCCAGGCCCTCAGGGAGCACCTCCCGGCACGCGCCGGGGGCCACTCCGCACCGTCCGACTCGGGGCGACGGTGCGGGCTGGACGAAAACCACATACGGCAGTGCCGGCGCTGTTCTCGCGGAAGCCTTCCGCGAGGGCGGCGCCGGTGTGCGTGGCGCGGTCCATCCCGTCCCTTGTGACGCGGCCGCCACAGGGGTCCCTCCCGGTTCCGCCCGGGCACGGCTAGAGTCGGCCCCCGGCGGCGGCACTGGTCCGTCGCCGCAGGCCCGGCCCCCAGGGAGCGACCCCCGTGCAGATTCCCCACGACACCCGTCGCGCGCTCGACGTCGTCGTCGCGCTGGTGAACACCGCGGCCGAGGCGGAACAGCCCGACGGACTGGCGGACATCGGCTCGCTGCGCGAATTCGTACGCGAGTACGAGATCAGTGACATCGGCGAGCTCGGCGCCCGCGACCTCGCCGGAGTCCGGACGGTCCGCGGCAAGTTCGCCCAGGTCTTCGGGGCACCCAACCCCCGGACGGCGGCCGGACTGATCAACGAGCTGGTGGCGACCGCGGGCACCACCCCGCAGCTCACCGACCACGACGGCTACGACTGGCACGTCCACTACTTCGCGCCGGGCGCCTCGCTGGGCGACCACCTGGCCGCCGACGGCGGCATGGCGCTGGCCTTCATCGTGGTCTCCGGCGAACAGGAGCGGCTGCGCCGCTGCGAGGCCCCCGACTGCCGGCGGGCCTTCGTGGACCTCTCCCGCAACCGCTCGCGGCGCTATTGCGACAGCCGTACCTGCGGGAACCGGCTGCACGTGGCGGCGTACCGGGCCCGGCGCAAGGAAGCCGACGCGGGAGCGCCGGAGCAGGACGTCCGCCAGGACGCCCGGCACGACGCCCTGCCGGGCTCACAGCAGGAAGAGGTCGTGCACGGCGGCAAGCAGCAACAGGGTGCCGATCACACCTAGGAAGATCATCAGGGGCGGCTGGGAGAGCGCGAAGAGGCAGCCTCGCGGCTCCTGGGCGACGGGGGCGGCGACCGGGGCCGGAGCGGAAGCCGGCGGGTCGCCCTGCGATGTGTCGAGCATGTCCGGGCGATGATGGCGCAGGGCGCGCCCCGACCGCCCCCAACACGCCATCCTTTACGCGGGAGTTCACCCCTTCTCGTCAGACTCGCGGCAATACCGCGCGCGGCCCCCGGGTGACGTGCTTCAGATGCCGTGCTTCTTCAGGATCGCCTCGATGTCGGAGAAGTCGTCCGCGGGAGCGGCGGGCGCCTGACGGGTACCCGGCTGCGGGCGGACGCCCTGCCCCGCCGAGGGGGAGGACGCGGCCGGGGCCACGGCCTCCTGCGCGGGGCGCCCCTTGGCCGCTTTCGCGGCCTTCGAGGGCTTGACCGCCTTGGCGGGCTTCTCCCCCGCGCCCTGCCCGCGCCGCTCGATGGCGCGCGTGGTCATGAAGAGCACCCAGGAGAGCCCGAGCAGCCCGAAGCCCAGCCAGACGGCCGGCTTGAAGACCATCCCGGACACCCATTCCACGACGCCGGTCAGCACCAGGGCGACCGGCACCAGCGCGTACGCCGCGATCCGCGTGGCGGCGAGGAAGCGCTTGCGGTAGGCGGCCACCGCGGCGATGCCCAGGCCCGCCGCGGACACCGCGGAACATATGGTCTCGGCCAGCATGCGGTCCTCCAGGGGTGGGCGATCCGTCCCCTCCATCCTGCACCGGGCACGGCCGCGGCGGCCACGGCCCGAGCCGGTCCGGCTCCGATCTCCGGGAGATCTAGGGGTGTCCGCGAAGTGGCGCCGTCCGCCCGCAGGGCGGGCCCGCGGTGTCCGGTGCGTGCTCTCGGCGTGCCGGGCGGAAGCCCGTGTACTGGACGTACTCGGGATTTCGCCCGG
>NZ_JBFAZJ010000059.1:0-21234 GCF_040681715.1 Streptomyces sp. NPDC051582
CCGCGCCCCCCCCCCCCCCCTCCCCGGCGGCGCGTGGCCGTCTGGCGCGCGGGGCGGCGGGGGGGGGGGCGGCCCCCCCCCCCCCCACCACGTTCAGGCACCGGTCCACACGGATGCACCACCGTTTCCGGGTGCCGGCCGCGCGGATCGGTGCCTTCGACGGAAGGCCTCAGCGCGCGGCGCGCCGAGGGCCCCCGGGAACGGCTGATCTGGTGAAGCAGTTCCAACCGCAGACGCAGGCCCGCTTGTCGGTGCCGTGCGACCGGCCGCCGCCGGGACGGATCTCCATGCTGAGCGGGGCCGTACGGGTACGGGTGTCCGTTACGCCGACGTGGTGGGGTGTGTTCATGACGGTCTCCTCGTGGCTGTCGGTGCTGGGGTGGATGCCCTTGTGCGGATCGGCCGTTACGACCGGTGCAGCTTGGCGGGCCCGGACGAGACCCGCGTGAGGCAGCCGTGGGCACACAGGGCCCCGCATGCGCCCTTGCGCAGGGTGAGGTCCGCGAGCGCCTTCCAGCTGGGCAGCGGTGTCAGGGTGAGGCCGTCGGCGTCGTAGCCGGATCCGGTGGTGCTGTAGGTGGCGGTGGTGTTCATGATTCCTCCCTCGCAGCGTGGGTTTCGATCCCCACCAGCACACCATCGGGCCGCTGCACCGACTGTCCTGTATACGGACGATTCCCCGGACGACGTGCGGCGCCGGTCTCGGGCGCCGGCGAACGACTCGTCCGGGTCCGGTGCACCGGCGGGCGGCCCGGACCCTTCGCGCACCGAGCGGGGAGGATCGCATCCGGGGAGGCGGCCGCTGCGGAAGTACACAGTGACCGCACTTCCCCGCCGCCCCGGAGTCCCCGATGTCAGGACCAGGACCGGTACCACCCGGCACACGTGAGGAGGGTGCCCGGGCGCCGGCCGCCCTGGCGGGATTCCTGGTCCTCACCTACGCGGTGGCGGCACTGGGCGCGCTGGCCTCCTCCGACGCGGCCGACGTGTACGCGGCCCTGGACCGCCCGGTCTGGGCTCCGCCCGCCTGGCTCTTCGGCCCGGTCTGGACCGTCCTCTACGGCACCGTTGCCGTGGCGGGCTGGCTCGTGTGGCGGCACACCGGGGGCCGTACGAGGCGGCGGGCGCTGTCCTGGTGGGGCCTCCAGCTGGCCCTCAACCTCGCCTGGACCCCGCTGTTCTTCGGGGTGCGGCAATACGGCCTCGCGCTGCTGGACCTCCTGCTGCTGGTCACGGCCCTGCTCGTCACCATCCGCCTCTTCCACCGCGGACACCGGGTCGCCGCCTTCCTCCTCGTGCCCTACCTGGCATGGGTCTGCTTCGCGACGGTCCTCAACGCCGTCCTCTGGAAGGCGAACACCTGAGCCCCCGCGCCGGAACTTCGCGCCCTGGCCGGTCGCCTCGCCGAAGGCGCGGGCCTGTACGCGGCGTACTGCTGGACGCAGCGCTGCTCGACCGGGTGCAGGGTGCCACCGAAGAAGTGGCTGGCCGAGGCCGGACCGGCGGTGGCGAGGAGCGCCGCGGCGCAGACTGCGGGGACCGAGGCGGCGGCGGAGAGCCGAGGCGGGTGTGGAGCGAGCCATGGCTGCCGCCCCGTGTGGGGGCGGCAGCCAGGGCGGGTTGTGAAGTGCCGCGGGCTACGGGTGGAAGTTGTCACCGCCCTTCTGGGAGAGGGCGAGGACCGTGTTGCCGCCGTTCGGCGTCTGCGCCGCACGGAGCTCCTTGCCGCCGTTCGCGAACGTCGTGGCGCTCAGTTCGGGTCGGCTGTGGCCGGTGTTCAGCGAGGTGTTCGCCGTCTTCACTGCGGAGGTGGAGTGAGGAGCGGCGCTGGCGATGGTGACGGTGCCGGCGACGCCGAGGGCGGCGAGGGCGAGTCCGGCGGTGGCGACGGTTCGGGTGATGCGCAGGGTTCAGGTCCTCCGGGACGGTGGGGTCCGTCGGTGCCGCACCAAGGTGTGGCGGACCCCAGGGGATGGGGGGGGCTTGATCTGTTGTGCACCGACACCTCCACGAAACCCCCGCCGGGGCGGCTCCCGCGTCCTGCGATCGGACCGCACGGTGATGAACGACCGTGCACGGCGGCTCCACCACCGGACCGGTGCCGGTGAGGGCTCGCTGACGTCAAGGGAGCGGCGTGCCGGAAGGGGGACCCGGTGTGCGCCGGACGCCCGGTCCGGGCCGAACGGGCCCCGTGCGCGAGCCTCGTCCCCGGATTCGTCCGTTGGGGGCACGGCACGGCACGGCAGGGCGAGGCACGGCGCGACGCGGCGCGGCGCCCGGCCGCGGCCGGGCACGGCCCTGCGGCCCCGGGCGATCGACGCGTCGGCGCAGAGAAGGGCCATGTCCTTTGCGCGGCCGGGCCGCAGGACCGGTCCGCTCGTCCGCCGGCCGTCCGATGGGACGACAGCCGGACGGCCGCCGCCCGCCTAAGGTGTTGCGGCCAGACCCGAGAAGGAGGTCGTCCAATGACGTGGGATCCGCGGGCCCTGCCCGCTCAGCACGGCCGAACTGCCGTGATCACAGGGGGGAATGCCGGGATCGGCTATCACGTGGCCGAGCAACTGGCCCGGGCCGGGGCGCGCGTGGTGCTCGCCGCCCGCAGCCCCGAACGCACCCGTACCGCCCTCGACGCGCTGCGGACCGCCGTACCGGACGCCTCCGTCACCGACGTCCGACTGGACCTCGCCGACCTGGACTCCGTCCGCAGGGCGGCCGAACAGCTCACCGCGGCCGGGCCGGTGGACCTGCTGGTCACCAACGCCGGGGTCACCGCCGCCACTCGGCGCGCCAAAACCGTGCAGGGACACGAGCTGATGTTCGGCACGAACCACCTCGGGCACTTCGCGTTCACCCTGCTGCTGGCCCCCGCCCTGGCCGCTTCCCCGAGCGCGCGGGTCGTCTCACTCGGCAGCCTCACGCACACCCGTGCCCGGATAGACTTCGACGACCTGCAAAGCAGCCGCGACTACCGCTCGATGACCGCCTACGGGCGGTCCAAACTCGCGGTGCTCCTCTTCGCGACCGAGCTGGACCGGCGACTGCGTGCGCAGGGCAGTACGGTCGTCAGCCTGGCCGCCCACCCCGGCTGGGCCGTCCAGGGCCTGACCCCGGCCCGCCCCCCGCTCTGGGAGCCGGGCGTGTCCGACTTCCTGAGGGCCGCGCCGCTCGGGCTGCTCGCCCAGGGCAAGGACCGGGGCGCGTGGCCCGTGGTTCGGGCCGCCACCGACCCGGCGGCGCTCGGCGGTCAGTACTACGGGCCGTCCGGCCCAGGACGGCTGAAAGGTTTCCCCACGTTGCAGAGCCTCGCCGGACAGGCCCACGACGGTGCGGCGGCAGCGCGCCTGTGGGCGGCTTCCGAGGAACTCACCGGAGTCACCTGGACCGGCTTCCACGCCCCGTACGGCGGGTGAAGCGGTCGCCGCGGCGGTGCTCGCCCGCCGCCGTCCCGCCGTCCCGCCGCCGGTCACCCGCCGCCGCCCCGTCGCCGGCCGCAGGTCAAGGCTTGAGGATCAGCCGGATCGGGCTTCCCCGCTTGCTCTCCAGGGCCTCGACGGCGCGTGCGGCGTCGGCCAGGGGGAAGACCCCGCTGACCGAGGCGGAGAGGTCCAGGCGACCCCTGCTCACGAGGCCGACGAGTTCGGCGAGGTCCTCCGGTCGCGACCCGTAATGACCCATGACCTGTTGTCCGAAGCGGCAGAACCAGGTGCTGTCCTTGACGGTGAGCGGTTGGTCGGTGAGCCCCACGAGCACGAGTTTCCCCCGGTCCGAGAGGCTGCCGAGGGCCTGGTCCCGCGCCGCCGGGACTCCCGCGAAGTCGAAGGCGGTGGAGATTCCCTGTGCGCCGGCGACAGCACGGAGGCCGGCGCCGAACTCCGGGTCGGCCGGGTCGAGGGCGGCGTCCGCTCCGAGCCGCAGGGCGCGATCACGCGCCTCGGCGATCGGATCGACCGCGATGATCGGACATGCCCCGACGAGCCGCAGCAGCTGGACGGCGTGGGCTCCGAGCCCTCCGACCCCCCACACGCCCACCGCCTCCGCGGGGCGCACCGCGGCGCGGGAGGTGATGGCCGCCCAGGGGGTGGAGACGGCGTCGGGAATGATGCAGGCCTGCTCGAACGGGATCTCGGACGGGAGGCTCACCACCGCGTCGGCGGCGGCGAGGGCGTATTCCGCCCAGCCTCCGTCACAGTTCACCCCCCGGGTGCAGCGGACCCCGTCGCGGAGTTCACCGGCCTGGAGGACGACGTGATCACCGGTGCCCAGCCCGGTCACGCCTTCACCGAGGGAGTGGATCACCCCGGCGGTCTCGTGCCCCAGCGTCACCTTGTCGCCCGAGAGCGGGCGCGCCCGGAGCATGCCCTGGATGAGATGGACGTCCGACAGGCAGACGCCGGCCGCCCGTACCTGGACCAGCACCTGTCCCGGACCGGGCGCGGGCACGGGCACTTCCTCGACGGTGAGACCGCCACCTTCGACGGGCAGCCGTGCGGCCAGCATCGTCTCCATGCCTGCGCTCCTTCCGAACGGGGTCGATCCTCTTTCGAGTGAAGCGCCTCGCGGCAGCGGCGCAAATCGACGGCCCGGGGCGAGGGGAGGGTCCATCCGTGTGCGGCACCGGCAGGCGCCACAGCGCCCGCCGGGAGGTGTTGCCCCGCATTTCGACGAGCCGGGAGCCGCCGTGGCCGCCTACTTCGACTCGACGCGTCCGGACGAGCCGGCCCCGGTCGTCAGTGCCTCGCACGCGGCCTGCCAGGCGCGGTCGCCGGGCTGGAACCGGGTGCGCAGGTAGGCCGAGGTGAGACGGGCGAGGGCGGCGACCCGCTCGGGACTCTCGTCGGTGGTCTCGTCGGCGTCGTAGCCGGAGATTCCTCCCAGCAGGTGCTCGCCGCCGAACAGGGTGAGCAGGGTCTTGGGTGCGGGGGAGAGCCGGTAGGGGTCGGCATGCCAGTCGGGGCCGACGTCGGTGAAGTGCCGGGAGTCGTCGCGGTCGCCGACGACGACCAGGGCGGGAGTGGCCATCGTGGAGAAGTCGGTGCCGTGGAGGAACGGCACCTTGTCCGCCATCCAACCGGTGAGGATGTCACCGCCTCTGCCCGGTGCGGCCAGCAGCACACCCGCCGTGATCCGGCGGTCGGTCAGGTCCACTTCCTCCCCGGTGTCGGGGTCGGAGCTGCGGGCCCCCAGCAGGAGACCGGCGGTGTGGCCGCCGAGGGAGTGCCCGGCCACCGCGATCTTGTCGTGGTCGATGCGCCCGGCGAGCCGGGGCACGGTCTTCTCGATCTCGTCCAACCGGTCGAGGACGTGGCTCATGTCTTCGGCGCGCGAGCGCCAGAAGAAGGGGGCTCCGGGTGACCCGGCGAGGTGCCGGCTCAGCGTGCCGGAGCTGAGGTGGGTGGGTTGGACGACGACGAATCCGGCCGCCGCCCAGAGATTGGCGAGGGGCGCGTACCCGTTCAGCGAGGAGAGGTTGTTCGAGCCGCCGTGGCCGTGCGAGAGCAGGATGACGGGCAGGCCGGTCCCGGTCACCGGGGCCGTGACACGGACTTGGAGGTCCACTGGCCGTCCGGGCACGGACAGCACCACAGGGCTGTACGAGAGGACGGGTGCGGGCGCGCCGAAACCGGTGTCCGTGTCCGTGTTGATGTCGGTGTCGGTGTCGGTGGATGCCGTCATGACGAGGGGGTCCCTTCTGGAGCCTGGGCAGTTGCCGGTCCCGATCTGGAGAGGGCGAGGCGGTGGCCGGGCGCGGCCGGCCTCGGCCGATCCGAAGCGGAGCAGTGCTCCCTTTAGTATTCGGAGCAGTGTTCCGCTTTGTCAACCGCGCCGGAAGGCCCCTCGCGGCCGCTCCGGTAGCCCGCTCGGGCGCCGAGCCCACCCTGCGGGCATCGCCCAAGCACGGCGCCCGCTCCGACCCGGCGGACCGTGGCCGCCCGGACTCCCGGGTCGTCTTCGACGGCGCCCCCGTCGGCGGGGTGCGCCCTCGCCGAGGCCTGCCGGACCGGCTTGCCGAGGGCCGGGCGGGCGAACTTCCACCGGTCTGCGGCCTGTGTCCCGACCGCCCCTCACCGGGGTGATACCTGAGCCCTGGGACATGGAACGACCGTCGAACCGTGGAGGTACGAACAGAACGCGGCCCCGACTGAAAATGCTCTGGGCGACGGTTGGCCTCGTCTCTGCCTTCACCACGGCCCAGGCGCGCCCCGCCGACGCGTCACTCGTCGACCCCGGGGTACGAACCGACCGGCACCCGTCCGGAAGCCTGGGGCCCCGTTTGCAGGATCCTCCCGTGTACGCGAGCCGCGACGGGCTCCTCGAAGCGTCGATCACGGTGGAGCGCAGGCGCGTGAAGGTCGGCAACCAGATGCTGTACGCACTCACGTACAACGGGCGCTACATGCCCCCCACGCTGAAGGTGCGCCCGGGTGACGTCATCCGGCTCAAGATGAGAAACAACGTGGACCAGGACACCAATCTCCACCTCCACGGAATGCACGTGTCACCGCGGCCCCCGGCCGATGACATCTTCATCGCCATCAAGTACGGCCAGACCTACGACTACACCTACAAGGTGCCGGGCAGTGCGCTGCCGGGCACGTACTGGTACCACTCCCACGCCCACGGATTCTCGGCTCCGCAGGTCGCGGGAGGCGAGTCCGGCGTCCTCATCGTCGACGGTCTGAGGAAGTACCTGCCGCACGACCTGAGGAACATCACCGAGCACGTGGTCGCGCTGAAGGACGATCAGGTCGACGGCGACTCGATCAAGACGTCGCCGCTGAGCATCGGTGCAGCCACCAACAGGACCGTCAACGGGCAGCAGAATCCCGTCATCTCCATGCGGCCGGGTGAGACACAGCTCTGGCGCCTGGCCAACATCGGCGCCAACATCTACTACAAGCTCCACCTCGCCGGCTTCCGGTTCCACGTCATCGCCCAGGACGGTCACCCGGTGCACCGCGTGTACGCGGCGGACAGCCTGGTCATGGCCGCGGCATCCCGGTACGACGTCCTCGCCCAGGCCGGACGTCCCGGGGTGGCCCAGCTGGAGACCCTGCCCTACAACACCGGCCCGCGGGCAACCAGTTCCCGCAGGCGAACCTCGCCACCGTGGTGACCGAGGGCGAGCCGGTGAAGCCCGCCGAGATCCCGGCCACGTTCGGTCCGTTCACGGACCTGACCCACGCGAAGATCGCCGACCGCAAGACGATCACGTACACCGAGAACGCCGCAGGCACCGAGTTCTACATGAACGGCAAGACCTACGACCCCGACCGGATCGACTTCACCTCACACCTCAACACGGTCGAGGAGTGGACCGTGCAGAACAACACCGACGAACAGCACTCCTTCCACGTCCACACCAACCAGTTCCAGCTCATGAGCGTCAACGGGGTTCCGGCCGACCCGTCCCACGGCTGGTACGACACGGTGACCGTGCCCGTCAGAGGATCGATCGTGGTCCGCACGCGCTTCCTCGACTTCACCGGGAGAACGGTCCTCCACTGCCACATCCTCAACCACGAGAACACGGGCATGATGGCCGTTCTCGACATCGTCCGCCCCGGCGCGCCGACAGCACGCCGCCTTCCGGCCACGGCCACGGCCACGGCCACTCCGGTCACGGCAACTGACGCGACCCCGGCGCGTCCGCAGGCCTCGTCGGATCGGTGGCGCAGTGCGCCGGCCGCACAGGTGAGGGCTCGCCGACGAGTCCGGTCCGCCCCGCCCGGGTCCGTTCGGAGGAAGCGGGCAGCAGGGCGGGGCGCGTTCCCTGGAAGGGCCGGTGCGAGGCACCGGCGGGGGAGGGGAGTGCCTCCCCGCCCGCTCCTTCCGGAAGGACCACCCGTGGAACTCACGCTGCTCGGCACCGCCGCCCCCGAAGGTCTGCCCCGACCCGACTGCCCCTGCGCGGCCTGCGCGGCCTCCGTCGGGGCACACGTCCGCGCCGCCACGGCGGTCCTCGTGGACGGGGCCCTGCTCCTCGACGCGACGCCCGGCGCAGTCGAGAGCACCGCTCGGGCCGGGCACGCACCGTCCGGGATCCGCCGGCTGCTGCCGGCCCGGCCACAGGAGGGCGGGGCGGCCGGAGCGCCGCTGCCCGGCCTGCCCCCGCCGCGTCGGCTTTCCGCCGGGCGGGAGCTGGCGGCGGCTTCCGGGCACCGGGTGCGGGCGGTACCCGTCGACGTACCGGGCACCGGGTACGCGGTGACCGGCCCGGACGGCACCCGGGCCCTGTACCTGCCGCCCGGCGCGGCACCCGTCCGACCCGCCACGGGCCCCGGCGGCGCGGACCGGGGGGACCGGGTCGCGCAGCGCCCGTACGAGGTGGTCCTCGCGGACGTGCTGGGCCGCCCGGAGGCGCTGGCCCTGCTGCGGGCCTCCGGCGAGGTCGGCCCCGGCACCGACGTGATCGCGGTGCACCTGGACCACGACGACCCGCTCGGCGCCGAACTGGTCCGCCGCTGCGCGGCGTCCGGCGCCCGGGCCGTGCCGGACGGGACCTCGGTACACGCCGGGCGGCCGGTGCGGGCCCCGGTCGTGCCGCGCCGGACCCTGGTGCTGGGCGGGACCCGCTCGGGGAAGTCCCTCCAGGCGGAGCGCCGCCTGGAGGGACTTCCCGGAGGTGGTGTACGCCGCTACCGGAGGCGCCCGCGACGGGGATGCCGAATGGGCGCTCCGGGTGCGGCTGCACCGGAAGCGGCGTCCCGCCCGCTGGAGCACCGTGGAAACCGGCGAGCTGCTGCCGCTGCTCGCCGAGGACGGTCCGCCACTGCTGGTCGACTGCCTGGCGGCGTGGCTGGCCGACGCGATGGAGCAGGTCGATGCCGGGGACGAGAAGGCCTGGCTGAGCGGAGGCCGCCGGAAACTGCGTGCCCGGTCCGCCGAGCTGGCGGCCGGGGTACGGGCGGCCCGGCGGCGGGTGGTGATGGTCAGCAGTGAGGTGGGTTCGGGGGCCCGGCCCGACGACGCTCGGGAGCGTCGGTACCGCGACGAACTCGGCTGGCTCAACGCGGCGGTGGGCGGGGCCTGCGAGGAGGTGCTCCTGGTGGTCGCCGGGCAGGTGCTGACCCTGAAGGGGTGACCATCCGGCCCCGGAACACCACTACGGCCCCGAAGTACCACTGCGGACCCGAAGTACCACTGCGGACCGCCGACACGCGGCCCCCCCCGCCGGGTCATCCGGTGACGAAGTCTGACCAGACGGCCTTTCCGCCGCCGGACGCGCAGTTCTCGAAGCCCCAGGCGGTGGCCAGGGAGGCCACGATGGCCATGCCCCGTCCGCCGGTGGCCTCCTCCGACTCAGGCCGTACGCGGGGCGTCGCCAGCGGGTCGTCGTCCTCGACCTCGACGCGTACGTGCCTGTCGTCGGCATCGATCCGCAGGCGGAAGACGCCCCCGGTTCCGATGCCGTGGGTGCCGTGCTCGACGGCGTTGGACGCGAGCTCGGACACGCACAGCCGGATGTCGTCGGCGCGGCCCTCGTCCAGGTGCCAGGCGGCCAGGGTCCGGGTGGTGAAGGTGCGGGCCTGCGCCACGGATTCGGGGACGGCGGTGAAGGCGTGCTCTGCGTGTTCGTGCGTGGTCGTGCGCATGGGAATCACATCCGGTCGCGGCCTCGGGCGGGAGCGGTACGCCGGCACACGCGCCCCGGAGCGAGGAAGTCCCTCGGGGGCCTTTCGGTGCCGTCGGTCTCGTGCATGCCATCCAGTGCCCCACACCGGCGGGCCCGGCCGCGTCGTCCGCACGGTGGAAGCCGGGGACGACGGCGCGGCTCCGGGACCCCCGTCACCCCCCTGGTCCGTCCGTTCGGACGGCCGGCGGACCGCGGGGGGCCGGTTCACTGGCAGCGGTCCCGCATTCGCGCCCCGTACCGGGGCCGCGCACCCTGATCGCCTGCGACTACACGCGCCACTGGGGCGCCGTCGAGTACTGCATCGTCGCGGACACCCCCGAAGAGGCCCTGGAGATGGAGCGCGTACTCCTGGAAACCCCGACGGGAGCCTCCGGGCCGGCACGCCCCCGGGGAGGGATCCGATGACGGACTGGACGGTCCGGGGCGCGCCCATCGTGGAAGTGTGCGCCTGCCTGGGCTCGGCCATGGTGGCCAACGCCGTCCTGCGCAACGAGGCCGCGCGGTGGGCAGCCGGAGGCCCGGGGCCCGGGGCTCCGGCGCCAGGGCGGGACCTGCCCCGCCCGGAGGTTCCGCCGGCCTGACCGCCGCGTGATCCGCGGCGTGGCCGGCGGCCCCTCATGTGGCGGTCGGGATCAGCAGGAGCCGGCCGGACGCTCGCGCACCACCAGGTCCGTGGAGCCGGTGGTCGCGTCGAGCCAGGCCACCTGCCGTCCCGCGCCGGCCGCCGGGTAGCTCTGCTCACCGCGGTTGCAGGAGACCCGCTCCCGGCGCGAGCCGTCGGTGGTCAGCTGCCACAGCTTGGGCAGCGACTCGTTGCGGTACCGGGTGTCGGGCGTCTGGGCGACGAGGGTCAGGGCGTCCTGCGAGACCGTCAGGTCGGAGGCGATGAAGGCGCCCGGCTTGTGCTCGTCGCTGACGAGGTAGGCGCCGCGTCCGTCGAGGCCGGAGCTGAGGACCGACATCTGGCCGCTGTCGCCCTCGTCGGTGTCGGCCAGCCAGAACACGTTCTTGCCGTTGATGCCGGTCTGGCCGAGGCCCACGGGCTCGTCGAGCTGCTCGGTCAGGACCGCCTTGCCGGTGGCGAGGTCGACGACCTCGACACCCAGCCGGTACGTGCCGCCCTGCGGGTAGAGCTTCGCGTAGGCGATCTTGTTGTCGCTGATGGACGGCAGGGCGGTCAGGGTGTTCCACTTCCGGCCATCGGTGAAGACCGGGGCCTTGTCGGTGGGGCGCAGGTAGCCGACGTGCCGGCCGCCGAAGACGTCGTACTCCTCGAACACGACCGTGCCCTTGTCCACCCGCAGGCCGGCGACACCGGTCGTCGAGCTGTAGAGGGTTTTGACCGGGCCGCCCGCCACGGGACGGGAGAGGACGTCGACCGAGGTCGGACCGTACGCCGTCCACACGACGGTCTTGCCGTCGGTGGCCGGGGCGGTGTGGTAGCGGCCGTCGTTGGGGCTGATCACCTTCGGCGCGCCCTTGCCGTCCAGGCGCCCGGCGTAGACCGAATAGGGCTCGGAGCCGTCGTCGTTGGACTTGGAGACCGTCCACCAGCCGCGGCCCGCGCCCACACCGGAGTCGGTGGTGTTGAGCTTGCCGAAGAGGCTGTCGCTGTCGACGCCGAGGGCCTGCTCCCAGCCCGCGACGATGCCGTGGGCGTTGAACGACCGCTTGACCGTGTTCTGCTGGCCGGCGCTCGCGCCGAGCGCCTTGGCTGCGGCGAGCACCGCGCCCCGGGCCTCGGTGAACCCGTCGATCGGCGTCATGTACTCGGTCACGGCCTTGTAGACGATCTTGTCGGCCAGCGCCCCGCCGAGGTCCTCGCGCATGTCCCACAGCGCGCCGGAGAAGATCGTCGAGTTGAGGTGCACACCGCCGTTGTCGGTGGCGAACGACACGCCCAGGAAGCTCTTGGAGGTGGTGGCCCCGTCGTTGAGGTCGCGCAGCGCGCAGTCGGCGCCCTTCTTGGTCCGGCACAGGTTCTCGCCGATGAGACCGGCCGAGGGGTCCGTCATCGGCGTCCCGTTCGCGGTGACGTCGATGGCGTTGCCGAAGTAGTCGGCCAGGGCCTCGTTCAGGGCGCCGGACTGGCCGGCGTAGACCAGGTTCGCCGAGTGTTCGATGACCCCGTGGGTCATCTCGTGGCCGACGACGTCCGTGTCGGACGACATCGGCTTGTACTCGGAGTCGCCGTTGCCGTAGACCATCTTGGTGCCGTCCCAGAACGCGTTGGCGTACGGGAGGCCGTAGTACGTCACGCCCACCAGCGAGTTGACGGCGCCGCCGTTGCCGTCAAGGCTGTCGCGGCCGAGGTTCTTCTTGTAGAAGTCGTAGACCTGACCCGCGTTCCAGTGGGCGTCCACGGCGCCCGAGTCCGTCGCGGCGGAGTCGAAGGCGGTACCCGGTGAGGTGAACATCTTGATACCGGAGGGCCAGGTCCCCGAGGCCTCGGACACCGACGTGCCGCGGGCGTCCCAGGTGGCCAGCAGGCTCTTGGAACCGGCTCGCATACGGGCGGCGTCCGCCAGCAGGTAGCTGCCGGCCGCCGGGTCGTAGGCGATGTCGAGCGAGGCCGCCGAGCCGTCGAGGCGGGTACCGGATCCGGTCTCGGGGAACAGGTTCGCGGGGGCGGCCGGAGGGCCGTCCGCCGTCGGGCCGCTGGCGGCCGCGCCCGCTGTCCGGGCTCCGGGGGCCGTCATGGTCTTCAGCGCGCTGTACTGGAGCGCGGGGTAGCCCGAGCGGGCGTCGACGTAGACCTCGTCCACGACCGGGGCGCCGGTACCGGGCGCGGTGCCGCGCACGGTGACCCGGTAGGCGAGGATGCCCGCGCCCTTGGGCAGCACGACGAGACCCTTGGCCTCACCGGTCATGCCGGTGGCCGCCGGGTCACCGGATTCGGACTTCGGGGCCCGGCCCTTGTCGAGGGCCGAGCCGAGCCGGCGGGCGGTGGCGGCCACCGCGCGGCGGACCGCGACGTCCTCGGTGACCTGCGGGGTCACGTCGGTGCTCAGGGCCGTGAAGTAGTGCCCCGAGGTGCCGGTGACCACCCGCTTGCCGTCCTGCTTCTGCATGCGTACGACGTACTGGCCGCCCAGGACGTCGACACCCCGGTGCTTCTGCTGGAGCCGGACCGTCTCCCCGGTCGAGCCGGTGGTGGTCGTCGCGAGCGGGACGAGGTCCTGGCCCGCCCGCGGGATCTTGTAGCGGCCCTGGTGGGAGTCGAGGTGCCGGCGCGCCGCGTCGGCCGGGGCGGCCTTCGCGTCCACGGCCTCGTGGAGGCCTTCGACGAGGACCGGGGTCGCGGTGTCCTGGCCGGGGACGGCGTTCACGGGGTTCGCGTCGGGGTCGACGGCCCACGCCGGTGATGCCTGCAAGGTCATTGCGGCGGCCAGCAGAACGGCAGTTCCTGCGGCGGTACGTAGTTCTTTGCGCCATATCCTTCGTGCGGCAGGGGTGTGTGCCGGTGAACCTGCGCTGAACTTGGGCAAGGGGTCTCCTCAACCGTGGGTGCCTGGTGCATTGCTGTGAGTGGCCGCAATGCAATCGCCACGGAGCCCTGCGGACCAGAGCCGGGCCCGCCTCAGAACTGGCCATGCACACTTGTGAGGGCTCTGTGAAGGCGGTCAGAATCCCCGGCATGATCGAAACCGACCCGGACGACCGCACCCCGCCCGGCAGGCAGCGCGGCAGCAGCGCGATGTCACGCACGACCGCCGATCCGGCCGCCGCACTGCGGGCACTGGTGCGGCGCCGCCAGGCGCTCCTCCACCAGGAGTCCGCGGACCTGGATTCCCTGCGCTCCTACGCCGACCGTCTGGCCGACCGGCTCCCACCGCACCCGTCCTCGCCCCCGGGGCCCCCGGTGGGCATCGAAGTCGTCACCGGAAGCGATGCCATCGGGGCCCGTATCGACGCCATGCTCGACGCCGCCGAGGGCGAGGTGCTGATCCTCGACCGCGTCGCCCCGGTCGCGCCGGTTGCCCCGGTTGCCCCGGTCGCGCCGGTCGCACCGGCACCCGGCGCGGAGGAGCGGGAGAGGACGGACCGGGCGGTGGACGGGGACGGCATCCGGACCCTGCTCGCCCGCGGGGTCACCGTACGTACGGTCACCGACCGGGGCGGGGCCGACTTCCCGGACCGGGCCAGGGAACTCGTCGCCCTCACCGAACTCGGCCTCCAGGCGCGCGTCGGTTCGCGGCTGCCGACCCGCCTCGTCCTCGTCGACCGCCGGACCTGCCTGCTGCCCCCGCCCAGCTGTGACGGTGAGGGCGCCGACGGCGTGGGCCTGGTGTTCGGCGCGTCGCTGCTGCACCAGGCCGCACTGCCGCTGTTCGAGTCCTTGTGGGACCGCGCGACCCCCGTCGGGAGCTGCGGCAGCCCGCTCACCGCCGACCAGCGCGAACTGCTCGGGCTGCTCGCCTCGGGCCTGAAGGACGAGTCCATCGCGCGCAGGCTCGGGGTGCACGTCCACACCGCCCGCCGGCGCATCACCCGCATGCTGGAGGAACTCGACGCCGACACCCGCTTCCAGGCCGGCGTCCAGGCCGCCATCCGCGGCTGGCTCCACCCCGCCCCTGAGCCGCGCCCCTGAGCCGCGCCCCTGAGCCGCGCCCCTGAACACTGCCCCTGAACCCCGCCCCCGACCCTCCCAAACGGGCGTGTCCTGAGGCTCTCGGCAGGGGTACGTCTCGTAGGTTCGGATCAACCGGTTTGCCCGGCTTTTGATCCACGTGGCCGGCCGGTGTGCGCTCCGTACCCGTCGGCTCGCCACCAGGCCACGAGGGGCCGGCCTCGGCCCGATGGGGAGATCGCGTCCGATGACTCGGCTGCAGGGGCTGCTCGGCCTCATCGTGATCTACGGCTTGTGCTTCGCCATCTCACGGCACCGCCGCCGGATCAACTGGCGGACCCTCGGCATCGGCTTCTGCCTGCAGGTGGGCTTCGCCCTGCTGGTGCTGAAATGGGGACCCGGCCGCGAAGCGCTCCGGGCGTTCGCCGACATGATCGCGAAGCTGATCGGCTACACGACCGCGGGAACGGAGTTCCTCTTCGGCTCGCTGGCCAAGGGCTCGAACGTACCCTTCGCCCTCGGTGTTCTGCCGGTCATCATCTTCCTCGGCGCGCTCGTCGGCCTGCTCTACTACCTCCGCGTCATCCAGTGGGTCGTACAGATCGTCGGCGGCGCGATCTCCTGGCTGCTCAGGACCAGCCGCGTCGAGTCGATCTGGGCCACCACGGTGATCTTCCTCGGGCAGTCCGAGGCGCCGCTGGTCATCGCTCCGTACCTGCGACGCCTCACCCACTCGGAACTGTTCACCTGCATGACCGGCGGCTTCGCCTCCGTGGCCGGCTCCACGCTGGTCGGCTACTCGCTGCTCGGCGCGCCCCTGCCCTACCTGCTGGCGGCGAGCGTCATGAACGCCCCCGCCATGCTGGTCATCGCCAAGGCGATCTATCCGGAGACCGAGGAGGTGGAACAGCAGGGCGACATCCGGGGCGTGCGCGACACCGAGTCGGCCAATGCCATCGACTCGCTCGCCCGCGGCGCGCTCAACGGCGGCCGCCTCGCCGTGATCGTCGGCTGTCTGCTCATCGCCTTCGTGGCGCTCATCGCCCTGGCCAACGGCATCCTCGGCGTCGCCGGAAGCTGGATCGGTGTCGACGACCTGACGTTCCAGCGCGTACTGGGCTGGGTGTTCGCGCCCGTGGCCTGGCTCATCGGGGTGTCCTGGGACGAAGCCACGACGGTGGGCAGCTACCTCGGGCAGAAGCTGGTCATCAACGAGTTCGTCGCCTACGCCTCCTTCGGCCCGGAGATCCCCACCCTCGACGACAAGACCGTGCTCATCACCACCTTCGCCCTCGCCGGCTTCGCCAACTTCAGCTCGATCGCCATCCAGCTCGGCTCCTTCGGCGCGCTGGCCCCCGAACGCCGGCCCGACGTCGCCCGCCTCGGCCTCCTGGCCCTTCTCGCGGGCACCCTGGCCAACCTCAGCAACGCGGCCATCGTCGGCATCGTCGGCTGAGCCGCGTACTCCCGGCTACCCGGCAGGACGCCGCGAAGGCAGCACCGCCGGCCGGGCAGCGGGGCACCACCGCTGTCCGGACCCGTGCCGGGCGTGCGGGAGGCCGGGGTCGAGGCCGAGGGGAGGGCCCGCCTCCTGCGGCTGCTGGGCCGCGCGCAGCAGGTCGAGGGCGGCGCAGGTTTCCTGGACGAAGCCGTGGTTGACGAGTTCGCGTGCGGGGAAGATCATCGAGCGCTTGTCGCGGTTGGCGACGGAGATGAAGGCGCGGGCCCTTGGTGGGCAGGGGGCCGTAGGCGCCGGGCCCCGGCCCCGATCCCGGCCCCGATCCCGGCCCCGATCCCGATCCCGGCCCCGATCCGTTCGCCGATCCGTTCAGAGTTCCCTTCACCGAGCCGCTCATACGGGCGGCTCCACGGGCCACAGGGAGGGGAAATCCCGGCTGTCGCGGTGGGCCGCGCTGCCGTCGTCCATCACGATGGGCTGCGGAACCGGACTGACGAATTCCAGACGCACGCCGTGGAGGTCGTCCTCGTCCGTGAACCAGAGCAGCGTCTTGCCGTCCTCGCCCAGGGCGATGCCGTTGCAGCGCATACCGGCGGCCTCCAGATCCTGCCGGCGCCCCTCCACGTCGGGATGGTCCATGAATCCCAGGTGGTGGATTCCTTCGCCGTGCGAGGCGGAATGCGTGCCCTGCCCGTGGAATTCCATGAGCTCGATGTAGGGAGGACCTTCCTTGGAGAAGGAGATCCGCGCGTCGTGCGGGTGCGGGTGCGGCGCGCTGTCGTCGGCGTAGGTGTCGGTGCGGTAGCGGCCTATTCCGCTGAATCGGTAGCCGGTGGCCTTCTCCCACCGCACGATCGCCGCTTCGAGATCGGCCACGAGGAATCCGATGTGGTGAATGAGTTCTGGCACGGTGCATGGTCCTTTCGTACGAGCCGCACGGAGGCGCCGGGGCGTGTCAGGACCGTAGGGCGGCCGTGACGCCGCCCTTGTCATCCCTTTGGTCCGGGGTGCGGAGGAATCGCGCCGGGGCGGCCGGGCTTGACCGGCGGAGCGGACCTGTCCTCCGGGCTCTCGTCCGCACGGAGGAACCGGCGGTGCGGGGGCCGTCCCTACGGTGATTGCGCCAGTGGCGCCGCGAGGCGTTCCGGTGCCCGGATCGACGGCTCCCCGTCGCCCCCGTCCCCTACGCAAAAGAGAGAAGTCCATGCTGATCTGTGGAATCAAGATGACCCATGACGGCGGGGTCGCCGTCATCGACGGAAACCGCCTCGCATTCAGCGTCGAGATGGAGAAGATAGGGAATCGGCCGCGCTACAGCCCGCTGGACGACCTGGCGCGCGTGGAGGAGATCCTCACGGGCGAAGGGGTCGACCTCGCGAGCGTCGACCGGTTCGTCATCGACGGCTGGTTCGAGGACCCGGTCACGGGGCGTGCGGAAGTCCCCGTCCGGGACGGCGGCTGCACACTGCGCCTCCCCGTCGCCGCGTACGCCGACGAGATGGTCGTCAACGGCTTCCGCGGCGAGAACCCGCTCCTGCACCGCCACCTCACGGACCACAGCTTCTCCCGGGGTACCCACGGATACTCCAGCTACCACCACTCCACCGGGCACGTGCTCGGCTCCTACTGCGCCAGCCCGTTCGCCGCCCGCGGCGAGGAAGCCCTCGTCCTGACCTGGGACGGCGGGGCGACCAGTCGCCTCTACCACGTGGCGCCGAACCCGCCGGAGGTCACCCAGGTCGCCGTGGTCCTTCCGTTCTCGGGGCACATGTTCTCGATCCTCTGTTCCGCCCTGGAGCCGTTCCAGATCAAGAACGCCTCCCTGATCGTGGACGACCCGAACGACCCCGACGTGCAGCTCGGCATCCTCTCGGTCGCCGGAAAGGCCATGGCCTACGCGGCCCTGGGCACGGTCGACGAATCCGCGTTCGGCACCTTCGACGACCTCCTCTCGGCCATCACCCCGACGAACGACGCCGTCGCTCTCGTCAAGCAGGTCCTGCACATCAGGGAGCGGCTCGTCGCCGAACGGGCCGCGCTCTTCCCGGGCATGAGCAGCGCCGACGTCATCGCGACGCTCCAGTCCTACCTCGGGCAGAAGATCCTCGACGAGGTGTCCGTTCAGGTGCGCAAGCACTACCCGGGCTCCCGGCCCAACCTCGCCCTGGCCGGCGGCTGCGCCCTCAACATCAAGTGGAACAGCAGGCTGCGGGCCTCCGGCCTCTTCGGCGAGGTCTGGGCGCCGCCCTTCCCCAACGACTCGGGCGCGGCCATCGGGGCCGCCGCCTGCGCGATGTTCGCCGAGTCCGGCCACAGCCGGCTCGACTGGGACGTGTACAGCGGTCCGCGCCTGACGACGTCCGGGGCCGCACCGGAGGGCTGGCGCGCCACCCCCTGCGACGAGACGCAGCTCGCGCAGCTGCTCGCGACCGAGGGCGAACCGGTCGTGTTCCTCGCCGGGCGGGCCGAGATCGGCCCCCGGGCGCTGGGCGGCCGCAGCCTGCTGGCGCCCGCGACGGACGTCCGCACGAAGGAGCGCCTCAACGAGGTGAAGGGCAGGGCCGGTTACCGCCCGGTCGCCCCGATCTGCCTCACGGAGCGGGCGGCGGAGGTCTTCTCGCCGGGCACCCCCGACCCGTACATGCTCTTCGAGCACAAGATCCGGCCGGAGTGGGCGGACCGCGTCCCGGCCGTCGTGCACCTGGACGGGACCGCACGCCTCCAGACGGTGGACTCCGATGCCGGTACACCCGTCTCCAAGGTGCTGACCGCGTACGAGCGGCTCACCGGTATCCCGGTGCTGTGCAACACGAGCGCCAACATGAACGGCCGCGGCTTCTTCCCCGACGTGGCGACGGCGGCGCAGTGGGGCCGCCTCAACCACATCTGGTCCGACGGCACCCTGTACACGAAGGCCGACCGGGTGTCGTTCGCCGACTGAGTCCCCGCGCCCGGGTGCACGGGCGGGCCGCTCGCCCGGCCCGCGCGCCCGCACGTCCGCTTCCTCCCCGGCGACCTCCGGCGCCCCGGCCGGCCCCGGTCACGTACAGGAGGGCGAGTCAGTCCCTCGGCGCGCGGCCTTCCGTCACGCGTTCGGGTCGAAGGGGATCCCGGCCGGCTCGGCCTTCGCCAGGTGGGAGGCGAACGAGTCGTCGCGCAGCCCGAAGTGCGCACTGCCGAAGTCGGCCGAGGCGAGCTTGTCCCGGAGGTTCGCCGGGTAGCCCTCCCAGCCCACGAGCGTGGGGAACTGCCAGGCCCCGCGGTGGTTCTCGGGGGGCTCGTCGTTCGTGTTCGCCGCCCGGAAGCAATGGGTGCCGATGCCGTCCTTGTGGTAGACGATCTTCGGGTGGGAGCCGTCCCAGCGGATCCGGTCGCGCGCGTGGATCTCGAAGTCGCCGTGCGCAGACGTCGACACGTACTTGGCCTCACCGCCCTGGCTCCACACCACGACGTGCTCCCAGTCGTGACGGTGGCCGCCGAGGCTGACACCGGCGAGGGCCTGGTCCTTCTCGAAGTAGAGCGCGTACACGACCGCGCACCAGCCGTTGTTGCACTTGGCGCGGGAGTAGCCGTTGGTGTTGGCGAGGTCCGAGGCGTCGCGGCAGCTCCCGTTGAGCGCGCCGGTCGGCTTCAGGCCGCCGTTCAGATCCCCGTTCGGGCCGATGGCGGGTGTCGGGTAGCAGCCGTCCGTGTCGTAGTCGTAGGCGGGCTGGAACGTCGACTCCAGGGCGGAGGCGTTGCCGGGCAGGCCCGGGGGCGGGGCCGCGAAGGCCGCCTGGGGGACTGCGATGACCAGGGCGAGGGCGGCTGCGACGACGGCCGCCGATGTCCGTACGCGATGACCCGTTCGCATGCGAGGTCTCCTCGGGGGCGTGGGGGAGGAGCGCACCGGCGGTCTGCCGGTGCGCGCCCGCAGCATCATTGGCGAGCCACGACGTGGCGGCAAGGGGCGGGCACCACTTGTTCCGTCGCCTACGCGTGTAACCAACTCCCTTTCGCCCGAAGAGAATTGATCGAGGTGCCTACGGGAGCTGGTCCTTGAGGGCCTTGGCGAGGGCGCTGGTGCGCTGCCCGTCCCGGGCGGGTGAAGCGGCTTCGGGGGCCCCGATGCCGACGAGCAGGTACGCGTCCCCGTCGCCTTCGAGCTCAAGGTGGACCGAGGAGGCGCTGCCGTTCACGGTGGTGACGGGCGCTGCGCCGGGCTTCGTACTGGTGGCTTGGTGCATGTAGTTCCCCAGCGGGCCCACCTCCACGGCCGCGTACCGCTGCACGACGGGAGTGAGCGGCGAGAGGGCCAGCGGCTTCCCGGTCGCCACGGTGTGGACCTCCACGTCCTCCTCGCCGATGTGGAACACGCAGGTCACCAGCGCACCGGGGTTCCGCCCGAACGGCGAGTCGGGCTTGGTCCGCTTGCCGCCCTCCCCGGTCGCGACGGCGGGTCCGTCGGCCGTCTTCGCCGGTCCGGGGCCGGCCTCCCCGTTCAAGCCGGCGGCCTTCGCGGCCTTGGCGATGTCGTACGGCAGCGGGCAAGTGTCCCGGCCCGCGTCCGGTATCCCGTCCGCGGTCTCCGTCAGCCCGCTCAGACTCAGCGGCTTCGACCCGGAGTCGCCGCCGCAGGCGGTGAGCAGGGCGGCCCCTGCCGCGGCCGCCGCCGCGATCGCCAGTCCGTATCGCACATCCGCACTCTTCACGTGTGAACTCCCCTGTTGGCGGCGGTGGGTGTCCCCGCCGGCAGCAGATGATCCTATCGGTGCGCGGACACACGGTAGGGCCCCGCCATGGCCTCCTACCAGGTACGGGGCCCGGAAGCGGCGGAGTAGACGGCACCGGCCCCACGCCCGTGACACCGGTGGCCCTCGTGGCACCCGTGGCACCCGTGCCATGAGCCGGCTCCCGGTACTGGGTCCAGTACCGGGAGCCGGGGGACGCGAGCGCTCTTGCCGCGCTACTCCGCGAGCGTGCCGGCGCGGACGGCGCCGAACTCGGCGGCGAGGGCTTCGCCGCGTCAGCCGACGGTCTGCGGGACGCGGACCGACCCTCGTGCAACGCCCGCTGGCCGCGCAGCAGCCGCCCCATGAGTGCCGAGGCCCGCTCGATCTCGGCCCCGGTGCCGCATCGTGCGGACCAGGTACTCCACCGGGGTCTCGTTCCCGGCGAAGTAGCGCCGTACGCGACGGCTGTGCAACGCGTCGACCGTCTCGTCCAGGACCACGAGGCGGGTCCCGGCCTGCTCTCCGTGACCCGGGATGACGCCCAGCTCCGGGTTGGCGGGATCGAAGACGTCGCTCGTCACGACGATCTCGTACTCGACCTTCTTCGTGGCCGTCATCGTCCACCGGCCTTCGCCGTCGCCGTCGTCGTGGTCGTGGTCGTGGTCGTGTGCCATGGGGCGGGCCTTCCCGTGGGGTGCGGTCGCGGGGACGCGCTGCGGCGCCGGGTCTCGCGCGTTCCGGAGAACGCTCCTCACGCTAAAGGGTGTTGCAGAAGGCTGAGTTCCGGGCATTTTCCGTGTATGGGTGGGGTGTTGCGGGTTGAGCCGTTGTGGGTGGAGACGTTCACGGGCTTGCGGAT
>NZ_JBFAZJ010000060.1:0-21194 GCF_040681715.1 Streptomyces sp. NPDC051582
GGTCGGGGTCGGGGTGGGCGTGGGGGTCGGGGTGGGGGTTCCTCCACAGCCGGGAGTGGCTTCCGGCGGCAGCGGGACGCGCCAGATCTGGGTGTCGTTCTCCGAGCCGACGAGCAGGCTCGTGCAGTCGAAGTAGGTCACCGTCTCGCCCTGCGACTGGGCCGGCAGGGCGACGTCCGCGAGCTTGGTCCCCGCGGTGTCGTACACGGAGGCCGTGTTCGCCCCCAGCGGCCCGCCGCTGCGCAGGGCGTACGAGGCGCCCGACGGCGAGAACGCCCCGTCGGTGGCGAAGACCGGCCCGGGCCGGACGGCGGTGAGGGTGTTGACCTGCCCCGTCCGCGGGGGCAGCGGGGCCTCGTACAACTGACCTGCCGATCCGATCAGTTTGCTCGCGATGTACATCCGGCCGGTGCCGGGGTCGGCGAGCAGGGATTCGGCGTCGTGCCGGCCGTCCGCGTAGGCGAACTCGTAGGTCACCGCGGTCACGGTGGCGTCGGCGAGCTGGTCGGGCTCGGCGAAGGAGTGCACGAGGATCTGGGCGCGGCCGCTGAAGTTGTCCCCGATGTCGCCGACCAGGATCACCGGGCGGCCTGCCGCGTCCTTGCCGGTCGAGAGCCCCTCCCAGTCGGTGTTGCCGACGCCCGACAGGGTGTAGGTGGCCTTGAGCCGGCCGGTCGCGCCCGTGCAGTCGACGGCGAAGACCTGGTTGGTGTTGCCGCTGTCGTTGACGGCGTAGAAGATGCCGGGGTGCTTGCGGCTCATGGCGAGCCCGCTGAGTTCGGCCAGGCCGCCGGGCAGCGTGCACTTGCGTTCCGGGGCGGGCGCAACGGCTGCGGCCGCGGCTCCGGGAACGGCGGCCTGGCCGGTGGCGGCGCCGGCGGGCCCGGCCGCCAGCCATGCGGCGGCCGGCAGTGCGGTGGCGAGGACCGCGGTCGCGAGGGCGGCGGCCCTGGGGGGTGTGAGGAGTCGAGACATGCGCACCATGTGATGGCACGTCAGATGGTGATCGCCAGACCCGGCGGCCCCCCGTTTGAGCATCGTTCAATGCCGGGGCGGCATGCCTGGCCGAAACAAGGCGGGTTCCGGTGGGATTCCGGCGACCTCCGGCTCCTTCCGGTCAGCGCGCCGGCTCCCGGACGGGGGCGTTGTGCCGGGCGTGCGCGATGAACGCCCGGGCGGCGCGGGTCAGCGGCCGACGGGCGTGGGCGATGCCCACGGGGCGCAGCAGGGGCGGGGTGAAGGAACGGATCTCGGCGCGGCTGCCGAAGGCCCTCAGCACCACGTCCCGGTACCAGATGAGGGAGCCGCGGCCGTCGGTCACCCCGGTCACCCAGGCCAGCCGCTCGTCCACCTCGAACGCCGGCACGGGCCGGACCCCGAGGCAGCTGAACATGGCCTCCATCTCGGTACGCCGCCCGGTGCCCGGGGTCGGCAGCACCATCGGCAGGCCGTCGAGCAGCCGGAACGGCACCGGGTCGGGCAGCCGGGAGCCCGCGGGGGAGACCAGCACCACCTCGCGCTCCTGGATGTGGTGCGTGGACAGCTCTTTGTCGACGGGCAGGTCGACCAGGGCCAACTCGGACGTCCCGTCGAGGAGTTCCTGCACCAGCGACTCCCGGCCGTCGTGCTGGTTGAGCCGTACGTGCACGCCGGGATGGCGCGCGGTGTACGCCGGGACCAGCTCGGAGGCCAGGTCGAGGGCCAGGGTGGGGGTGGTGACCAGGGTGAGGGTGACCCGCCCGCCCTTGCCGTTGGGGGTCCCGATGTCGTCGATGGCGTCCACCGCGTCGAGCACGGTACGGGCCAGCCGGACCACCCGGGTGCCCTCGGGGGTGAGGTCCACCCCTCTGCCCCGGCGGGCGAGGAGTTCGATGCCGAGGTCGCGCTCCATGGCCTGGACGGCCCGCGACAGGGCGGACTGGGCAACGAAGACCGAGGCTGCCGCGCCGGTGATGGAACCGCAGTCCGCGACGGCGACGAGGTAACGAAGCTGCGCGAGTGTGGGGGTCATGACCGGACGGTAACCGCGCGAGGTTGACCCCGTAAGAGGCATCGTGGTGAACAAGTGCCCGAATTCGGCCGGGTGCGCATGCTCACGGGGTGCCGAGGCATACCGGCCCGGCATGAGCCCCCGCTCCCGACGTGCGCCGGCCCGCGCTCCGGCGGCGCCCCACCGGCCGGGAAACGCCGCAGGTCGGCCGCCCGACGAGGCCCCCCGGGTGCTGCCGCGAGGGCGGCACCAGACCGTCCGGAAACGCTCCGGTACGTGAAGGACCTTACCCCGCATGCCCGTTGACACTGCACGACGGCCACCGCACGATGCATCCCGGCGTCAGGGGAATTGACCAACGTTCAAGCCCGTCCCACCCAGACGGGTCGCCCGGCCACCTGTACCGGCGGGAGCCGCCTGCGCGCGCTCTCCGCCGCCCCCGCACGGCCCGCTCGCCCCTGCGCCCCCGTTCGCCCCGCTCACCCCTGCCCGCTGTCCCTCCCCGTCCGTCCCCCGCTCGCCCCTGTGCCCCGCAGCCCCTGCACCCCCCGGCACCCCGCTCACCCCTGCGCCCCGGCCTGCCGGGGGATGCACCGCCACGCCCTGCCCAGCGCTTGTGCAACCGGCGACATGTGACACAGCACTCGATGAGGAGCGCCCGTGACCCCCCAGCCCATGCCGTCCCCCCGGTCCGGCGAGCCGTCCCCGCGGTCCGCCGACGCCCGTACCGCCGACGCCTCCGTCGTCGACACACCCGTCGCCGACGCCCGGCCCGCCGAACCGCAGCACTCCCGCCCCCAGTCCCCCGACCCGCGCGACACCGTGGTCGCGCTCAGCCCCTTCGAGGAGCCGCGGCCCCGGATCGTGATCGCCGCCGAACGGGCGGGCAGCCTCGGGCTGCTCGACCTCGGCCGGGACCCCGATGCCGCCCGGGCCGCCTTCGCGGAGCTGGCCCGGCGGCTCGGCCCCGGACGGCGCCACGGGGTACGGGTGCCCGCAGGCTGCCCCCTCGGGCCGCAGGAGCTGCCCGCCGAGGTGGACACGGTACTGCTGGCCGACCCCTCCGAGCTCACACCGGAGCGGGTGGCCGCCTGGGCTTCGGCGCCCGGGCGGCCGCGGGTCTGGGCAGAGGCCACCGGCCCGGCGCAGGCTCGGGCCGCGGTGGCCGCCGGCGTCCGGGCCGTCGTCGCCAAGGGGCACGAGGGCGGCGGCCGGGTGGGCGGGGCCACCACCTTCGTCCTGCTCCAGCAACTGCTCGCCGGCCCCGGCATCGGCGTCCCCGTCATCGCCTGCGGCGGGATCGGCCCGCATACGGCCGCCGCGGCCGTCGCGGGCGGAGCCTCGGGCGTGCTGGTCGACGTACAACTGGCCCTGACCCCCGAGGGAGAGTCCGGGTTGCCCGCCGAAGTGGCGGCGGCCCTGCGGGCGATGGACGGCTCCGAGACCCGGCTGGTGGACGGGCACCGGGTGTACGCGCGGCCCGACCTGCCCTCGCCGCACGGGCCCGTCGCCGCACTGCTGGGCGCCCGGGACCTGCGGACGCAGCTGCTGCCCGTCGGGCAGGACGGGGCGGCCGCGGCCCGGCTGGCCGCCCGCCACCGCACCACCGGCGGTGTGCTCCAGGCCGTCCGGGCGGCCCTCACCGGGCACCTCGCGGCCGTGACGCGGTCCCGGCCGCTCATGGCGGCCCGGCCCGTCGCCCAGGGGCCGATGACCCGGGTCAGCGACCAGGCGGCCTTCGCGGAGGCGGTGGCCGCCGCGGGCGGGGTCCCGTACCTGGCGCTGGCGGTGATGGAGGGGCCGGACGTACGGCGCCTGCTGGCCGAGACCTCGGAGCGGCTGGGGGACCTGCCCTGGGGCGTGGGACTGCTCGGCTTCGCCCCGGCCGAGCTGCGGCGGGAGCAGCTGGCGGCCGTGGCCGAGACCAAGCCCCCGTACGCGGTCATCGCCGGCGGCACCCCGGCTCAGGCGGCCCCGCTGGAGGCCGCCGGAACCCTGACCCATCTGCACGTGCCGTCGCCGGGCCTCCTGGAGCGGTACCTCGCCGAGGGGGCGCGGCGGTTCGTGTTCGAGGGGCTGGAGTGCGGTGGCCACGTGGGGCCGCGCGCCTCGTTCCCGCTGTGGGAGGAGCAGATCGAGCGGTTGCTCGCCTGTCCCGAACCCGCGGCCCTGGACGTGCTGTTCGCGGGCGGGATCCACGACGAGCGCTCCGCGGCGATGGCGGTCGCGGCCGCGGCCCCGCTGGCCGAGCGGGGTGCCCGGATCGGCGTACTCATGGGCACGGCCTACCTGTTCACCGAGGAGGCCGTGGCGGCGGGCGCGGTCACGCCCCGGTTCCAGCGTGCGGCGCTGGAGTGCGCCGACACCGTGCTGCTGCACACCGCGCCCGGTCATGCCACGCGCTGCGCGGACACGCCGTACGCCCACACCTTCGAGGAGACCCGGCAGCGGCTCGCGCAGGGCGGGACCGAACCGCGCGAGATGTGGGAGGAGCTGGAACGGCTGAACCTGGGGCGGCTGCGGATCGCCAGCAAGGGGCTGCGCCGGGGTGAGGGCGCCGAGTTGGAGGCCGTGGACGAGGAACGGCAGTACGCGGACGGGCTGTTCATGCTCGGTCAGGCGGCCACGCTGCGCGGCGGGACCACGACGGTCGCCGCCCTGCACGCCCAGGTGACCGAGGGCGCGACGCGGCTGCTGGAGCAGCGGGCCGCGGAACTGGCCGCCGCGGGCGCCGGGGAACGGACCTCCGGCGGAGCCGCCGACCCGCTCGACGTCGCCATCGTCGGGATGGCCTGCACCTATCCGGGCGCCCCCGATCTCGCCGCGTACTGGGCGCAGGTGCTGGCAGGCCGGGACGCGGTGACCGAGGTTCCGGCCGAACGCTGGGATCCCGCGCTCTACTACGACACCGACCCGGCGCGGGCCGGAGAGCGCACCCCCTCGCGCTGGGGCGGGTTCCTGGACCCGGTGCCCTTCGACGCCCTGGCGCACGGGATCCCCCCGTCCTCGCTGGCCGGGATCGAGCCGGTGCAGCTGCTGGCCCTGGAGATCTCGGGGCGGGCCCTGCGGGACGCCGGCTACGGCAAGGACCGGGAGTTCGACCGCTCGCGGACCTCGGTGGTCTTCGGCGCGGAAGCCGGGACCGAGCTGGCGGGCGCGTACGGGCTGCGGGCGCTGCACCCCGCCTACCTCGGCGAGCTCCCGCCCGCCCTGGACGAGCAGCTCCCCCGGCTGACCGAGGACTCCTTCCCCGGGATCCTCGCCAACGTGATCGCGGGCCGGGTGGCCAACCGGCTCGACCTCGGCGGCGCGAACTGCACGGTCGACGCCGCGTGCGCCTCCTCGCTGGCCGCGCTCGACCTGGCCTGTCGCCAACTGCGGGACGGCGACAGTGACATGGTGCTGTGCGGGGGCGCCGACGTGCACAACGGGATCAACGACTACCTGCTGTTCGCCTCGGTGCGCGCACTCTCGCCGGGCGGGCGCTGCCGGCCCTTCGACTCCGCGGCCGACGGGATCGCGCTCGGCGAGGGCGTGGGCGCGCTGGTACTGAAACGGCTCGCCGACGCGGAACGGGACGGCGACCGGGTCTACGCGGTGATCAAGGCGGTCGGGGCGTCGAGCGACGGCCGCTCCCTCGGACTGACCGCACCGCGGCCGGAAGGGCAGCGGCGGGCGCTGGAGCGGGCCTACGCACGGGCGGGCGTCTCGCCGAGCGAGGTGGGCTTGGTCGAGGCGCACGGTACCGGAACGGTGGTCGGCGACAGCACCGAACTGGGCGTGCTGAGCGCGGTGTTCACCGAGGCGGGAGCCGGGGTGGGCTCGTGCGCGCTGGGCTCGGTGAAATCGCAGATCGGGCACACCAAGTGCGCGGCCGGTCTGGCAGGGCTGATCAAGGCGGCCCGGGCGGTGCACGCGGGGGTCCGGCCGCCGACCCTGCACGTCGACCGGCCGAATCCGGCCTGGCGGGCCGAGAGCAGCCCCTTCGTCTTCGACACCGAGGCCCGGCCGTGGGCGGTGCCGGTGGAGCGGCGGATCGCGGGCGTGAGCGCGTTCGGTTTCGGCGGCACCAACTACCACGCCGTGCTGGCCGGTTACGCGGGCGCACAGGAGCCGGAGCAGGGTCGGGAGGACTGGCCGGCGGAGCTGTTCTGCTTCCGCGGCGAGGACCGGCGGGCGGCGGGGCGGGCGATGGCCCGGCTCGCGGCGCGGCTGGAGGAGAACGACGCGGCCGGGCGGCCGTGGGCGCTGCGGGACCTGGCCGCGGAGGCGTGCGCCGGGGGCTCGGGACCGGTGCGGGTGGCGGTGGTGGCCGCGGGCCTGGACGAGCTGGCGGCCCGGCTGGAGCGGGCCCGGGGATTCACCGCGGGCGAAGGGGTCCACGTACGGGAGGAGTCGGCGGATCCGGGGCAGGTGGCGTTCCTGTTCCCGGGGCAGGGCAGTCAACGGGTGGGCATGCTGGGCGATCTGTACATGGCGTTCCCGGACCTGCGCGGGCTGCTGGACTCCGCTCCGGGGACGGTCGTCTCGGCCGTGTTCCCGCCGGCGGTGTTCACCGCGGAGGAGCGGACCGCGCAGCGGGCGGCGGTCACGGACACCCGCGTCGCCCAGCCGGCCCTCGGACTGGCGGGGGCCGCGGCGCACCTGCTGCTGGGGAGGCTGGGCGTACGGCCGGACTGCGTGGCCGGCCACTCGTACGGGGAGCTCACCGCGCTCTGGGCGGCCGGGGCGTACGACACGGAGAGCCTGCTGCGGCTGAGCGCGCGCCGGGCCGAGGCGATCCTGGCGGCCGCCGGGGAGGACCCGGGGTCGATGGCGGCGGTGTCCGCCGCACCGGAGGAGGTACGGGAGATCGCCGAGCGCGCCGGGTGCGTGGTGGCGAACCACAACGCGCCGCGGCAGTGCGCGATCTCGGGCCCGGCGGAGGCGGTCGCCGCGGCGGTGGAATCGCTGCGCGCGGCGGGCATCTCTGCGCAGCCCCTGCCGGTGGCCTGCGCGTTCCACAGCCCGGTGGTCGCGGAGGCGGCGACCGGGCTGTCGGCCGAGCTGGCCGGGACGGTGGTTGCCGACGCTGCCGTCCCGGTCTGGTCGAACACGACCGCGTCGCCCTACCCGGCCGACGCGGATGACGTACGGGACCTCCTCGCGCGGCAGCTCGCGGAGCCGGTCCGGTTCGTGGACCAGGTGGAGGCCATGTACGCGGCCGGAGTCCGCACGTTCGTCGAGGCGGGGCCGGGCCGGGTCCTGTCGGGCCTGGTGGGCCGGATCCTCGCCGACCGCCCCCATGCGGTGGTCCCGCTGGACGTACCGGGCGAGCACGGACTCGCCCGGCTGGTCACGGCCCTGGCCGAACTGGCCGCGGCCGGCGTCCCGATCACCCCGGAGCCGCTGTTCCGCGGCCGCACCGCCCCCCTCCCGGACCGCGCCCCGCGTCGCCCGGGCTGGCTGGTGGACGGCCACCTGACCCGTACGTCCGCGGGAACCCCGGTCCCGGGCGGCCTCCAGCCCCCACGCCGCGTGTACGCCCCGGCGGCGGCGCCGGTGCCTCCGGCGGCGGCAGCAGCGGCCGGGTACACGCGGCAGGCACCCCCCGGCGCGGCGCCGGCGCCCGCACCCGTGTGGCACGGGGATCCTGCCGTGGTGGCCGCGGCCGCACCGGCGGCCGCGGGCGGCTTCACCTGGCAGACGGCGCCCGCGGTCCCTTCCGGGCCGGCATGGCAGCCCGCGCCTCCCGCCGACTCCGCTCCCGTACCGGGACCTGTGGCCGGCTCCGCGCCGTACCCGGCGGCGCCGGCGGCGTCGCCCACCCCACCCGAGTGGCCCGCCGCCTACGGTCCTGCGCCGGCGCCACCGCCCGCCGCCGGCCTCGCGCCCGGCGCCGCGTGGCACCCCGCCCCTCCTGCGCCCGGGCTCGCACCGGCGCCCGCGCACGGCGCCGCCTGGACCGCGGCAAGCGTGCCTGGACCCGCGTGGGCCTCGGCATCCGGGGGGCCGGCCGCGTCATGGGTGCCGGGCGCTCCAGGTCCCGCAATGCCCGGGCCGACGCCTGCTCCCACCGTGTACGCGGTACCTGACGCTCGCCAGGAGGCGGTTCTGGAGTACCTGCGCGGCTCCCGCGAACTCATCGATGCACAACGGGCCGTCCTGCTCGGCTATCTGGGGACCCCGCCGGCTCCGGCCGCACTGCCGGCCCGCACCGGCGGCACGGCGGATGCGGCGGATGCGGCGGATGCGGCGGGTGGGCAGGCTTGGCCCGGCGTGGGCGGATTCGGCACGAACGGGCACGCGCAGGCGGGCGCGTTCGGGCCCGAAGGCTCGTCGGAGCGGCCCGCGTCGGCCGGACCCGACGCCTGGGAGCCCGCGAGCGGATACGGACGGACCGGCCCGGCGGGTGCGAACGGACACGGGTCCACGGGCTCGGTCGGGCCGGCGGGCACCGGGGACTGGGCCGGGGCCGGCGCCGGAGACTGGGCCGGGGCCGGCGAAGTCGGCGTGAACGGTCACGGGCCGGCCGGCGCGGCGGGCACCGAGGGAATCGGTGGAGGGGATCGGGCGCGGCACCCCGCCGGTCCGGCCGCCGTCGAGGACCCCGGTTCTGCGGGGCAGGTCGGGGCGGGGTCTGCCGAGGAGGTGATGGACGCCGTTCTGGAGATCGTGCACACCCGGACCGGATACCCGCGGGACATGCTCGACCCCGAGCTGGACCTGGAGGCCGACCTCTCCGTCGACTCCATCAAGCGGGTCGAGATCATCGGCGCCCTCGCCGACCGGATCGGGCTTCCCACCGAGCCCGGCGGTTCCGCCGAGTCGGCCGTCGAGGAGCTTTCCCGGATCAAGACCCTGCGCGGCATCGTCGACTGGGTCACCACCCACGCGGCCGCTCGGGCGGCCCCCGCGGACGGACCGGTCCCGGCGCCGGGAGCGGGCGAGGCGGCGGCCGTGGCGGCGCCGGCCGGGTCGGAAACGCTCCCGAGCGGGTCGGCCCCGGCGCCGGCCCCGGCCCCGGCAGCCGCGCCCGGAGTGACAGCGGCGATGCGGCGGATGCGGGTGGACGAGGTGCCCGTCCGGGCGGCCGACAGGGATCCCGGTGTGCTGCGGGGCCTGCGGATCGGGGTCGTCGACGACGGGCAAGGGGTGGCGCCCGCCCTCTGCGGGGCGTTGGAGGCGCACGGGGTCCGCGCGGAAGTGGTGGCCGAGGCCGACGCCGGTTTCGACGGCATCGTCGACCTGTCCGCGCTCCGGGCCGGTCAGGAGCCCGTGCTCCCGACGGCCTTCCCGGGGTACAAGCGCGCCCTCACGGGCGGTGTCCGCCGGCTGCTCCTCGGCTCCACCCCCGGCAGCGGACTGCCCGGCTTCGCCCGCAGCGCCGCCCTGGAGTTCCCCGGCGCCCTCGTCCGGGCCGTCGACCTCCACCCCAAGGAGGACCCGGCACGGATGGCCGCCCAGTTGCTCGCCGAGCTGTGCGACCGGGGCGAAGGGCCCGCCTCGGTCGGTTACACCGCGCAGGGCCTCCGGATCACCCGCCGCCCGGTCCCGGCGCCCCTGCGTTCCCCCGGCGAAACGCCGGGCGTCACGCTCGGCAGGGGTGCTCTCGCGCCCGGATCCGTCGTACTGCTGACCGGTGGGGCCCGGGGGATCACGGCCCGGACCGCGGTCGCCCTGGCCCGGACCACCGGGTGCCACGTCGAGTTGGTGGGCCGGACGCCCGAACCCGTCGGCCGGGATGACGAGTTCGTCCACGCCGGGGACCGGGTGGCGCTGCGCGCGGCCCTGATCGGGAGCGGTCTGCGCACGCCCGCCGAGATCGAGGCCGCCGCCTCGCGGATCCTGGCCGAGCGGGAGGTGCGCGACACCCTGGCCGCCCTCGCCGGGGCCGCCGCATCCGTCCGGTACCACTGCGCCGACGTCACCGACGCCGAGGCCGTACGAGCCGTCGTGGCCGACGTACGGGCCCGGCACGGCCGGCTCGACGGCATCGTGCACGGCGCCGGAACCCTGCGCGACGGGTTGCTCTGCGACAAGGAACCGGCCGTCTTCACCGAGGTGTTCACCACCAAGGTGGCCGGTGCCCGGAACCTGGCGGCCGCGGCCGCCGAGCACGGCTCCACCCCCGCCCCGGCGTTCCTGGCCCTGTTCGGCAGCGTCGCCGGGGTGTACGGAAACCGGGGCCAGACCGACTACGCCGCCGCGAACGACGCCCTCGACGGGCTCGCGCTCACCTGGGCCGACTCCTTGCCGGGCCGGGTCCTGTCCGTCGACTGGGGCCCCTGGGCGGCCGAGGCGGGCGGGATGGTCACGCCCGAGCTGGAGCGCGCCTACGCCCGCCGCGGTGTTCAGCTCATCTCCCCCGAGGCCGGAACCTCCGCGTTTCTCGCGGAGCTCGCGTACGGCGGCAGCGACGTACAGGTGGTCCTCATGGCGGAGGAGGGCGCGGACCATGAGTGAACGACAGCGGCGCGGGCCCCGGCCGGTCGACGCCGCCATCGTCGGGATGGGCGCCGTCTTCCCCGGCGCCGCCGACCTCGCGGCCTACCGGAGCAATCTGCTCGCCGGTACGGACTCCATATCCGAGGTGCCGCCCGGGCGTTGGGACCCGGAGGTGTACTACGACCCGGCGGGCGCCGCCGGGCCGGTCCGCGGGGACAGGTTCTACTGCCGGCGCGGCGGCTTCGTCGACGGGCTCGCGGCCTTCGATCCGACCCGGTTCGGGATCATGCCGACCGCGGTGGAGGGGGCCGAGCCGGACCAGCTGCTGGCCCTGCACGCGACGGCCGAGGCGATCGCCGACGCGGGCGGCGAGGAGCGGCTGCCGGCCGACCGCTCCCGGATCGGGGTGGTGCTGGGGCGGGGCGGTTTCATGGGGGTGGCGACGGCACGGCTCGACCAACGGGTGCGCACCTCACACCAGTTGGCCCAGACCCTGCGCGAGCTGGCTCCGGAGCTGGGCGAGCGGCGGATCGCCGAGGTGCGGGCCGCCTTCCAGGAGGCGCTCGGGCCGGAGCGGCCGGACGCCTCGATCGGACTGGTGCCGAGTTTCACCGCCGCCCGGACGGCCAACCGGCTGGACTTCCGCGGCCCCGCCTACACCCTCGACGCGGCCTGCGCCTCCTCCCTCCTGGCCGTGGACCAGGCGGTGGGGCTGCTGGCCGGCGGCCGGTGCGACGCGGTGGTCGCGGGAGCGGTCCACCACTGCCACATCGCGACGCTGTGGAGCGTGTTCACGCAGCTGCGGGCGCTGAGCCCGAGCGAACTGATCCGGCCCTTCGACCGGCGGGCCGACGGGACCCTGCTGTCCGAGGGCACGGGCGTGGTCCTGCTGAAGCGGCTGTCCGACGCGGAACGCGACGGCGACCGGATCTACGCGGTGATCCGCGGTACCGGTGTCGCCGGGGACGGCCGGGCGGCCAGCCTGATGAGTCCGCTGGTCGCCGGTCAGGTACGGGCGCTGGAGCGGGCGTGGCGCGAGGCCGGCCTGGACCCGCGGGCCCCGGGCGCGCTGGGGCTGCTGGAGGCGCACGGCACCGGTACTCCGGTGGGTGACGTGGCCGAACTGGACACGCTGTCGCAGGTGTTCGGCACGCCCGGGTCCATCGGGGATCCCGGGATCGGCTTCGGCTCGGTGAAGTCCATGGTGGGGCACACCATGCAGGCCTCCGGCATGGCGGGGCTGATCAAGGCGGCGCTCGCCGTGTACGAGGGGGTGCTGCCGCCGACCCTGCACCTGGAGGAGCCGCACCCGGACCTGGCGCGGACCCGGATGCGCCCCGTCACGGCGGCGGAGCCGTGGGAGCGGGGGCCGCAGCCGCGCCGGGCGGGGGTCAACGCGTTCGGCTTCGGCGGGATCAACGCGCACGCGGTGCTGGAGGAGGCCCCGGGCTCCACCGCGTCCGCGCCGCCCGTGCGCCGCTTCCTGCCCCTGGGCCGCGCGGGCGGGCCGGTGGTGGGGGCCGGTGCGCGGGAGGACGTACTGCTGCTCGGCGCGGACGGCCCGGCGGAGCTGGCGCAGTTGCTGGCCGCCGGATCGGCGTCGGCGGGCGACGGGCCGTGCCGGCTGGCCGTGCTGGGGCCGACCCCGCAGCGCCTCGCGCTCGCCGCGAAGGCGGTGGCGCGCGGCCGGGCCTGGCGGGGGCGGGGGGACGTCTGGTTCACCCCGGAACCGATGGGCGGGGCCACGGCGTTCCTGTTCCCCGGGCTGGAGCCGGAGTTCGCGCCGGTGCTCGACGATGTCGCGGACCGGATGGGGCTGGAGCGGCCGCGGCTCGGCCGGGGCGCCGAGCTGGTGGAACGGGCGCTGGACGCCCTGGCGACGGGCCGGTTCTTCGCGCGGGTCCTGCCGGAACTCGGCGTGAAGGCCGACGTGCTGGCCGGGCACAGCCTCGGCGAGTGGGCGGCGATGGTGGCCGGCGGGATGTACCCGCAGGACGCGGCCGATTCCTTCCTGGACTCGCTGCGGCCGGGGGCCCTGAAGGTCCCGGACCTCGTGTACGCGGCGCTGGGCTGCGGGGCGCACCGGGCGGAGGCCGCGCTGCACGGTCTGGAGGGGGTGGTGGTCAGCCACGACAACTGCCCGCACCAGTCGGTGGTGTGCGGTGACCCACCGGGGGTCGAGCAGGTCCTGGAGCGCCTGCGCCGGGAAGGGGTCCTGGGCCAGGAACTGCCGTTCCGTTCGGGGTTCCACACACCGATGTGGGAGCCCTACCTGGGGCAGGTCCGGGCGGCGTTCGCGCGGCTGCCGCTGCGGCGGGGTGACCTGCCGGTGTGGTCGGCGACGACCTGTGCGCCGTTCCCGGACGGGGCGTCGGAAGTACGGGAGCTGGTGGTGCGGCACCTGCTGGAGCCGGTTCGCTTCCGGGAGTTGACGCTTCGCCTGTACGAGGGGGCGGGGGTCCGGACGTTCGTGACGTTGGGGCCGGGCAGTCTGCCGGGGTTCGTGGAGGACACCCTGCGGGACCGCCCGCACCTGTCGGTGGCCACGTCCTCCCCACGCCTGTCGGGACCGGCCGCCCTGCGGCGCACCTGCGCCGCGCTGTGGGCCGAGGGGCACTCCCCGCGCTGGGACCTCCTCGGCGACCCGGACCCGGCCCCCACCGCCGCCGCTTCCACCTCTGCCACCACCTCTGCCACCGCCTCCGCCGCCCCCGCCCGCGCCCGCAAGGCCGTACGGGGCCAACCCGTCCCCCTGGACCTCGGCTCTCCGCTGGTCCGCCTGGGTGCGTCGGCCCGGGCACGCCTGGGCGGCCTGTCGGCCGGCCCCGGCGAGGCACCGCGGCCCGGGCAGCCCGTACCGCCGCCCACGCCGGAGCCGACACGGCCCGGCCGGCCGGCGCCCACGCCCACACCCACGCCGCAGGCGGCCCGGCTGCGGCTGCGGGTTTCTCTCGACGCGCTGCCCTACGTACGCGACCACTGCGTCTACCTGCAACCCGACGGCTGGGCGGAGGACTCCGACTGGTTCCCCGTCGTGCCCATGACGACCATGCTGGAGCTGGCCGCCGACGCGGCCCGTCGCTGCGCCCCGCCGGGGGCCGCCCTCCTCGGCTACGACGAGGTACGGGCCGTGCGGTGGCTCCCTGCCGCGCCCGCCCTCGACGTCGAGGTCGGCGTCCGCGCCGACGGTCCCGGACGGTTCCGGGTCGGGATCGGCCCGTACGCCTCCGTCGTCGTCCTGCTCGGCCCCGGCCACGGGCAGCCGCCCGCGCCCGACCCCACACCGCTGCGCGATGCGGGCCCGGCCCCCGTCAGCGCCGAGGCCCTGTACCGGGACCGGTGGATGTTCCACGGGCCCCGTTTCGCCGGGGTCCACGAGGTCCGGACCGTCGGATCGGACGGCATCCACGGGGTCCTGCACGCCCTCCCCGACCCGGGCGCGCTCCTCGACGCCGCCGGGCAGCTCTTCGGGCACTGGATGCAACTGCGGCTCCCCGTCGACCGGTTGGTGTTCCCCGCCACCGTCGACCGGATCCGGTTCTACGGGCCCCCGCCGCCGCCGCACGCGCTGGTCACGGCGACCGCCCGGATCCGGGAGGTCCGCGATGTCACCGTCCGCGGGGATCTCGAACTCCTCGACGCCGCCGGCCGGCTGTGGGCCCGGATCGAGGGCTGGACGTACCGTCGCTTCGGGGCGGACGAGCGGGTGTGGCCGATGAAGTTCACCCCCGAGGTGTGCGGCATCGGCGAACCCCAGCCCGCCGGCTGGTGTCTGGCCCGCCGGCGGTGGACGGACCCCGCCTCGCAGGAGCTCGTGATGCGCCGCTACCTCGGCGCCGCCGAACGCGCGGCCTACGAGCGGCTGGTGCCGCGCGCCCGGGCGCCGTGGCTGCTGGGCCGGATCGCCGCCAAGGACGCGCTGCGGCAGCTGCTCTGGGACGGGGGCGCGGGTCCCGTGTTCCCGGTGGAGGTCCCGGTCGGCAACGACCCGGCCGGGCGGCCCGTCAGCGGGGGCGCCCTGGCCCGCGGGTTCCGGCTGTCGATCGCGCACAAGGACCGGGTGGCCGTGGCCCTCGCCCACCCCTCGCATCCCGTCGGCATCGACGTGGAGGCGGTGACCGCCGACCCCGACGCGCTGATCCGGATCGCACTCACCCCGGCCGAGCTCCTCCTCGCCGAGGAACTGGCCGCCCGCGAGGGCTCCGGGCTGCCGGCCGCCCTCACCGCCCTGTGGTGTGCGAAGGAGGCCGCCGCCAAGGCCCGCGGCACCGGGCTCGGCGGCCGGCCCAGGGACTGGCGGGTCACCGAGGACCCCGGATCCGGTGGGCTGCTGGTGCTGTCGCCCGAGGGGCAGCCGCATCCCGTCCGTACCGCCGCACTGCCCCCTGCCGGGACCGGGAGCCCGACCGGCTCCGGCTCCGGTTCCGGTTCCGGTTCCGGTTCCGGCGAGTACCTCGTCGCCTGGACCGCCCACCCCGCGGTCCCCTCCCCCGTCCCCTCCCACCTCACGGAGACCAGCCATGGCCACCACCACTGACGTCCTCGCCGAGATCACCGGCATGCTCGTGGAGATCCTCGGCGACGAGTTCCTGCTCGCGGAGGAGGTCACCATGAGTACGAGCTTCAACGAGGACCTCGCCCTGGAGAGCATCGAGTTCGTCGCCCTCGCCGAGCTGCTGTACGAGCGTTACGGGTCCGAGGTGGACCTGATGGGCTTCCTCGCGGAGAAGGACATGGACGCGATCCTCGCCATGTCGGTCGGCGACCTCGTCACCCACATCGGTCAGGTCGCCCACGCCTCCCTGGCCCGTACGTCCTCGACGGCGGCCGGGGCCCCGGCAGCGGCGACGGCCTCCGCGACGCGTACCGCCGGCTGAGCCCGCCATGGCCCTCGTCACCGCGAACTCGCTCCGCTTCCACGTGCAACGGCTGCCGGCCGCCGCCGGGGCCGCCGGCCTCGGCCGTCCCGTCGTCGTGTTCCTGCACGGGCTGGTCGTGGACAACCTGTCCTCCTTCTACTGCCCCCTGGCCGTCCCGGTGGCGCGGGCGGGCCACGAGGCCGTCCTCTACGACCTCCGCGGCCACGGCCGGACCGAGCGCCCCGCCACCGGCTACGACAGCCGGACCGCCGTACGGGACCTCGTGTCCCTGCTCGGCGCGCTGGACCTGGGACACCGCCCGGTGCACCTGGTCGGCAACAGCTACGGCGGCACCCTTGCCCTGCACGCCGCCCTGGCCCGCCCGGACCTCGTCGCCGGGCTGACCCTGCTCGAACCACCGCTGAGCGGGGCCTGGGTGGAGAACATGGTGGACACCCTGTCGGCGGCCGCGCTCAGTCTGGAGGACAGTCCGGTCCCCGCCGAGCTGCTCACCCTGCGCCTGCGCAAGGCGGCCAACCTGACCCGGATCGCCGACGAACTGCTCAACCGGACCAGCCTGATCGACGACATCGCGGCGAGCCGCACCTTCACGGCCGCCGACTTCGCACGGCTGGCTCCCCCCACCCGGATCATCTGCGGCGAGCACTCCGAACTGGTAGCGGGCGCAGAGGAGTTGGTCCGTCACGCACCCCGCGCGACGATCCGGATCCTGCCGGGTCTGGGCCACGACGTGCTCAAGGAGAGCAGCGGGGTCCTGCGGGAGACCGTGCTCGCCCATCTCGAAGCGACGGCGGCGGACGCGGCCCGGTCGGCGCGCGCGCCGCGAACGGGAGCTCTGGTCCGATGAGGGTGCTGTTCACCGTCCCGCCGCTGGCGGGGCACGTCAACCCGACGGTGGCCGTGGGCGCCGAACTGGCCGCGCGGGGGCACGAGGTGGCCTGGACGGGCCCGGCCGGGGCACTGGCCCGGCTGCTTCCCGCCCACGCCCGCGTCCTGCCCGCCGGGGACGAGGCGGGCGGCGACTACGCGGCCCTGCACGACCGCTGGCGCGATCTGCGCGGGGTCGGTGCGCTGCGCTTCCTGTGGGAGGAGGCCCTGGTCCCGCTGGGCCTGGCGATGGTGGCCGGGGTGACGGAGGCGGCGCGGGCCTTCGAGCCGGATCTGCTGGTCGCCGACCAGCAGGCGCTCGCCGGTCCGGTGGTCGCCCGGCGGCTGGGGATCCCCTGGGTCACCTCGGCCAGTACGTCGGCCGAGCTGACCCGGCCCTTCGCCGATTTCCCGAAGGTCGGGGAGTGGGTCTCGGGGCAGGTCTCCGGATTCCTGGCCGCGTGCGGGATGCCCGACGCGGACTGGGATCCGCGGTTCTCCCAGCGGCTGGTGATCGTCTTCTCCACGCCCGAACTCGTCGGCGTCGGCGAGGGGTTCCCGGCCCATCACGCCTTCGTCGGACCCGCCTTCGGGGCCCGCCCGGCCGCCGCCCACTTCCCGTGGCAGCGGCTGGATCCGGAGCGGCGGCGGGTGCTGGTCTCGCTGGGCACCCTCAACCAGGAGGCCGGCGGCCGGTTCTACACCACCGTCCTGAAGGCGGCCGAACGGCTGGCCGACGAGGTGCAGCTGGTGGTCGTCGCGCCCGCCTCGCTGGTCGGGCCGGTGCCGGGGAACGTACTGCTCCAGGAGCGGGTCCCGCAGCTGGAGCTGCTGCCGCACCTGGACGCCGTGGTCAGCCACGCCGGGCACAACACCGTCTGCGAGGCGCTCGCGTACGGGCTGCCGCTGGTGGTCGCGCCCATCCGGGACGACCAGCCGATCGTGGCCCGTCAGGTCGTCGAGGCGGGGGCCGGGGTGCGGGTGCGGTTCGGCCGGACCCGGGCCGAGGAACTGTGTGATGCGCTCACGGCCGTGCTGGACGAACCCGGCCATCGCCGGGCCGCCCGGCGGATCCAGGCCTCTTTCGCCGCGGCCGGCGGGGCCGCCGCCGCGGCCGACCGGTTGGAGAAGCTGTCATGACACCTCCCCCCTTCCCCCGGGTCCGGTGGACCTCCGCGCTGACGCTGGCCGCGCTCGGCGCGGGTACGGTGCGCGCCCGGCGCCGGCTGCGGACGATCCCCGTACTGCCCGCGCCGCCGACCGCCGCGGACGGGCTGCCGCGCGCCGCGGGGTGGCGGCTGCTGACCGCGCGCGGGGTCGAGGTGAACCCGGCCACCTTCCTGGCGGCCTGTGCGCACGCCGACCGGGAGGGCCTGCGGGTGCTGGACCTGCTGCCCGCCGACCTCGGCGCCGAGCGGGCGCTGGGACTGCTGCGGCTGCTCGATCCGGCCGCGTACATGGACGACCGGCTCGCCGAGGGGCGCGGGGCCGGGTACGCGGTGCTCGTCGCCGAGGAGGTGCTGGCGAGGGCCGGGACGGACCTGGCCGGGACGGGTCTGGAGGGCGCCGGTGGCCGCGAGCCGGCGGATCTGCTGGCACTGATCCGCCGGTTGAAGGAGTACGCCGCCGACTCCACCGGCCTGGCCATCGCCCCCGCGCTGTCCGTCGGGCGGGCCGGGGACCCGGCGGGGCCGGTGCGGGCGGCCGAATTGCGGGCCCAGGGGCTGCCGCCGGGGGTGCTGGCCGGCGCACAACTCGCCGGGCTGGCGCTGCTGGCCGGGCTCGCCGGGCGCCAGGGCCGGTGGGGCGCCGCCGCGGCCGGGCTGTACTGGCTGCAGCCGTACCTGGTGCTCGGCGGGTCGGGCGCCCCGCTGCGCCCCGCCGACCTCGCCGGGGCCACCGCCGCCCGGCCGGCCCGCTCCCTCGGCGCCGCCGTGCGCACGGCCGCCGCGGTGCTGCGCGAGCCCGCCGACGCGGAGGCGAACGCCGACACCGACGCCGCGCGCGCGGCCGCGTACGGGGCCGAACTGGTTTTCGGCACCGACCGGTTCCTGGAGCCGCGGCGGACCGACTGCCCGTGGTGCGGGTCCCGGCGGCTGTTCGTGCGCGTCCGGGTGCCCGATCTCCTCCAGGGCAAGCCGGGGCGGTTCGCCCTGGAGCAGTGCGCGGACTGCCGCCACGTCTTCCAGAACCCCCGGCTGACCCTGGACGGACTGGATTTCTACTACCGGGACTTCTACGACGGGCGCGGCGGAGAGGGCGCCGGGACGGTGTTCGGCCGGCTCGGCGCCTCGTACCGCGGCCGCGCCGAGATGCTCCGCCCGCACACGGTGGACGCCCCGGCCTCGTGGCTCGACGTCGGCACCGGGCACGGCCACTTCTGCAACGCGGCGCGGGCCGTCTGGCCGGACACCCGATTCGACGGCCTGGACATGGGTGACGGGGTGGGCGGGGCCGAGCGGCGCGGCTGGGTGGAGACCGGGTTCCAGGGCCAGTTCCCCGAGTTCGCGGAGAAGCTGGCGGGCCGGTACGAGGTGGTCAGCATGTACCACTACCTGGAGCACACCCGGGATCCGCTCACGGAGCTGGACGCCGCGGCAGCCGTCCTCGCCCCCGGCGGGTTCCTGGCGATCGAACTGCCCGACCCCGAATCGCGGATGGCCCGGCTGCTGGGTTCGGCGTGGCTGCCGTGGTTCCAGCCCCAGCACCAGCACCTGATGCCGGCGTCGAACCTGCGCGAGGCGCTGGAGGAACGCGGGTTCACCGTCCTGGCCGAGGAGCACGGCCCCGCCCACCAGGGCAACGACTTCTTCGGCGCGGTGGCCCTGACCACCACCCGGCTCGCACCGGATCCCGACCGCCCCTGGGCCCCTCCGGCCACGCGCCGCGGGAGGGCGCTGGCTCATGCCGTACGGGCGGCGGCGCTGCCCTGCTTCGCCGCCGCGGCGGCGCTCGACGCGGTGCGGACGGCCGTGGCCCGGCGCACGGACGGCGGGAACGCCTACCGGTTGCTGGCCCGCCTGGACGACCGGCGGCGCGCGACGCTCGGGGAGGACCGGTGACGGCGGCGGCCCGGACCGGCGCCACACCGGCACCGTCCGCATCGCCCGTCGGTCCCGTGCCGCCGGACCTCGCCCGGCGGGCCACCGCCGATCCGCTGTTCCGTCTCGTCGCCTACGCGCTGGAGGCCGCGCACGGGCGGCCGCCGGCCGCCGTCTGGAGCGCCCCGTACGCCTTCCACCTCGACTCGCCCGGACTGGTCGCGGCGGCCGGATGGCCGGTGGCGGCCGCCGCCGCGCCGCGTACGGACGGGCTGGTGCGGCTGAGCTCCCTGGGGCATCCGGCCGACAGCTGCGATCTGCCGCTGACCCCGGAGGGGCCGCCGCCCGCAGCCCCCGCCTGGGCCGTGCGCCCGTACGCCCTGCTGCGGGCGCTCGCCCGCGCCGGGTACGGGCGCGGCGGGACCGACCTGCACCTCCAGGGCTCGCTCACGGAGGCCGCCGGGCTGGCCACGGCGGAGCCCGCCGAGTGCGCGATGGCGCTCGCGGTGGCCGACGTACACACCCCGGCGGACGCGGAGCCGGACCGGGAGGGGCTGGCCCGGCTGCTGGCGCGGGCGCTGCCGGAGGGCGACGACGCGCTGCGCAGGGCGGTGCTGTTCGCCCGGCCCGGCAAGGCCCTGCTGCCGGACACCGGGGAGCAGCCGCGCCTCGTCGACTTCGACCCGCTCGCCTCGGGGACGCGGCTGGTGCTGCTCGCGGTCCGCGGCGATCCCGCGGAGCGGTCGGCCGAGCTCTCCCGGGCGGTGGCCCGGGCCCGCCGGGCGGGTGCGCTGAGCGCCTGGCCGCCCGGGCGGCTGCCGGGGCGGAGCGTGCTGGTGCTGCTGCCCGCGTCGCGGCAGGCGGCGGTACGGGCGGCGGTGGCGGAGGACTTCCGCGGCCGGGGCCGGCCGGTGCCCCGCTTCCTGAACATCGCCGTGGCCGGTGCGGCCCGGCGGGAGGAATGACCCCCCGCGAGGAACGAGCTCCCGCATCCGCGACGACACCCACACCCACACCCAGGAGGAACCGCTCATGCCCTCACCCATGGCCGCCACGAGACGCAGGGCCCGCCGGTCCGCGCTGGTGGCCGCGCTCGGCACGCTCTGCCTGCTGGGCGCGTTCACCGTGGCCAATTCGCAGGCGGCCGAGACGGATCCGGCGAGCTCGCGGACACCCGCGGCCGCCGCGTTGCCGGCGTACGACCACGTGGTGGTCGTCGTCTACGAGAACAAGCAGTACGGCGAGATCATCGGCAGCGCGAACGCCCCGTACGTCAACCAGCTCGCGAACGGCGGCGCGAGCCTGACCGGCATGAAGGCGCTGACCCACCCCAGTCAGCCGAACTACTTCAACCTGTTCTCCGGCGCCACCCAGGGCATCACCGGGGACGGCTGCTACACCCCGCAGTCGATGAGCGCGGCCAACCTCGGCCAGGAGCTGATCGCGGCCGGGAAGACCTTCGCCACGTACAACGAGGACCTGCCGGCCGAGGGGTCCACGGCCTGCACCAACGGGCAGTACGCGCAGAAGCACAACCCCTGGTTCGCCTTCAAGAACGTGCCGCTGACCACCGGGAAGACCTGGGCCCAGTTCCCCCAGAACGATTTCGCGGCGCTGCCGAACCTGTCCTTCGTCGTACCGAACCAGTGCAACGACATGCACTCGTGCTCCGTGAACACCGGTGACACGTGGACGAAGAACAACCTGGACGCCTACGCGCAGTGGGCGAAGGCCAACAACAGCCTGCTGGTGCTCACGTGGGACGAGGACAACTACCTCGGTTCCAACCAGATCGCCACGGTGTTCCACGGGGCGAAGGTGAAGACCGGCAAGTACGCCACCGCCTTCAACCACCACCACCTGCTGCGCACCTTCGAGGACCTGTTCGGCACGGCGACGCACGCGGGCAACGCGGCGAACGTCCAGCCGATCACCGAGGTCTTCGACGGCTCCCCGACCCCGACCCCCACGCCCACCCCGACCCCGACT
>NZ_JBFAZJ010000061.1:0-20263 GCF_040681715.1 Streptomyces sp. NPDC051582
GATGGCGAACAGTGCGGGCTGGGTGTAGGCGGTGCTGTTCAGCAGCGCCTCGTCCCCGCCCCACATCACCTCGTAGAGCGGGATCTCCAGGTGCTCGTCCACGGCGGCGGCCGCGGCGTCGAGCGCTGCGGCGAACACCGGGAACGCAGCGTGCAGTTCACGGCCCATGCCCAGACGCTGCGCGCCCTGGCCCGTGAACAGGAACGCCGACTTGCCTTCCCGGACCCGGCCCTGCACGACACCCGCGGCCGGCTCGCCGACGGCGAGGGCGGTCAGACCGGACAGGAGCTCCTCGCGGGTCTCGCCGAGGACCACGGCCCGCTCGTTCAGGCGGGCGCGCCGGGTGGCCAGTGCGCGGCCGGTGACCGCGAGGTCCGCCTCGTCCAGGGTCTCCAGGTGCGTGACGAGCCGCTCCGCCTGCGCCCGTACGGCCTGAGCCGTCCGGCCCGACACCACCCACGGGAGGAGCCCGCCGAAGGACTCGGGGGCTGCGGGGGTCTCCGCGGCGGCCTCGGCCGGAGCCGCCGCCGGCGGCTCTTCGAGGATGAGGTGGGCGTTCGTACCGCTGATGCCGAAGGAGGAGATGCCCGCGCGGCGCGGCCGCTCGCCCGCCGGCCACTCGACCGCGTCGGTCAGCAGCTCCACCGCGCCCGCGTCCCAGGCGACCTGGGGGGAGGGCTCGTCGGCGAACAGGGTTCGCGGCAGGACGCCGTGCTCCATCGCCTGGAGCATCTTGATGACGCCCGCGACACCGGCGGCGGCCTGCGTGTGCCCGATGTTGGACTTGATCGATCCCAGCAGCAGCGGACGGCCGTCCTCCGGCCTCTCCTGGCCGTAGGTGTCCAGCAGCGCCTGCGCCTCGATGGGGTCGCCGAGCGTGGTGCCGGTGCCGTGGCCCTCGACGACGTCGACGTCGGCGGCGGTCAGGCCGCCGTCCTGGAGGGCGCGTCGGATGACGCGCTGCTGCGAGGGGCCGTTCGGGGCGGTCAGGCCGTTGGACGCGCCGTCCGAGTTGACGGCGGAGCCGCGCAGGACGCCGAGGATCCGGTGGCCGTTGCGCTCGGCGTCCGACTGGCGCTCCAGGAGGACCAGGCCGACGCCCTCGCCCCAGCCCGTGCCGTCGGCGCCGCTGCCGAAGGACTTGCACCGGCCGTCGGCGGCCAGGCCGCCCTGCCGGCTCATGTCGATGAAGGTGTCCGGGGTGGACATGACGGTCACACCGCCCGCGAGCGCCAGCCCGCAGTCGCCGCGGCGCAGTGCCTGCGCCGCCCAGTGCATGGCGACGAGGGAGGAGGAGCACGCCGTGTCCACGGTGACGGCGGGGCCTTCGAGGCCGAGCGCGTACGCGACGCGGCCCGAGACCACGCTCGCGAGGCTGCCGTTGCCGTGGTAGCCGGCGAGCTGCTCGGGCAGCGGGCCCAGACGCAGGCCCCAGTCGTGGTACATCACGCCGGCGAACACGCCGGTGTCGCTGCCGCGCAGGGCGTGCGGGTCGATGCCGGCCCGCTCGAAGGTCTCCCAGGAGACTTCGAGGAGCAGCCGCTGCTGCGGGTCCATGGCCTGCGCCTCGCGCGGGCTGATCCCGAAGAACTCGGCGTCGAACTCGGCGGCGTCGTAGAGGAACCCGCCCTTGTCGCTGAGGCTCTTGCCGGGCCTGCCCGGCTCCGGGTCGTGGATGTCGGAGTCCCAGCCGCGGTCGATCGGGAACGGGCCGACGGCGTCGACCCCGTCCTGGACCAGCTGCCACAGGTCGTCGGGCGTCGAGACCCCGCCCGGGTAGCGGCAGGCCATGCCGACGACCACGATCGGGTCCTCGTCGGCCGCCGCGAGCGCGACGGGCGGCGCCGTACGTCGGGCCTGTTTGCCCGGGTCGCCCAGCTTGTCCGCGAGATGGTCGGCGAGCGCGCTCGGCGACGGGTAGTCGAAGATCAGCGTGGCCGCGAGCGGCAGCCCGATGGCCGAGCCGAGCCGGTTGCGGAGCTCGACGGCGGCGAGCGAGTCGAAGCCCATCTCGTTGAAGGCGCGCGTCGGGTTGATCCGGTCCCCGCCCTCGTGGCCGAGGACGGCCGCGACCTGCGTACGGACGAGGTCCAGCAGGGCCTCGCCGCGCTCGGCGCGGGACAGGCCCGAGAGCCGGCGGGCCAGGGACTGTTCGACGGGGCCGGCGCCGGTGCCCGCGCCGCGGCGGGCCGGGCGGACCAGTCCGCGCAGCACGGACGGGATCTCGGCGGCTCGCGCCTGGAGGGTGCGCAGGTTGAACCGGACGGGTACGACGGCGCTTTCGCCGCCGGTGGCGGTGAGCGCGCCGTCGAGCAGCGCCAGGTTCTCGGCGGGGGAGAGCACCTGGAGGCCGAGCCGCTCGATGCGGCGCAGGGCGGCCTCGTCGAGCTGCCCGCCCATGCCGCCGACACCGGTCCACAGGCCCCAGGCGAGGGAGGTGGCGGGGAGTCCGGCGGCGCGGCGGGTGGTGGCCAGCGCGTCCAGGAAGCCGTTCGCGGCCGCGTAGTTGGCCTGGCCGGCCCCGTCGAGCAGGGTGGCGGTGGAGGAGAAGAGGACGAAGGCGGACAGGTCCAGGTCCCGCGTCAGCTCGTGCAGGTTCCACGCGCCGTCGGCCTTCGGCCGCAGTACGGTGTCCAGCCGTCCGGCGTCGAGCGAGCCGATCAGGCCGTCGTCGATGACGCCGGCCGCGTGGATCACGGCGGTCAGCGGCCGGTCGGCGGGGATCGCGGCGAGCAGTGCGGTCACCGCGTCCCGGTCGGACGCGTCGCAGGCGGCGACGGTCACCCGGGCGCCGAGCCCGGTCAGTTCCTCCGCGGTCTCCCGTACGCCCGGGGCGTCCCCGCCGCGGCGGCCGGTCAGCAGCAGGTGGCGTACGCCGTGCTCGGTGACCAGGTGGCGGGCGACGGCGGCGCCGACCCCGCCGGTGCCACCGGTGATCAGTACGGTGCCCTGCGGGCCCCACGGCGCGGGCTGCGGTGCGGCGGCGGGGAGGGTGGCCAGCCGGGAGACGTACAGCTCGCCGCCGCGGACGGCGGCTTCGGGCTCGTCGAGGGCCGCGGCGATGCGCAGCAGCTCGTCGGGCTCCAGCGAGCCGTCGGAGTCGAGCAGTACGAACCGGCCCGGGTGCTCGGCCTGCGCGGAGCGCACCAGGCCCCACACGGGCGCCTGGGCCAGGTCGACTTCCTCGCCGGGGGTGACGGAGACCGCCCCGCGGGTGAGGACGACGAGGCGGCCGGCGGCCGGGTCCTCGTCTTCGAGCCACTGCTGGAGCACGGTCAGGACGTCCTCGGCCACGGCGCGCACCTGCGCGGGGACCTCGCCCCCGGTGCCCCGCAGGGCATGGTGGGCGACGGCGGCCGGCGCGTCCTGTGCGTCCTGCGCGTCCGCCGACAGCGGCGCGGGCAGCGGCCGCGAGGTCCAGCGCAGGTGGAACAGCGCGTCGTGCGCGCGGGGGCGCAGCTGCTCGGCGGTGACCGGGCGGACCGTGAACGACTCGACGGAGGCGACGGGCAGGCCGTCGGCCCCCGCCAGGTCGAGCGCGACGGAATCGGCGCCGGTCGCGGTGATCCGTACCCGCAGCGCGGGGGCCCCGGCCGCGGCGAGGGAGACCCCCGACCAGGCGAACGGCAGCCGCGGCCCGTCGGCGACGGGCTCGGGGGAGGCGAAGTCGGTGGCCTGGAGGACGGCGTCGAGCAGCGCCGGGTGCAGCCCGAACGCGGAGGCCTGCTCCCTGACGTGACCCGGCAGCTCGACCTCGGCGTAGGCCACGCCCTCGGCGCCCCGCCAGACGGCCTTCAGACCGTGGAACGCGGGGCCGTAGCCGTACCCCTGGGCGGCCATGTCCTCGTACAGGCGCGTGGTGTCCACGGCGCGGGCGCCGCGCGGCGGCCACACGGAGGCGTCGAAGGACGCGGCGCCGGAGGCGGAGGCGGCGGAGGTGGCGGGGCTCAGCACGCCCGAGGCGTTGCGGGTCCACGGCGCGTCGGCCGGGGCGTCCTCGTCACGGGAGTAGAAGGCGATCGGGCGGCGGCCGTCGGCGTCGGCGGCCTCGGCGACGATCTGCAGGGCCACCGCGCCCGTCGCGGGCAGCAGCAGCGGAGCCTCCATGATCAGCTCGTCGAGCCGCTCGCAGCCGGTCTCCTCGCCCGCGCGCAGCGCGAGTTCGACGAAGGCGGTGCCCGGGAGCAGCGTGCTGCCCGCGATGACGTGGTCGGCCAGCCACGCTTGCGAGCGCGGCGAGACCCGGCCCGTCAGCACCGAGGCGCCCGTATCGGCGAGGGAGACGACCGCGCCCAGCAGCGGGTGGTCGGCGGCGACCTGACCGAGCCCGGCGGCGTCGCCGCGCGAGACCGGGGCGGCCAGCCAGAAGCGCTCGCGCTGGAAGGCGTACGTCGGCAGCTCGACGCGGCGCGCGCCGCTGCCCGCGTAGTACGCCTCCCAGTCCACCCGCGCCCCGCGGGCGTGGGCGGTGGCCAGCGCGGCCGACAGCTGCCGCGGGTCCTCGTGGCCGCGGCGCAGCGCGGAGACGAACACCGGCGGGCCGCTGGGGAGTCCGAGGCCTTCGAGGCAGTCGCGGCCCAGGCCCGACAGGACCGGGTCGGGGCCGATCTCCAGGAACGTGGTGGCGCCGAGCTCGGCGAGCGCCCGCACCCCGTCGGCGAAGCGGACGGCCTCGCGGACGTGGCGGACCCAGTACTGCGGCGAGCACAGTTCGGCGGCGGTCGCGGCGCGCCCGGTCAGCGTCGACACCAGGGGGATGCGCGGGGCGCTGTAGTCCAGGATCTCGGCGATGCGGCGGAACTCCGCGAGCATCGGCTCCATGAGCGGCGAGTGGAAGGCGTGGCTCACCCGCAGCCGCTTGGTGCGGTGCCCGTCGGCCTCCAGGCGGGCGGCGACCTCGGCGACGGCCCCGGCCTCGCCCGATACGACCACGGACGCCGGGCCGTTGACGGCGGCGATCGCCACCCGGTCGGCGAGGGCCGCGACCAGCGGGGCGACGGTCTCCTCGGAGGCCGCCACGGCCACCATGGCGCCGCCCTTGGGCAGCTCCTGCATCAGTCGGCCGCGCGCGGCCACCAGGGTCGCCGCGTCGTCCAGCGAGAGCACGCCCGCGACGTGCGCGGCGGCGAGCTCGCCGATCGAGTGGCCCGCCACGTAGTCGGGGCGCACGCCCCAGGACTCCAGCAGTCGGAACAGGGCGACCTCGACGGCGAACAGGGTCGCCTGCGCGTACACCGTCTCGTCGAGCAGGGCGCCGTCGGCGCTGTCCTCGGCGGCGAACAGGATCTCGTGCAGCGGCCGGTCCAGCTGGAGGTCGAGGTGGCCGATCGCCTCGTCCAGGGCGGCGGCGAACACCGGCTGGGTGCCGTACAGCCCGCGGCCCATGGCGGCGCGCTGGCTGCCCTGGCCGGTGAAGAGGAAGGCGAGGCGCCCGCCGTCGGCGGTGCCCGGGAAGACGTACGGGGACTCCTGGCCCTCGGCCAGGGCGCGCAGCCCCGCCCGCAGGGCGTCCGCGTCCTCGGCGGCCACCACGGCGCGGTGCGCGAGGCGGGCGCGGGTGGTGGCGAGGGAGTAGCCGAGGTCGGCGGTGGCCGGGGCGTCCTCCTGCTCGGCGCGGGCCAGCAGGCGGGCGGCCTGGGCGCGCAGCGCGGTCTCGCCGGTGGCGGAGACCGGCAGCAGCACGGGGGCGGCCTGCGGGGCGACCCCCGGGGCTGCGGCGGCCTCGGCGGCCGGCGGCTCCTCGATGATGACGTGCGCGTTGGTGCCGCTGACGCCGAAGGAGGAGACGCCCGCGCGGCGGGGCTCCTCGCCCTTCGGCCAGGCGCGGGACTCGGTCAGCAGGCGGACCTCGCCCGCCGACCAGTCGACGTTGGGGGTGGGCTCGTCCACGTGCAGCGTGCGGGGCAGCTCGTCGTGGCGCATCGCCATCAGCATCTTGATGACGCCGGCCGAGCCGGCCGCCGCCTGGGTGTGCCCGATGTTCGACTTGGCGGAGCCGAGCCAGACCGGGTTGTCCTCGGGGCGGCCCTTGCCGTACGTGGCGATCAGGGCCTGCGCCTCGATCGGGTCGCCGAGGGTGGTGCCGGTGCCGTGCGCCTCGACCGCGTCGACCTGCTGCGAGGTCAGGCCGGCGTTGGCGAGGGCCTGGCGGATGACCTGCTGCTGGGCCCGGCCGCTGGGCGCGGTCAGGCCGTTGGAGGCGCCGTCCTGGTTGAGGGCGGATCCGCGGATGACGCCGACGACCGGGTGGCCGCTGCGCTGCGCGTCCGAGAGCCGCTCCAGGACGAACACGCCGACGCCCTCGGCGAAGGCGGTGCCGTCGGCGGCGGCCGCGAAGGCCTTGACGGTGCCGTCGGGGGCGAGGCCGCGCTGGCGGCTGAAGGCGGTGAAGGTGCCCGGGCTGCCCATGACGGCCACACCGCCGGCCAGCGCGAGCGTGCACTCGCCGCGCTGGAGCGACTGGACCGCCAGGTGCATGCCGACGAGGGAGCCGGAGCAGGCGGTGTCGACGGTGAGGGCCGGACCCGCGAGGCCGAGCACGTACGAGACGCGGCCGGAGATGACGCTGGGGGCGTTGCCGCTCAGCAGGTAGCCGTCGAGGCCGTCCGGGGCCTCGTGCAGCCGCATCGCGTATTCCTGGGGCTCGGCGGCGATGAACACGCCCGCCTCGGTGCCGCGCAGGGTCGCGGGGTCGATGCCGGCCCGTTCGACGGCCTCCCACACGGTCTCCAGGACCAGCCGCTGCTGCGGGTCCATCGCGAGGGCCTCGCGCGGGCTGATCCCGAAGAAGTCCGCGTCGAACTCGGCGGCGTCCGGCAGGAAGCCGCCGTGGCGCACGTACGTGGTGCCGGGCGTCGTCGCGTCGTCGGAGAACAGCGCCTCCAGGTCCCAGCCGCGGTCGGCGGGGAACTCGTCCCGTACGTGCTCTCCGTTGCTGACCAGCCGCCACAGGTCCTCGGGGGAGGCGACCCCGCCGGGGTATCGGCAGCCGATGCCGACGATGGCGATGGGCTCGTCCGAGACGGCCACCGCGCGCACCGGCGCCTCGGGGCGGTCGGCCAGGCCCAGGACCTCGGTGCGCAGGTGCGCGGCGAGTTCGGCCGGCGAGGGGTGGTCGAAGGCGACGGTCGGCGGCAGCGCCAGGCCGGTGGCCGCGTTCAGCCGCACCTGGAGCTCCAGCAGCGCGACGGAGTCCAGGCCCAGGTCCTTGAAGGAGCGGTCCGCGTCGAGCGACACGGGCAGCGCGGCCCCCGCGAACGCCTCGGGTGCGTCGGCGTACTTCGCCCGCAGCACGGCGAGCGCGTGATCGTGTACGAGGTCGAGCAGGACGTGGGTCTGTTCGGTCGTCGGAAGCGCCTGGAGGTCCCGCACGAGCGCGGACTCCGTCGCCGCGTCCGCCGCGGTGTGACCGGTCGGCACACCGTCGGTGCCGGAGACAAAGTTTCCGGGCTCAGTCATCTAGCAACTCCACACACTCGTTGTCCGCAGAGGACGAAAGGACGTAAAGGCGTTCGTAAGGACCTAAGGACTCCGACGTGACGGAGCGTCAACAAGTCGTCGTCCGCCCGGAGACGGGGGGTGTCTCCGGGCGGACGGGCGGGGTCACTCGGCGGTGGCCACCGCGTGCTCGACGAGGCTCAGGGCCTGCACCGGGCAGGCTTCGATGGACTCCAGGATCTGGTCGCGCAGCGACTCGCCCGGCTCGTCGACGACGAGGATGGCCTGGCCGTCCTCGTTCTGGTCGAAGACGTCCGGACCCGAGAGCACACAGGCCCCACAGGCGACGCAGACGTCCTTGTCGATAATGACCTGCAGCATCTTCGTCCTCTCCGTTACCAGGTGACCGGCAGCTCGTGCAGGCCGTCGATGAGGGCCTTCTCCTTGAAGGGGAGCTCCTCGACCGGCTTGGCCAGACGCAGCCCCGGAATCCGGCGCAGCAGCGTCGTGAAGACGACCTCCATCTGCATCCGGACCAGGACCTGGCCGGCGCAGCGGTGGTGGCCGTAGCCGAACGCGATGTTCTGCGCGGCCTCCTTGCGGTGGAAGTCGAGGGTGTTCGGGTCCGCGAACACGCTCGGGTCGTGGTTGGCCGCGGTCAGCGAGCAGATGACGCCCTCGCCCTTGCGGATCAGCCGGCCGCCGATCTCCGCGTCCTCCTTCGCGACGCGGACCGTGCCGTGGTCGGCGACGCTGGAGAAGCGCATCAGCTCGTCGACCGCCTGGCCGGCGAGCTCCGGCTTCTCGCGCAGGACCGCCGCCTGCTCGGGGTGGCTGAGCAGCACCAGGACGGCCATGGTCATGCCGTTCATCGTGCTCTCGTGGCCGCCCGCGATCATCGTGCGGACGAGCGCGCTGATGTCGGTGGGGCCGAGGTCGCCGCCGCGGTCCCGGTTGCGCAGGATCAGGCTGCTGATCAGGTCGTCTGCGGGCTTCTCCGTGCGCTCGGCGATCAGCCGGTGCAGCAGGATCTCGACCTCGGTGTTGGCGGCGGCGTGCTCCTCCGGGGTGCCCTGGGTCACCAGCGAGGTGATCCAGCGGTAGAAGAGGTCCGTCTGGTCGCGCGGCACGTCGAGCAGCTCGGTCATCGCGACGGACGGCAGCGGCATCGTCAGCGCGGAGATGATGTCCACCGGGCCGCCCTGGGCGAGCATCGCGTCGATGAGCTCGTCGACGATCTCCTGGGTGCGGGGCCGCATGGCCTCGACCTTCTTGGCGGTCATCTCCGGCATCAGCATCATGCGGTGCTGCGTGTGGACGGGCGGGTCCATGTGGAAGAGGGTCCGCTGGACGATGCCCTGCTCCAGCAGCTCCAGGGGGAAGCCGAACTGGAGCGGGTAGCCGGGGTCGGCGATGTCCGACTCGAAACGGGGGTCGCGCAGCATCTGCTGCATGTCCTCGTACCGGGTCAGCAGCCAGGCCTCGCGACCGTTGAACGTCAGCTTCACGCGGGAGACGGGCTCCGTCTCGCGCAGCACGGCGTAGTCCGGAGCCGGCTGCATCGGACAGCCGGTGCGCGGCAGCGGAAACGCGCGGACCGTCGTCTCCGACCGCGCAGTGGTGAGTTCCGTCATGGGTCCCTCTCTCATCCGCCCCGCACCTGGTGTGCGGTCACGGCCTGGATCGATCGCGTGGGTCGTGGTCGGGCTCGGGCTCGGGCTCGGGCTCAGCGGGTGGCGGTGGGAGGGCGCACGTACCGGTGCGTCACCGTTCGTGGAAAGCGCCTGCGCATTCCTTGCCGGACTCTCCCCCGGCTATCGCCGGGAGGTGCCCCCGTCCGGGGGGACCCCCAACCGGAGTTCACCCCATTCAGGCTGCTGTCCTTCACCCCTGCTGAAAACCCCTAAGCCGCGGCGCCCCTGATGGGAAAGGCGGGGGCCCGGCGAAATTAGGGGTGGTGAAGGGTGGTCACAGGGGGCGGTGGCAATGGCGGCCGGAGCCCGCGCGCCGTTTCGATGGGGTGAGGCCTCGGGATACCGCCCGGTCTCGGGAAGACGCCCGGTCACCGGGAAGGGAAGTCGAGGAGTCATGACGGAAACGCTGCAGGGCACCAGCGCATGGATCCGGCGGTTCCAGCCCTCGCCGGACGCCCCCCACCGCCTCGTCTGCTTCCCGCACGCGGGCGGCGCCGCCACGTACTGGTTCCCGATGGCGCAGGCGCTCGCCCCAGCGGTGGACGTGCTCGCCGTGCAGTACCCCGGGCGCCAGGACCGGCGTACGGAGCCCTGCGTCGAGTCCGTCGAGGTGCTCGCCGACCACGCCGCCGAGGAGGTCCTGGCCTGGTCGGACCGGCCCGTGACCCTCTTCGGGCACAGCATGGGCGCCATGGTCGCCTTCGAGACCGCCCGCCGCCTGGAGGAGCGGGGCCGGCCGGCGGCCGGGCTCGTCGTCTCCGGGATGCGCGCCCCGTCCCGGACCCGCGGCGGACCGGGCCCGGCCCGGGCCGCGCAGGCCGCCGAGACCGAGGAGGAGCTCGTCGCCGGCATCCTGCGCCTGCAGGGCACCGACGCGGCCGTCCTGGAGGATCCGGAGCTCGTCCGCATGATCCTTCCCACCATCCGCAGCGACTACAAGGCCGCCGAGAGCTACCGCTGGCGCCCCGGCCCGCCGCTCGGCACGCCGATCGCCGTGCTGACCGGCACCGAGGACCCGCACGTGGACGCCGAACAGGCCGCGGCCTGGCGCGAACACACCGCCGGACCGTTCAGCCTCACCGTCTTCACCGGGGGCCACTTCTTCCTGAACGAACACGCCGACGACGTACGGAAGGTCGTTACCGACCACATTGCCCGGTCGTTCCAAGCGAACTCAGTCTGAATTCAAGCGACATCTGAAAAGAAGGATGTCCTGTCTCCCTCGGGTCTTTTCCAGCCGGTTCACGGGGGGACGACCCGAGCCACAACTCAAGGCAGGAGTGGGGCGTTGGCCAGCCTCTCGTATTCGATACGCGAAGAATCCGCAGCAGCGGGAATTGCTCCCGGACACGGACCGTCCCAAAAGGAAACCGTCCACGGGCTGCTGGACGCCGCTGCCGCGGCGGCGCCGGACGCCCCCGCCATCCGCGACGCCGCGGGTGCCTGGACCTACCGGCAGCTCGACGAGTACGGCCAGGCCTTCGCGGCCTGGCTGCACGGCCGCGGCATCGGCGTCGGCGACCCGGTCGTGCTCCAGCTGCCGACCAGCCGCGAGCTGGCCGCCATGTTCTACGGAGCCTCCCGCGCCGGAGCGGTGTTCGTACCGCTCAACCCGACCATGAAGCCGTACCACCTGCGGCAGGTCAGCGAGAACGCCGGGCCCAAGCTGGCCATCGGCGACGCCGCGACCGCGGCGGGCCTGGGCGAGGCCGTCGGCGCGGTGCACCTGCTCGCCGACGTCTGGTCCGAGGTGGAGGAACTGCGCGCGCAAGGCGCCCGCATCGCCTCCGAGGTGCGCCCCGACGACGTGGCGACCCTCATCTACACCTCCGGCAGCACCGCCGCCCCCAAGGGCGTCGTCTGCCCGCACGCCCAGGTCGCGTTCGCCTCCCGGGGCCTGGTCGAGGCGCTCGGGTACCGGTCGGACGACATCGTCTTCTGCCGCTTCCCGATGTCCTGGGACTACGGCCTCTACAAGGTCGTCATGACCTGCATCGCCCGCTGCGAGATCGTCCTCGCCGACCAGGACTCCGACCTCACACTGGTGCGCCGCATGCGCGAGACCGGCGCGACCGTGGTCCCGATCGTCCCCTCCTTCGCCACCATGATCGTCAGCCTGGCGAAGCGGGACACCGAGCCGCAGGCCCCGGTCCGGATGTTCACCAACACCGGAGCCGCCCTGCCGTCCGCCACCATCGACGCGCTGCGCGAGCACTTCCCCGGAGCCCGCGTGGTGCGCCAGTACGGCCAGACCGAGGCCAAGCGCATCACCGTCATGCCGCCCGAGGAGGACCGGACCCGCCCCGGCGCGGTCGGCCTCCCGCTCCCCGGCACCCGCGTGCTGATCGTCGACGCGGACGGCAGCGAGCTGCCCGCCGGCGAGGTCGGCGAGATCGTCGCCGTCGGCCCGCACGTCATGCCCGGCTACTGGAACAGCCCCGAGATCACCGCCGACACCTTCCGCACCGACCCCGCCAGCGGGCAGCGCAGCCTGCACACCGGGGACTACGGCCACCTGGACGCCGACGGCTACCTCTACTTCGAGGGCCGCCGCGACGACATGTTCAAGCGCAAGGGCCTGCGGATGAGCACCCTGGAGATCGAGGGCGCCGCCATGGACATCCCCGGAGTGCGCGCCGCCGCGGCCCTGGCACCCGGTGAGAAGCACGACCTCGCCCTCTTCGTCGAGGCCGACCTGACCCCCGCCGAGGTGCTGAAGGGCGTGGCCCAGCGCCTGGAGCCCGCCAAGGTCCCGGCGATCGTCCGCGTGCTGAGCGAGTTCCCGCTCACCCAGCACGGCAAGAACTCCCGCAAAGAGCTGGCCCTGCTGCTCGAAGGAAGTGGAAAGTGAGTTTCCCGTCCATGGAGCCGACCGAGCTCGCCCGCCAGTACGGCACGCCCCTCTACGTCTACGACCTCGACCGCGCCCGAGCCGCCCGCCGGGACCTCTTCGGCTGGCTGCCCGAGGGATTCGAGGTGTTCTACGCCTTCAAGGCCAACCCGCACGTCGACCTCGTACGGGCGCTGCGCGACGGCGAAGGCCCCGCCTGCAAGGCCGAGATCAGCTCCACCGGTGAGCTCGCCGCCGCCCTCGAAGCCGGCTACCCCGGCTCCGACATCCTCTACACCGGGCCCGGCAAGACCCCCGAGGAACTGTTCGACGCCATCCGGGCGGGCGTGCGCACCTTCTCCGCCGAGTCCCTGAGCGACCTGGAGCACATCGGCGGCGCCGCCCTCGAACACGACACGGTCGCCGACTGCCTGCTGCGCATCAACAGCGCCACGGCCAGCGCCACCACCAGCATCCGCATGACCGGCGCCCCCACCCAGTTCGGCATCGACAGCGAGACCGTCGCCGGCCTCGCCGAACAGCTGCGCTCGGTGCCCGGCACCCGCATCGCCGGACTCCACCTCTTCTCCCAGAGCAACGCCGCCGACGAGGAAGCCCTCATCGGCGAACTCACCCACACCATCAAGGCGGCCGCCGCGATCCAGGAGGACCTCGGCGTCCCGCTGCGCCTGCTCGACATCGGCGGCGGCTTCTCCGTCCCGTACGCGCAGCACGGCGAGCGGGCCCGCTACCCCAAGCTGCGCACCGAGCTGGAGGCCTCGCTCGACCTGCACTTCCCGCAGTGGCGCGAGGGAGCGCCGCACCTCGCCGTCGAGTCCGGCCGCTACCTGTCCGGCGACAGCGGCACCCTCGTGGCCCGCGTCAGCAACGTGAAGATCAGCCGGGGCAAGAAGTTCGTCATCCTCGACGCCGGCATCAACACCTTCGGAGGCATGTCCGGCCTCGGCCGGCTGCTGCCGGTGTCCGTGCAGGTCGAGGCGGGGGAGGAGACCGAGAAGGCGAGCCTGGTCGGCCCGCTGTGCACCCCCGGCGACGTCCTGGGCCGCGGCATCGACCTGCCCCCGCTGGAGGACGGCGACCTCGTGCGCATCCCCAATGCCGGGGCGTACGGGCCCACGTCGAGCCTCCTGATGTTCCTCGGCCGCCCGGCCCCGACCGAGGTCGCCGTCTCCGGCGGCAAGGTCGTCTCCGTCTCGCGCATCGAACACGTACGCACCTACCGGAGTGTGGAGGGCGATGATGCATGACCTGTCCGCCAGAGGCCCGGAGTCCCTCGTCGAGCGGTCGAAGGGGACCGTGATCGTCACCACCCTGGCCTCCGACTCCCACACCTGGAACCTCGTCTTCCTCCAGCTGCTCATCGAGGAGTGCGGGTACGACGTGGTCAATCTCGGCCCGTGCGTCCCCGACGAACTGCTCGTCTCCGAATGCCGCGACCGCAACCCCGAGATGATCGTCATCAGCAGTGTCAACGGCCACGGTTACCAGGACGGGATGCGGGTCATCGGCCGGCTCCGCGACGCGGCTGCGCTGGCCGCGACGCCCATCGTCATCGGCGGCAAGCTGGGCACCGACGGCGGCGAGGGCGCCAGCCGTACCCACGAGCTGATGGCCGCCGGCTTCGACGCCGTGTTCGAGGACGGCCAGGACCCGATCGCCGCGTTCCACGCCTTCCTCGCCACCCTTCCGTCGGAGCCCCGGCGGCCGGCCGTGGAGGCCGCGGACCACGCCCGGGTCTCCGCATGAGCGAACCCGCCGCCGTCCGCGAGGGACTGCCCGCCGGCCCGGCCCCCGTCGACTTCGGGGAGTTCGTCCGCAGGGAGGGCGGCAACGGCCGCCTCGTCGTCCAGCCCCGCATGGGCTTCGGGGACCCCGGCCGGATGCGCGCCGGGCTCGCCGCCACCAAGGCCGCCCGCGCCGCCACGGTCGGCACCCTCACCCTCGACAGCTACACCCGCGTCGGGAACCTGGACGCCGTCGAGACCGCCCTGCGCGACGGCATCGACCTCAACGGCTACCCGGTCGTCAGCCACCCGGCGCAGACCACCGCCGCCGTCCTCGACGGGGTACGCGACCAGGGCTTCCCCGTCCAGGTCCGGCACGGCTCCGCCACGCCCATCGACATCTTCCGGGCGATGATGCGGCTGAACCTCAACGCCACCGAGGGCGGGCCGGTCTCGTACTGCCTGCCCTACGGGCGCACCCCGCTCGCCGACGCCGTCCGCAACTGGGAGGAGTGCTGCGACCTGTACGTGCGCATGCAGGACGTCGGCATCGAACCCCACCTGGAGACCTTCGGCGGCTGCATGATGGGCCAGCTGTGCCCGCCCAGCCAGCTCGTCGCCATCAGCTTCCTCGAAGCGATGTTCTTCGCCCAGCGCGGGCTGCGCTCCATCTCCATGAGCTACGCCCAGCAGACCGACCCCGTCCAGGACCGCGAGGCCGTCACCGCCCTGCGCCGGCTCAGTGCCGAAATGCTGCCGGTCGCCAACTGGCACGTCGTCATCTACGCCTACATGGGCGTCTACCCCGAGACCGACCACGGCGCGTACGGGCTGCTCGCCAGCGCGGCCCGGCTCGCCGTCACCACGGGCGCGGAACGCCTCATCGTCAAGACGGCCGCCGAGGCCCGCCGCATCCCCACCATCGCCGAGAACGTCCAGGCCCTCGAATACGCCAGCGACACGGCGCTGCGCACCGGCCGCGGCCGCGACGATACCTTCGCCGACACCCCGACCTACCAGGAGGCGCGGGCCTTGGTCGAGGCCGTCCTCAACCTCGACGACGACCTCGGGCGGGCCCTGCTGAAGGCCTTCCGCCACGGCTACCTCGACGTCCCGTACTGCGTGCACCCCGACAACGCGGGCCGGGCGCGCAGCTACATCGACGCGGGCGGCCGGCTGGCCTGGGCCGACACCGGGAAGCTGCCGATCGCCGGGATCGCCGAGCGCGGGCCCTCGCGGAAGATCGGCTCGGCCGACCTCATGAACGACCTCTTCCATGTCCGGTGCAAGTTCGACGCAGGACCCCGCGAACTCGACCCCGTCACCGCGGAGCTGATCCGCGGCCGCGCGGAGATCGGGTCACGGACGAAGGAGTACACCGCATGACCACACAGACCGTCTCCGTCCCCGTCCCCGTCCCCGTGGAGACCGGCGCCTGGGTGCGCCGCTTCCACCCCGGCGGCCAGGACGCCGGGCACCGGCTGATCTGCTTCCCGCACGCGGGCGGCTCCGCCTCCTTCTACTTCCCGGTCTCCCGGGCGCTGACCCCGGGCGCGGACGTCCTGGCGATCCAGTACCCGGGCCGCCAGGACCGCCGCCACGAGCCCTGCCTCGACTCCATCGGGGAGCTCGCGGACGCCCTCGCCGCCGAGGTGCGGCCGTGGTGCGACCGGCCCGTCACCTTCTTCGGGCACAGCATGGGCGCGACCCTCGCCTTCGAGGTCGCCCGGCGCCTGGAGGCCGGGGGCACCGTCCTGCACGGACTGTTCGCCTCGGGCCGGCGCGCCCCGTCCACCGTCCGCGACGAGCGGGTGCACCTGCGCGACGACGAGGGGCTGCTCGCGGACGTTACCCGGCTCGCGGGCACCGACAGCGCGGTGCTCGGGGATCCTGAGATCGTCCGCATGATCCTGCCGGCGATCCGCGCCGACTACCGGGCCGCGGAGACCTACCGGTACCAGCCCGGCCCGCCGCTGACCTGCCCGCTCTTCGTCCTGACCGGCGACAGCGACCCGCACGTGACGGCCGAGGAGGCCCGGGCCTGGGAGCGGCACACCACCGGCCCGTACGCACTGCGCACCTACCCCGGCGGCCACTTCTACCTCAACTCCCAGGCGGGCGCCGTCCTGGGGGAGATCTCCGCGCACCTGGGCTGACCGGCCCGGGCCGGGCGCCGGCTCCCGCCGAATCCGGCGGGAGCCTTTCCCGTATCCCGGTCCCGCATTCCGGCCGGGGTGCGGGAAAACGGCCTGGTGACGCATACCATGTCACTGGATGCGTGCGTGATACGCATGGCATCCATCCGGATCTCTCGAAGAGGACGAATGAAGGCGGGACGCTCCATGACCAGTAGCGAGGGCAGCGGCCTGCCGGGCAGCATCGACGTGCTGTGGGAGCTGCGCAGCAAGGAACAGCGCGGAGCGCGCGCGGGCCTGAGCGCGGCACGCATCGTCACGGCGGCGATCGAGTACGCGGACCAGTTCGGGCTGGGCTCCCTGTCGATGGCCCGGGTGGCCGAGCGGCTCGACTTCGCGACGATGTCCCTGTACCGGCACGTGTCGAGCAAGGACGAACTCCACTCGCTCATGGTCGACATGGCGTACGGCAAGCCGCCGCTGCTCGAAGGCAGCGACAAGGACTGGCGCGGCGGCCTGGAGCTGTGGGCCCGCGCGTTCCTGGAGATCTTCCGGCGCCACCCGTGGATGCTCCAGGTCCCGGTCAGCGGGCCGCCGCTGGAGCCGGGCCAGATGAGCTGGCTCGAATGCGGGCTGCGCACCCTCGGCCGCACCGGGCTCTCGCCGAACGAGAAGCTCTCGGTGATGCTTCTGATGGTCGGCTACGTACGCAACAACGCGCAGGTGTCCATGCCGCTGACCAGCCAGGACCAGAGCGAGGAAGAGCTCATGGCCAACTACGGCCGGGCCATGGACAAGTTCGTCGACGCGGAGACCTTCCCCGCGGTCCGCGAACTGATCGAAGCCGGCACCTTCCAGGAGACGGACGACGACTTCACGTTCGGCCTGGAACGCGTCCTCGACGGCATCGAGGTCCTGATCCGCAAGAACACGGGCGAAAACCCCCTGTCCTGACCGGGCCACCGCCGAAGCCGGCGGACCGCACCGCATCGCACACACGGGGCGCAGTCCCGCGCCGGGCGGCGTGGCGCCGTCGGCCCGGAACAGGTGGTGCTGGGAGTCGGTGATGCCGTTCGCCGGTTCGGCGTAGAGCAGCGGCTTCATCGGACCAGGGCGCCAGCCGGTCTCTTCTCTTCAAGGACCTCACGGGCGGCGGCCTCGTCGGGGGTCTCGTCCGCCTCCACCAGGCCCATGGGCAGCTCCCGGGCCCACGCGTCCGTGATGAAGCGGTGGCGCCACACCCGTGGCGTCGGGGTCTGCCCGGCGTAGTTCTCCGGCCGCCAGGACTGCGTACGCGGCGGCGACGAAGAGGAGGCCCGGGATCGCGAGCAGGGTGCGCTGATCGCTCTCCAGAACGGCCTGGTACCGGCTCCGGGAGACCTCGACCGTGCCGCGCGTCTGCGGCGTGGTGTCGAAGGCGAAGAACCGGCCTTCCTTCACCTCCGCGGACTGCAGGTTCCCCTCGCCCGCCGTACTGGCGACCGTCATCACCACACCCGACACGGCCAAAGCCGCAAGTGCCACCTGGGTCTTGCGGGGAAGGCAGCGGACGGCGAGCCAGACAGAGTGCCGGTCCGCGCGCGTCAGGAACAGACGCGCCAGGGCGGATGTGAAGACGGGGAAGAGGAGCACGGCGATTGCCGCCAGCGGCCACCTCGTTCCGGTCAGCGGCAAGGTGCCGGGCAGCCAGGTCAGTGCGCTCAGTACCAGCAGCGTGCTGCCCAGCGCGGTCGCGAGACCGCCGTGCACCTTGTACGTCCACCCCATGCTCCGAAGCTTGGCACAGGAAGCGTTCGCCGGCTCCGGGGAAACCGAAGACGTCCGCCCCGGCCACCATTCGGTGGCCGGGGCGGACGTCTTTCGGGCTCTTCGGGGCCTGTCGGCGGATCAGTGATAGGCGACCGAAGAGTGCGGTGCGGCGGCGGGGGTGGAAGCCGCACCAGCGGTGGTCGGGATGTGCTGCGGCTCCTGCGACTGGGCGGCCTCGACCGCGCCGGGCAGCGCCGCCTCGATCGGGGTCTTGCGCAGCAGCAGGGTGGTGATGACCGCGGTGAGGAGCATCAGGGCCGCGCCGGCGATCGAGGCCACCTGGAGGCCGTGCGTGAAGGCCTCCCGGCTGGCGTCGATCACCTGGGCGCCGACCTGCTGCGACTGGTGGGCGGCCACGTCGGCCGCACCGCCGATGGTGTTGCGCAGCGAGTCGAGCGCCGAGCCGGAGATGCCCTCGGGGCTGATCTTGGCCATGTCGTCGCGGTAGACGGCGGAGCCGATGGAGCCGAGCGAGGCGAAGCCGAAGGCGATGCCGAACTCGGTGAAGGTCTCGGAGGTCGCCACCGAGGAACCGGCCTGCTCCGGCGGGGCCGAGGTAACCACGATCTCGGCGGCCAGCGTCTTCGAGGCCACCATGCCGCCGGCCAGGAGGCCGACGCCGACGAGGACGATCGCGATGCTGGAGTCGACCTCCACCATGGTCAGGACGCCGAAGCCGGCGGCCATGATGACCAGGGCGGAACCGATGAGGACGGCCGGGCGGACCTTGCGGCCGAGCGAGGCCGACAGGGCGACGGCGATGCCGATGGCCGGCATCGGGGCCAGCGACCAGAGCGAGGCGGTGAGCGGGGAGTACCCGAGCACCATCTGGAGGTACTGGTTGGTCAGGACGCTGCTGCCCATCAGGGCGAAGGCGACCATCAGGTTGACGATGACCGCGCCGCTGAAGCCGCCGCTGCGGAACAGCGAGATGTTGATCATCGGGTTGGCGGCGGTCTTCTGACGGATCACGAAGGCGATGACGAGGACGGCGCCGACGACGGCCCAGATGACCGCGCCCTGGCTGTAGCCCTCGATGACGAGCTCCTTGAACCCGTAGATCAGCGTCATGACGCCGGCCAGGGAGAGCGCGGTGCTCAGCAGGTCCAGCTTGCCGCGGTTCGGGTCACGGTACTCGGGGAGCAGGAACGGCGCCGAGAGGAGGACCAGGACCATCACCGGGGTGTTGATCAGGAAGACCGAGCCCCACCAGAAGTTGTTCAGCAGGAGGCCGCCGACGACGGGACCGATGGCGGCACCCGAGGTGAGCGTGCCACCCCAGGCCGCGATGGCCGTCTTGCGCTCCTTGGAGTCGTGGAACATGTTGCGGATCAGCGCCAGCGACGTCGGCGTCAGGGTCGACGCGGCGAGGCCGAGCAGGGCCCGCGAGGCGATGAGCATCTCGGGGCTGGTGGAGAAAGCGGCGCAGGCGGAGGCCACGCCGAACAGGGCGGCACCGATCAGCAGCAGCTTGCGGCGGCCGATGCGGTCGCCCAGCCAGCCGACGGTGACCAGGGTGCCGGCCAGGACGAAGCTGTAGATGTCCATGATCCACAGCAGCTGCGAGGCCGTGGGCGAGATGTCCTCGCTCAGCGGCGCGATCGCGAATCCCAGCACGGATACATCGACAGAGACCAGCAGGGTGACCAGAACGATCACTCCGAGGCCGATCCACTCCTTCGTTCCTGCCTTGGGCTTCAGTTCCGTCATGGCAATCGTCCATATCCTCTCGGCGTACGCGGCACGCAGAGCGTATCAGGTACGCACACGCGTGTCACGTACTCGTTGGGGGGTGGAGGGGTCGGTGGGGGGTTGCGCCGCGAACGGTGGGGGCGGGAACGGGTCCTGCGTGGAGCGGCGGAAGACAGCATGAGCGCCGTGGGATAGGTACCCCAGGCGCTCGTCGGAATTGATATGAGTGAGATCCTGCACGGAAAGCGGATCGCCGGAACGGGCTGCTAACGCCGGGTCTTTGTAAGGCATAGCTGTATCCCTGAAAGCAAGCGTGTTTCCGGATGGGCGATTCGCCTGGCCTGACTCTCGTCAGAGTTTCCGTACTGAACGCTAACGGAGCGAATTGCTCCGCAGCCACCCCTATCCACCCCTAACCCGACCCCTGGCATGCCGATGCCCGCGTCAAGGGGTCAGGTCGGTCGTGCTGCGCCAACTCCGGCCGCTCCGCGACGGGGAGGGGTGGGACGGCTGTGATCCTAGGGGGCCCGGGATCGCGCTCAGGGGTGGGCGGACCACACTCCACCGAAGTAATTTTCGAGAGATCTCAGTCCGTCGCGAGTTTGTGAAACGTATGTGCCGACTCGGCGCAGGGTCGTAATTCCTGCCCGGAGCGCACGGAAAAGCGCAGCTCGCCTCGGCGCCGTCGAATGGCATAGGAGGGTGTGCTCGGTGAGCAACGAGGAGAAGCTTCTCGGGTACCTACGCCGGGCTACCACCGACTTGCGTGAGGCCCGCAAAAGGCTCGCGGAGGCGGAGCGCAGGTCATCGGGTGAGCCGATCGCGGTCGTGGGCATGGCCTGCCGGTACCCCGGCGGGGTCAACTCCCCCGACGACCTGTGGCGGCTCGTGGCCGAGGGGCGCGACGGGGTCTCCGCGTTC
>NZ_JBFAZJ010000062.1:0-19434 GCF_040681715.1 Streptomyces sp. NPDC051582
GCACGCAGCACGCAGCACGCAGCACGCAGCACGCAGCGCGCACGAAAGACGCTCGGCCCGATCACCGGCCGAGCGTCTTTCGCATACCCCGGCCGACCCCGGCCTCGCCCCCGCCGGCGTACCGGAGGGCGACGGGCCGCCGGTGGCGCTCGTCATCGGTTCCTCCGCCGGATACGGCCTCGCGGCCACGCTCGCCGGACTCAAGCGCGCCGGTGGCCGCGCCCCGGCGCACCGACCCCGCGACCGGGACCACGTACGCCTCCGTCCTCAAGCCGATCGGCCGGCCGGACCGCACCAAGACCCTGGTCTTCGACGACCAGGGCGTTCCCGAGGTCCGCGAGGTCGAGACCGGGCCCGCCGAGGGCGACGACGTGGAGCAGACCGTCGCCGTGATGGGCGGCGCGGACCGGGAACGCTGGATCGACCACCTCGCCGGGCGGGGCCTGCTCGCCGAGGGGTTCGCCACCGCCGCGCTGTCGTACATCGGTTCGTCGCTCACGGCGGCGATCTACCGGCAGGGCACCATCGGGGCGGCCAAGGCCCACCTGGAGACCACCGCCCGCACCCTGAACGAGCGGCTCGGCAAGACGGTGGGCGGACGGGCCGTGACCTCCGTCAACGGCGCCGCCGTCACCCAGTCCTCCACCGCCATCCCCGGCATCGCCCTGTACACCGGCCTGTTGCGCGGCGTCCTCGGCGACGGCCTCGTCCCGCCGATCCGGCAGCTCGCCGTCCTGTGGGACCAGCTCACCGGAGCGGCCCCGCTCGACCTGGACGACGAGGGCCGGGTCCGCCTGGACACGTGGGAACTCACGGACGCGGTGCAGGCGGCCGTCGCCGAGCGCTGGGAGACCGCCACCACGGCCACCGTCGCCGACCTGGCCGACCTCGACTGGTTCGGCGCCGAGGTCCGGCGCCTCTACGGATTCTCCGTGCCCGGCATCGACTACACCGCCCCGGTGGCCATTGACGTTCCCTGGCCCGACCCCACTCCCTGAGCCTCCGCTCCGCCGGTTGTGGAGGTCCGCGTGCAGGTTCAGGAGCCGAACGCAAGCAGGCGAACTTCCTCCGGGCCGGGCGGCATTCGGCCAGTCCTGTCGTGAAGTCTTGACGACGGCAAGGCGGTTCAGTTGACTCACGCGGTGTCTTGCCCGGTGGTGTAGACCTCGGAGGCGCACTGTGAACACCGCACGCGTGACACCGGCCCGGCGTCGGCTCAGAACCGCCCTGCTGGGCGTGGCCGGCGTGCTCGCCGCACTCCTCCCGCTCGCACAGGCCACGGCCGCCGCCGGGGAACCGCCGCCCCCGACGGCGGTCGACCGTTTCGAGGGCGAGATCCCCTTCGCCGGACCGCCCGCCGAAGGCCTCTTCACCTGGGGCGCCGACGCCGACGACCAGCCCCGGCTGGAGCTGCGGGAGCGCGCCGACGCCCCCGAGGGCACGAAGGTCCTGCACGGCAGCTACGACATCAGCGGCTGGGGCGGCTACACCCACGACTTCGCCTTCGACCGGCCCGCCCACGACTGGAGCGCCCGCGGCGGCATCCGCTTCTGGTGGTACGGGCAGAACACCGCGCCGCTGCCGCCCGGTTCGGGCCCCCGGATCCACTTCGAGCTCAAGGACGGCGGGGCCAACGGCGAGGCCTCCGAGCTGTGGACGACCTCCTTCACGGACGACTGGGAGGGCTGGCACCTCGTCGAGATCCCGTTCTCCCGCTTCGAGTACCGCACCGACTACCAGCCGGTCGGCGGCATCGACCAGGTGCTCGGCCTGACCGAGATGTGGGGCTACGCCTTCACCTTCCCGGTGGGCCGTGCGGGCGAGTTCATGCTCGACGGGGTGGAGGTGTACGGGGTGGCCGACCCGGTCGTGCAGACCAGGGTCACCACCGATACGACCGTTCACCCTGTGAAGGAAGGCGGCTCGGCCGACGTACGCGTCTCCGTGGCCACGACCGGCTCCGGAGCGCTCACCGAGCCGGTGACCGTCGGCTACTCCACCGAGGGAGGCACCGCGACACCGGGAGCCGACTACGAGCCGGTGAGCGGCACGCTCACCTTCCCCGCCGGGACCCCCTCCGGCGCCTCCCGCACCGTCACCGTCACCACGGCCAGGGACCGCGACGGCGAAACCGCCGAGACCGTACCGCTGAAGCTGACCGTGACCGGAGCCCGGCCGCCCGCCGAGGACCCCCTCGTCGTGATCGACGCGCACGGGCTCCCCTACCTCGATCCGAAGCTGCCGGTGAAACAACGGGTCGCGGACCTGCTCGCCCGCATGACCCCGGCGGAGAAGGCCGGTCAGATGACCCAGGCCGAGCGCAATGCGCTGGGGGCTCCGGGCGACATCGCGGCGTACGGCCTGGGCTCGCTCCTGTCCGGCGGCGGCTCCGTCCCCAACCCCAACACCCCCGCGGCGTGGGCCGACATGGTGGACGGCTACCAGCTGCGCACCAGGGCGGCCCGCCTCCAGATCCCGCTGGTCTACGGCGTGGACGCCGTGCACGGCCACAACAACCTCGTCGGGTCCACGATCATGCCGCACAACATCGGCCTGGGCTCCTCCCGAGACCCGAAGCTGGCCGAGCGGACCGGCGCGGTGACCGCCGCCGAGGTCCGGGCGACGGGCGTCCCCTGGGACTTCGCCCCCTGCCTGTGCGTGACCCGCGACGAGCGCTGGGGCCGCTCGTACGAGGCCTTCGGCGAGGACCCTGCGCTGGTCACCGCCATGGAGACGGTGATCCGGGGCATGCAGGGCGCGCCGGACGGCCGGGACCTGGACCGCCCGGACAAGGTGCTGACCACGGCCAAGCACTACGTGGGCGACGGCGGCACCGCGTACGGCTCCTCCACCACGGGCTCCTACACCATCGACCAGGGCGTCACCCGGGTCACCCGGCAGGAGCTGGAGGCGGTGCACCTGGCGCCGTTCCGGGAAGCGGTCAAGCGCGGAGTGGGGACGGTCATGCCCTCCTATTCCTCGGTGGACTTCACGGACGACGGCGCCGGCCCGGTGAAGATGCACGCCAGCGCGGAACTGATCAACGGCGTGCTCAAGGACCGGATGGGCTTCAAGGGCTTCGTCGTCAGTGACTGGCAGGCCATCGACCAGATCCCCGGCGACTACGCGAGCGACGTCCGGACCTCGGTGAACGCCGGCCTCGACATGATCATGGTGCCGAGCGCGTACCGGGACTTCCACCGCACGCTGCTCGGCGAGGCGGCCGCGGGCCGGATCCCGCAGGCGCGGATCGACGACGCCGTGGCGCGGATCCTGGAACAGAAGTTCCGGCTGGGCCTGTTCGAGAAGCCGTACGCCGACCGCTCCGGCCTCCCGGCGGTCGGCTCGGCCGACCACCGGGCGGTGGCGCGCGAGGCGGCGGCCAAGTCCCAGGTCCTCTTGAAGAACGAGGGCGGCCTGCTGCCGCTGAAGCCCTCGCAGAAGGTGTACGTCGCCGGATCCAACGCGGACGACCTGGGCAACCAGACGGGCGGCTGGACGGTGAGCTGGCAGGGCTCGTCGGGGCGCAACACGGTGGGCACCACGATCCTGGAGGGCATGCGCAAGGTCGCCGCCTCGCCGGAATCGATCACGTACTCCAAGGACGCGAGCGCGCCGACGGCCGGGTACGACGTCGGCGTGGTGGTCGTCGGCGAGACCCCCTACGCGGAGGGCGTGGGTGACGTGGGCAACGGCCACGACCTCGAACTCGCCGCGGCCGACGAGGCGGCCGTGGACCGGGTCTGCGCGGCGATGCGGTGCGCGGTGCTCGTGGTCTCCGGGCGCCCCCAGCTCGTCGGCGACCGGCTCGACCGGATGGGCGCGCTGGTCGCCTCCTGGCTCCCGGGCACCGAGGGCGACGGGGTCGCGGACGTGCTGTACGGCAAGCGGGCGTTCACCGGCCGGCTCCCGGTCAGCTGGCCGAGGTCGCAGGCGCAGCTGCCGATCAACGTGGGAGACGCGGCGTACGATCCGCAGTTCCCGTACGGCTGGGGGCTGACCACGCTCGGGGCGCCCGCGCGGGGCGGCGAGCCGGCCCTGCGCGCCCTGGCGATCGCCGCAGCGGCGGTCGAGCGCACGACCGGGGCCGAATCGGAGGCCGGCCGTGCGGTGGCGGACCGGGCCCGGGCCATCGCGGCGCAGCGGATCGGCGGACGCTTCACACAGGCCTCGGCCAAACCCTTCGCCGAGGCGGACCACCTGCTGCTGACCGGCGACCTGACGGGGGCGGTGGCCGACTTGACCACGGCCTTCCGCGCCGCGGCCCGGTAGTGCGCCGGAGCCCCCGCGTCCGGCTGCGGGGGCTCCGGCCACGGGAGCGAGGTGTCCGTCGGCGGCTCAGCGACCGTCCGCACCGTACGGGGGCGCGGACGCGGACGCAGACGCACTCGCTCCGCGGTGCCTGATGTTGACGGCCGAGGCCTTGGCCAGCATCACGGGGTTCAGGAACCGCAGCGGACCTATGAGGCGTTGGGCGAAGAGGTGCATGTGCCGCGCCACCGACTCATCGCGCGCCGCCGCCGAGAACACCAGCCGCTCCACGGGGTTGAACGGGCGGGCTTTGGCGAAGTCGACGGCCATGAACTGGTGACCGCGCAGCCGGCGCCGGTGCTTGCGCGCGTACGCCGCGAGCGACCTGTCGAGGTCTCCGCGACCGGCCGCGGCCGTGGCGACCGCCTCCGTCAGCCACTGCGCGGACTCCAGGGCCCACCCGCACCCGACGCCCCACAGGGGATCGCCGGTCAGGGCGGCATCGCCGATGAGCGCGATGCCCGGAGCGGTCGGCTTGCGGCTGTGCAGCGGGTAGTTGACCGTTCCGATGATCTTGGTGATGCGTTCGGCGGAGTCGATGGGGGGCGCCTCGGGCAGTGCCCGTACGAACGCGTGGAAGCTCTCCTCCACGTCCTCCCGGAAGGCAGGCAGCCGCTTCTTGTCCGGGAGCACCGCGAGGACCGTGACCCCGTCGTCGTTCGGGAACGCGTACGCCATGTCGGGTTCGAGGAACCACGTCTGACCGATCCCGCCGTGCAGCGGAAGGTTGCGGAAGTGCGCGAGATACCCGAAGCGCGTGTTCTCGTACTGCCGCTCCGCCACCCCGGCCAGCTTCGCGACGGCCGAGTCCTTGCCGTCGGCGCCGACCACCAGACGGGCCCGGATCTCGCGCTCGCCCTGCGGTGTCGACGCGCGGAGCCCCACGGTTCGGCCACCGGCTCCGCGGACCAGCCCGGTCACGTGGTGACCGAGGAGCAGGTCCACGCCGGGGGTCTGCTCCGCACGCGACCGGATCAGCGGGTCGAGGACGCTGCGCCGGACGTTGTACGCGTACGGCAGCTCGGGGCCCGCCGCGGAGGCCCTCGGCGCGATCCATCCCCAACGGGTGTACCAGCGGGCGTGGTTCCGGACCGCTCCGGCCTTCTCCAGGGCCGGGACGAGGCCGAGCTCGTCCAGCACCGGGTAGGCGTTGGCCGTGACCGAGTGGGTGCAGAGCACCTTGTAGGCGTCGGGGTCCGAGCGGCGTTCCAGCAGTGCGACGCGGACGCCGCTGCGGGCGAGCAGGATCGCCGCGGCGCTGCCGGCGAGACTGGCTCCGCAGACGGCGACGTCGTAGTCGTACCCCGCGTCGTGTCCCGCGTCGCGTCCCGCGCTCCCAGGCTTGGTCATGCGCTGATTGCTCCCTTCGGTGGTGCTGTCAGGCACATGACCAATGGTAGGGAGCCGTGATCCCGACGGCTTGGACACATTTGACCTTGACACGATGACAAGGTCTTCACTGGGGCCGAGGAGGTGGTTCCGATGACCACGGCGGACCAGGACACGAGCATGAGCACGGACACGGAAACGGACACGGGCAGGGAAACGGACACGGGCAGGGAAACGGACACGGGCGCGCAGACGAGGGGCGCTCGCGACGCGCTGGACGACGCCCGTCCGTCGGTACGGCTGCGCGCGGCGCTGGCGATCGGTTCGACCCCGGACCCGCGGTCCGTCGAGCAGCTCGTCGAGCGGTGCGCGGTCGAGCCCGACTTCTCCGTGCGCGAGATGCTGACGTGGGCGCTCACCCGGCACGCGCCGTCCTCGACGGTGCCGCCGCTCGTCGCCGAGCTCCGGTCCGAGGGGGCGCAGGCGAGGAGCCAGGCACTGCACACCCTGTCCAAGATCGGCGACGGGCGGGCATGGCCGGCGGTCACGGCGGCCCTCTTGTCCGACGCCGACGACGAGGTGGCCCGCAGCGCCTGGCGGGCCGCGGTCGTGCTCGTACCCGACGGCGAGGAGCCCCGGTTGGCCGCAGCGCTGGCGGCGCAGCTGGGCCGCGGCGGGCGCGAGACGCAGCTGAGCCTGAGCCGGGCGCTGATCGCCCTCGGCGAGGCGGCCGCGGTGCCGGCCCTGGGCCCCGCGACGTCGGATCCCGACCCGCGCGTACGTCATCATGCGATGGCCACGCAGAGGCTGTTGCGCGATCCGGAATCCGGATTCGAGTACGCGATCGAGGAGGCCAAGCGCGTCGCGGCCCTGCAGGACCAGCCAGGAGGAGCGTAATCGGTGTTGATCGGTGAGGTGGCCGGGCGGTCCGGGGTCAGCGCCCGCATGCTCCGGCACTACGAATCGCTCGGCCTGGTGAGTCCGACGGGACGCACCGGCTCCGGGTACCGGGAGTACTCCGGCGAGGACATCCGGCGGATCTTCCACATCGAGAGCCTGCGCTCCCTGGGCCTGTCGCTGCGCGATGTCGCACGGGCCCTGGACGACCCGGGCTTCCGCCCCTCGGAACTCGTGGACGACCTCGTTCGGGCCACGCAGGAACGCATCACCGCCGAGACGGCGCTCCTCGCGCGACTGCGCCGGATCGGCGCCGCCGAACCCGCCGGGTGGGAGGAGGTGCTCCAGACCGTCGCGCTCCTGCAGGCGCTGGGCTCGGACAGCCCCGGCCAACGCCAGCGCGCGGCGCTGGCATCGGCCGACACGTCGCCGCTCCCGGTGGAGGCGCTCGTCGAGGCGGCACTCGGCGAGACGGATCCGAACGTCGCCGGAGCCCTTCGCTGGGCCGTGGCCCGATCGGGCGAAGGGGCGCTGGAACTGCTGGCGCAGGGACTGGCCTCGGCGGGGCCCGAGGTACGGGAACGGGCCGTCCGGGCGATCGCCGAGATCCCGGGCGAGGCGGCGATCGCCCTCCTGCGCACCGCCCTCGCGAGCCAGGACGCCACGGTCCGGGGGCAGGCGGCCCTGGCACTGGGAGCACAGGGGGGCGCCGACGCGGTCCCCGCCCTCATCGACATGATCGTCGAGGGGAGGAACGACGTCGACGCGGCCGACGCGCTGAGCGCGCTGGCGAACCGTCCCGCACTGGCCGACCGGATCGCGGGCGAGCTCGCGGCCCGCCTCCCTCACGGCCCGGCCGCCCCGCCCGTGCGCCGACGGCTGACGCAGGCACTCGCGGACATCCCGGGCGCCACGGCCACCCGCGCCCTCGCGGACCTGGCCCGTGACGAAGACCCCGCCGTCGCCCTGACGGCGGCGTACGTCCTCACCCTGCGCGACACCCGCTGATCCCGGCCCCCGTTACGCCGTCGCCCCGGCCACCGTCTCCCACGGCCGGGACCCTCCCCTGGCAGCCCGCGGTCACAGGCTCACGAGCAGGTTTTCGAGCGGAGCCGGGACCTGTCCGGGGCCGAGGTTCTCCACCAGGAGGCGGCCGTAGCGGATCTTGCGTCCCTTCTTCGTGCCGAGGAAGCGCCGCAACTGCTGTTGCCGGGGCCGGCCGTGCTGCGCGGGCTGCCGCAGGAAGGTCTGCCAGGCCCGCACGTCGCCCTCGACCCGGATGATCTCCTCGACCGCCGCCGTGCCGAGCGCGCGGATGAACTCGTCCTCCAAGTCCGCGGCGCACACGAAGAACTCCCCGCCCCCCGCCCCGGCCCGCTCCAGACCGCGCTCGTAGTACGGCCGCTCCCTCTCGTCGCACAGCCCCGTCAGGCGCAGGCCGAGGCCGGGCGGGCCGAGGAGGCCCGCGTAGCGGCCGACGTTCATCGCCCCGCCCATCGACACGACGCCCACCCCTTCGGCGGCGAGGTCGCGGCCCCGCCGTGCCGCGAGCGCCTCGACGGCCGCGAGGTCGCTCAGCCCTTCCAGCAGTACCGCCGTCCGCAATCCCAGTCGTACCGCCAGATCGCCCGCCGGTCCGCCGGGACCGCCCGCGGCCCAGCCGCCGACCGCGTCCCGGAACGCCCCCATGTCCACCATGGGCCGAGTCTGCACCTCCGGCGCCCGGTACGACACGTGATATTTCAGCGCGCGATCGGCGCCTCCCGCTGATCCCGGCCGGGCTCCTCCCACCAGGGTGGGCGTCCGCCTCCCACCAGGGTGGGCGTCTCCCTACCACCACGGTTGTATTTCGCGGGAGAACGCCGTTCCTCTCGTGTCCGTCGCGAACCGGACGCCACCGGGAAGCGTGGTACGGGCGAACACACCGGGACGCGCGCGAAGTTGGGGGAGCACGGGTGGGAATCGTTTCGAGGGCGAGAACGGCGGCACTGGCCGCCGGAGTGGTCGGGACACTGATCACGGGGGCGGTATCGGCCGGCATCCAGCCGGCGCGGGCCGCGAGCACCACCGCACCGGACGGGGGGCGGACATCGGCCGAGCCGTCGGCCGCCACGCCGGCCAGGACGTCCGCGAAGGCACCGGCGACCGTGACGCTGATCACCGGCGACCGCGTCGTCGTCGGCGGCGACGGCCGCGTCAGCCAACTCCTGCGCGGCGAAGGCCGGGAGGGGATCGTCTTCTCGGTGCGGACCGAGGCGGAGCACACGTACGTCATCCCGCAGGACGGCCTCGCCATGATCGGCGAAGGCATCCTCGACCGGCGGCTGTTCGACGTCGCCCAGCTGGTCAGGGACGGCTACGACGACGCGCACCGCGACACCCTGCCCCTGATCGTCGGCTACCGGCGGGACGGCGCCGCGCTGGGGGCCTTCGCCACCACCCCCGACGCACTCGCCGGGATCGCGCGCGAGCGCCGCCCGCTGCCCGCCGTCGGCGGCGAGGCCTTCCAGGCGCCCAAGGCCGCCACCGCGGCCCTGTGGTCGGCGGTCACCGGCCGTACCTCCGCGGCCCGTACGGCAGGCGCCCCTCCCGCGGCGCCCATCGCCCGCCTGTGGCTGGACGGCAGGGTGCGCACGGCCCTCGACAAGAGCGTGCCGCAGATCGGCGCGCCCGCCATGTGGGCCGCCGGCTACACCGGCAAGGGCATCAAGGTGGCGGTCCTGGACACGGGCGTCGACGAGACCCACCCGGACCTCAAGGGCCTGGAGACGGCGCAGCACAACTTCAGCGCCTCGCCCGACTCCGGGGACGTCGCCGGGCACGGTACGCACGTGGCGTCCACCATCGCCGGGTCGGGCGCCCGATCGGGCGGCGTCTACAAGGGCGTGGCGCCCGGCGTGCGGATCCTGGACGGCAAGGTGTTGGACGACGACGGCTTCGGCTCCGAATCGAGCATCGTCAGCGGTATGCAGTGGGCGGTCGACCAGGGAGCGCAGATCGTCAACATGAGCCTCGGGGCCCCCGACTCCCCGGGGGTCGACCCGATGGAGGAAGCCGTCGCCAGGCTCTCCGACAAGGCACTCTTCGTGGCCTGCGCGGGCAACGAGGGCGACAAGGCCGGTACGATCCGCTCTCCCGGCAGCGCCCCCGCGGCGCTGGCGGTCGGCGCGGTGGACAAGCAGGACCGGCTCGCCGACTTCTCCAGCCGCGGCCCGACGGCCGACGGGGCGTCGAAGCCGGACGTGACCGCCCCGGGCGTCGACATCACCGCCGCCCAGACCACGCAGAACCCGGACATCCCGCCGGGCAACGGCTACGTCACCATGAGCGGCACCTCGATGGCCACCCCGCACGCCGCGGGCGCCGCCGCCCTGCTCCTCCAGCAGCACCCGACGTGGAGCGGCGCCCAGGTCAAGGCACTGCTGACCGGATCGGCCGAGCCCGACCCGGCGCTCAACGCCTTCCAGCAGGGCGCGGGCCGGATCGACCTGGAACGGGCGGTGACCGCCGCGGTCGTCTCCGAACCCGGAGCCCTCTCCTTCGGTACGCGGTCCTGGCCGCACGCCGATGACGAGCCGGTCGCGAAGACGCTCACCTACCGCAACTACGGAAGCGAGCCCGTCACGCTGCGGCTGAGCGCGACCGGCACCGATCCGGCGGGCAACCCGGCTCCGGCCGGGATGTTCACGGTCGAGGACGCCGAGCTCACCGTCCCCGCGGGCGGCAGCGCGCAGACCACCGTCACCGCGGACACCCGCCCGGGCACGGTCGACGGGGCGTTCGGCGGCACCGTGCTGGCCGCCGGAGAGGGCCAGTCGGTGCGGACCGGCCTCGTCGTCGAGCGCGAGGTGGAGTCGTACGACCTCACCCTGCGGCACACGGGCGGCACCGGGCCCAACCCGCTGTCCTTCTACGCGACGGTCACCAGCACGGGCACGGACACCCGCGAGCGCTTCGACTTCCCGAACAACCCGACCGGCGTCGTCACGCGGCGGCTGCCCAAGGGCGACTACCAGCTGGAGAGCTTCGTCTACGGTTCGGACGACCGGCTGGCCATCTTCGTGCAGCCGGTGGTGAAACTGACCGCGAAGGCCACGATCACGCTCGACTTCCGCACGGCGAAGCCGTTCGCCATCACCGCCCCGGATCCGGCCGCACGGCTGGTCAGCGCCACCGTCGGATACCAGGACGGGGCCGCGAGGGTGGGCAACGTCTGGTTCACCGACGGGCAGACGCAGATCCTCACCGCCGCACTGGGCCCGGCCGGCGCCGATCTGCGCTCCCAGTACAACGGGGTGTGGAAGAAGCCCGGCGAGGCGGGGGAGAAGACGGACTACCGGCTCGCCTTCCACCGTACGGGCAGCTGGTTCACCGGCATCAAGCGCACCGTCACCCGGGCGGAGGTGGCCGAAGTGAAGCTCGGATTCGGCGCGTCGGTCACCGGGGCGAAGGGCCGGATCCGGGTGACCCCGACCGACGCGGAAGGCTTCGGCGCCGGTGTGTGGGACCCGGTCGACCAGGACGTGCCGCTGAGCGCCACCCAGTACGTGAGCACCACCGGCGTGCGCTGGTCCTGGAGCGCCTCGCAGGTCAACGCCCAAGGCGAGGAACGCATGATCTACTCCGAGGGGCCGGTGGCCTACAAGCCGGCCGCACGCCGGACGCTGGTCTTCAACACCGGCGTGGTCGGGCCCGATCTGGAGGCCGGGAACGACCAGGCCGCCGACCGGAGCGGCGACTACGTCAACTCCAGGGTCCAGCTGTTCAACGACGGCGCCGGCCATTCGGGCTCGTCCGTGACCACAGAGGGCTACGCCCGGCTGGAATCCGGCGGCCGGGTCATCGCCGAGGGCCAGGCCAACGACTGGCTGAGCGCCGAGGTTCCGGCCGCCTCCGCACCGTACCGGCTGAGCATGGAGGCGAGCCGCTCCGCCGAGGACACTTCCACCAGTACGAAGGTCGCCGCGGTCTGGACGTTCACCTCGGCCCGCCCGTCCGGCGACGAACCGGTCCGGCTGCCCCTGTCGACCGTACGCCTCTCGCCGGACCTGAGCCTGAGCGGGACCGCCCCGGCGGGCGGCACGCTGAACGTGCCGCTGGTGTTGGGCGGAGCGGCCGCGGCGCCCGGTCAGGTGGCCGCGCTGAGCGTCGAGGTCTCGTACGACGACGGCGCGACCTGGAAGCCGCTCACGGTGAGGACGGACGCGAGGGGGGCCCGCTCGGTGAGCGTGCGGCACCCCGCGACGGCCACGGCCGTGTCCTTCCGCGTGAACCTGAAGGACAGGGGCGGCAACACCGCGCAGGAGACGATCACGAACGCCTACCGGCTCGCCGCCCACTGACCCGCCCGGGTGCGGCCCACCGGCCGCCCCGTCCGCGGAGGTCCCCCGCACACCCGTCCGGGGGACCTCCGCCCGTCACGGCGCGGCATCGCCGTGCCCCACCGGCGTGCGCAACGGATCTCCGGCGGGGAGGATGAGGGTTGTGCGGGACAGAGGGAGTGGGAAGGCGCCGCAGCAGGTCCTCGCCCTCGCGGCCATGCTCTTCGCCGTCGCGATGATCTTCGTGGACCAGACGATCGTCAGCATCGCCGCCCCCAGCATCGTCGAGGAGCTCGGCCTCTCGTCCTCCGGAATGCAACGCGTGGTCAACGCGTACCTGCTCGCGCTCGCCGCCTGCTTCGCGCTCGGCGGGCGCCTCGCCGACGTCCTCGGGCACCGCCGCGTGGTGGTGGCGGGCACGCTGCTGTTCGTCGTCTCCTCCGTGCTGTGCGGCTCCGTGCCCTCGGGAGACTTCGCCCAGAGCTGGCTCGTCATCTTCCGCGCCGCCCAGGGAGTGGGCGCGGCGCTGGTGTTCCCCGCCGCCCTCGCCGTGGTCGTTTCCGTGGTGCCCGTCGACAAACGCGGCCGGGCCCTTGCCCTGTTCTTCGTGCTCGCCGGGGCGCTCACCGCCCTCGGGCCGCTGCTCGGCGGCTGGCTGACCTCCTGGACCTGGCGGGCCATCTTCTGGATCAACGTCCCCGTGGCCGTCGCCGCGCTCGTCCTGACCGCCCGCGCGCACATTCCCGACGCCCGCAAGCGCGAACGCCTCGACGCGCCGGGCGCCGTACTCGTCGCCACCGGCATGGCGCTGAACGTCTTCGGGATCCAGCAGTCGTCCACCTGGGGCTGGACCAGCCCCGCCACCTGGGCGTGCATCGTGGGGGGACTCCTCGTCCTCGCTCTCTTCTGCCGGTACGAACTGCGCACCGACGAGCCGCTCATCAAGCTGCGCGTCTTCCGCGACCGGGCCTTCACGGCCGACACCCTCGTGCTCTTCTTCTCGATGCTGGCGTTCGTCCCCGTGCTGTTCTTCGCGTCGGTGTACGCGCAGACCTCGCTCAGCGCCTCGCCCCACCAGGCCGCGCTCTACGTGCTGTACTTCTTCGCCGGGTTCGGCCTCTCGGCACAATGGGGCGGCCGGATCCTGGACAAGCACGGCGCCCGGCCCACGATGAAGCTCGGCACCGCCCTCGGGTGCGCGGGATTCGCCCTGTGGGCGTGGAAACTGACGGACCTGTCGGCCCATGACCAGTGGCCGTACGCCTGCATCGCCGGCGCGGGCATGGGCCTCGTCCTCTCCCCGGCCTCCACCGACGCCGTGAACCGGGCGATCGGCGCTTCGTACGGGGAGGTCACCGGCATCACGCAGACCGTGCGCAATTACGCGGGAGCCCTGGGAATGGCGGTCTTCGGCACGCTCCTCACCCACGTCACGACCAGCAGCGTCGCGCAGACGCTCACGGCGAAGGGCCTGCCGCAGGAGGAAGTGCCGGGTGCGGCCCGCGCCATCGCGGAATCGGTCATCGGCCACCCGGACGACCGCGCGCCGACCGGCGACGGGCCGGCCGCCACGCTGATGCGGAACTCCTTCGAGGCCGTCCACATGGATTTCGCCCGGGCCAACCAGTGGGTGTTCTACGGGATGGCCATCGCGCTGGGCCTGGCGTGGCTGTGCACCCTGCTGCACCCGGGGACGCGGGTGACGGGCGATGCCACGGAGGCGGAAGAGGCGGCACAGGAGGGAACCCGCCCTTGAACCCGCGCGTCACGGGCGGCGGCCGTGGGCTGCCCGCCTGGCGCGGACGGCGATGTACGCCCCGAAGCAGATCACCCATACGACGCTGGGCCACGCCGCGATGCGCTCGAACAGGCCTTGGACGTAGGGGTCCGGCCTGAGCGCCGTGAGGACGGCCGAGACGATGGACGTGACCCCGCACAGGATCCCCGCCGTGCCCCAGTACGGGTGCGCCGGCCGGACCATGGCTCCCAGCAGCAGTACGCCCACGGCCCCGCAGAAGAAGCACGTACCGGCGGACAGCAGGTGCACGGCCGGCCGGAGGTTGTACGGATTGAAGCCGGTCGACACGAGCCCCGCTCCGCTGGCGCCCAGGACGCCGAACGTCAGGTTCCGGAGGCGGTCCGGGGGCAGGACCACGGCGCTCAGGACCGCGCCGAGGATGAGGCAGAACCCTCCCACGATCCAGGCGATGTCGGCCGCCTCGTGCCACGGAGAGCAGAACCGGAAGCCTCCGACGCGACCGCACCGGGTCACGCCGAGCGCCGAGATGATGTGGTCCACCAGGTTCTGGCTCGAAGCACGGGGCAGCACGATGGCGTTGTTCACCACGAAGATCTGGACGAGGGAGGCCCAGAGGACGCCCCCGGCCGTGAGTCTCCTCGAAGCCGTGAAGGTGAGTTCGCGCATGCCGCCTGTGCCTTCGGGTCCGCTGTGAGCCGTACGGTGGCCGCGTGATCCAGTATGTCCCGCCCGGGCCGGAGCGGGACCATCTCACGTCGGCGCGTCCCGGGCCGCTTCCGCCGCGTTGCCGCGATCGCCTTCGGCCGGCCGGCCGTCCTGCTGGCAGGACGGGCGGGTGGCGGTGGCGGGGAATAAAGTGGAGGTGTACGTCCTGCGCTCACCCCAGGCTGCACCGGACGCCCGCGTACGGGCCCGGTGAAGGACCAGCCCATCAAGGGGCTCCGGCGTGCCGCCGGCCGCCCGCGGGCGGGCCCAGGGACTCCACCCGTGTGGCCGTGCGCCCGGTAGACCGCCCGGGGCCGGACCCACCCGTCCGGGAGGATGACCATGACCCGCCACTTCCGACGGCGGGCGCTCGCCCCGCTGGCACTGCTGTCCGTACCCGCGCTGGTGTTGGTGGCCGTCGTTCCGGCCGCCGCCCGTCCGTCGGCTTCGGCGTCGGCTTCGGCGGCCCTGCCGTCGATCTGCCACGGTCTGACCCAGGGCAACGACCCGTACCACGTGGGGTGCCGGGAAGGCTATCTCCAGGGTTCGAGCTCGGGCTACCGCGACGGCAGGCCGCCCATCTGCCGCAAGACCCTTCCCCCGCTGATCCCGCCGAACCCCAGCCCCTTCGTGCAGGGCAAGGCCGAGGGCTACACGTACGGCTACAACCAGTCGTACGCCAAGTCGGCGGCCGCCAGCAAGGCCGCGTGCGCCGCCATGAACCAGCCGCAGGCACCCAAGCCGCCGGCGCCCAAGCCCCCGGCGCAGACCCAGCAGAGCATGGCCACCGCCGGTCAGGCCGCCGGCGAGACCTGGGGCCGGGACGAGGGCAAGGCATGCGTCACAGCACGCACCCACGCCCGCCTGATCCCGCCGAAGACGCCCGACGCGCTGATCCTCGCCTACCAGAACGGCTACGCGGTCGGCTACGACACCGCCTACGACGAAGCGTTCCGCCAGAACTGCATGAACAAGTAGCGCACCTGGTGCGCGTCGTACCGACACGGCGGACGCAGCCGGGGCGGTGGGCGTGGCGTCGGGATTTGTGCGGGTCGTCGGGTGATGATGCCGCAGTGCGACTTGACCACGTGTCCTACGCGGTGGCCCGCGACAGCTTCGTCTCGACCGTCCAGTGGATCGGATCGGCCCTCGGCGCCGGGTTCGTCGACGGGGGCGTGCACCCGCGGTTCGGGACCCGCAATTTCATCCTCCCGCTGAGCGGCGGCACCTACGTCGAGGTCGTCACCACACTCGACCACCCCGCCGCCGACCGCGCGCCCTTCGGCCGGGCGGTCGCGCGCCGCGCCGCCGAGGGCGGCGGCTGGCTAGGCTGGGTGGTCTCCGTCGACGACATCGCCCCGGTCGAGGCCCGCCTCGGCCGCACCTCGGCCGAGGGCCACCGTGTCCGCCCCGACGGGTTCGACCTGAGATGGAAGCAGATCGGCCTGCTGGAACTGCTGGAGGACCCACAACTGCCCTACTTCCTCCAGTGGCTGGTCCCCGACGAGCAACGCCCGAGCGCCGACCCGCGCACCTCCACCACCATCCACGGGGTCTCCATCGCCGGCGACGCCGCCTCCATCGCCGAATTCCTCGGCGAACCGGCCGATCACCCCCTCGACCAGATCGACGTCACCTGGGCCGAGGACGAGGAACCGGGCCTGGTCTCGGTCGAGTTCGCCACCGCCAAAGGCCCGGTGACGATCTGACCAGGGCCGAGGTCCACTCAGGGCACACCCGACGGGCAGGACGGCCGGCCCCGGCCCGGGGCACCTCCGTCCGCCCCGAACCGGACGCACCTCAATAGGTGACGGTGATCCGGCGGGCCGGGCCGTCCACCCGGACGCGCCCTCCGACGGGTACCACGAGCTGGGGGTCGGTGTGGCCCAGGTCGACGTCGAACACCACCATGGTGTCGGGGGCGTACTGGCCGAGGGCGCGCAGGACCGCCTCGCGCTGTTGCAGGCGGAAGCGCTCCCTCTCCCGGGCGTTCAACGGCTTCTCGAACGACCAGGCCTTGGCCCTGCCCATCAGGAGCGCGGGGAACTGCCGCAGCAGCCCGCGCTCGCCCATGCCGCGCAGGATCCAGTAGACCTCCTCGGCCCTCGGCATGTCCTCGGACGTCTCCAGGAACAGCACGTTGCCCGCGTAGGCGTCGGCGGGCAGGACGGCACGGTCCGCCATCAGCAGCCAGGAAATGATCTCCAGGTTGCCGCCCCAGCCGATCCCTTCGACCGCGCGGTCGCCGTTGTGCCAGATCCAGCCGCCGCCGGGCTCCATCTCGGGTTCGGACTCGAAGGTACGGGGGTCCTCCCAGGGCCGGTTGACGTCCCCGAAGGCGACGGCCGGGGTGAGCTCGTACTCGCCGGAGGTGAACAGCGCCGCCCTCAGTGAGGCCTCGGTCAGCGGGTTCAGCGCGCCGGGCCGCCCGAGCTCGACCATCACCGAGCCGCCGTGGTACCCGACGATGCCCGCGTTGCGCAGGAACAGCAGCAGGTTGGTGTTGTCGCTGTAGCCGAAGAACGGCTTGGGGTGGGCCCGCAGGAGGTCGCGATCGAGGTGGGGCAGGACGGTCAGCTGGTCGTCGCCGCCGATGCTGGAGATCACCGCCTTGATGTCGGGGTCCGCGAAGGCCGCGTGGATGTCCGCGGCGCGTGCCTCGGGGGTCGAGCCCATCGTGCGGGTCGTCGGGTACTCCACCGTCTTCAACCCGAAGTCGTCCCGGAGTCTGCGGAGCCCCAGTTCGTGGGGCAGGGGGAGGAGACCGGGCAGACCGGACGAGGGGGACAGCACCGCGACCCGGTCGCCGGGACGGGGCTTCGCGGGATAAAGGGGAGTCGTCATCGGATGATCTTAGGAACCGACGGCCCCGTCCCCACAGCGGGTTTCGCGGATCGGGCCGGGCGGCGGCGGCCCGGGCGCTTCGGCCATACTCGCACCCATGCGTCCGCCGCCGTCCGCCGCCGTTCCCGAGCCGATCTCGGCCGATCCGCCGTTCACCACGGACCGCCCGCTGCTCACCCAGTCGTGGCTGGACCTGGCCTTCGTGCACTGGGCCGCCGATCCCGCCGACGTCGCCCCGCTGCTGCCCGCGGGTACGGTGCCCGACGTGCTGGACGGGGTCACGTACGTCGGCCTGGTGGCGTTCCGCATGCACGAGGTCGGCTGGTTCCGCCTGCCCGGCGTCCCCTACCTGGGATCCTTCCCGGAGACCAATGTCCGTCTCTACTCGGTCGACGCCCAGGGCCGGCGCGGGGTGGTCTTCCGCTCGCTGGACGCCTCCCGGCTCATCCCGGTGGCCGTCGGACGCGCCGTGTTCCGCCTGCCGTACGTGTGGTCGCGGATGAGGATCCACCACGACGGCGACACCGTCACCTACACCAGCAGCCGGCGCCTGCCCGGCCCGCGCGGCGCGCGCAGCCGGATCTGCGTGCGCATCGGCGAGCGGCTCGCGGAGCCGACCGCCCTGGAACACTTCCTGACCGCCCGGTGGGGCATGCACACCCAGGCGTTCGGCCGACCGCTCTACCTCCCGAACATCCACCCGCGCTGGCCCCTGCACCGCGCCGAACTCCTCGACTGCCGCGAAGACCTGGTCACCGCGGCCGGCCTGCCGACGCCGGCAGGACCGCCCGTGAGCGTCCTCTACTCCCCGGGAGTCCCCGTCCGCTTCACCCCGCCGGCCCGCCCGGGTGCAGTGTCGCAACCGCCGCGGTGAACTCGCCCACCCGCTCGGGTGCGCGGGTGGGCGGAGCCGCCCGGTTTGGCCGGTTCGAGAACGTCCGATTATCGACCCCCTTTCGGGGAACACGGCGGACCTCGCACCCAGTTCACTGAGGGGAACCGGGGGCGGGCTCGTACGGCTTGTCTCCGACTGTCATAACGGGCAAGGAGAACGGCTGTGCGCATACTCTTCACCGGTCCGGCTGCGGCCGGGCACCTCTTCCCGATGATTCCGACCGCGCAGGCCTTACGCGCCGCCGGCCACGAGGTGTTGTTCGCGGGTTCGCAGCCGCTCGACCGGCTCCGTGAGGCGGGCTTCGCGATCGTCGAGATCGGCGACGGCCGCACCATCCGCGACGTGATGGAGCAGTCCTCCGACGAGCAGATGCGGTACGTCGCCCCCGACATGTCGCAGGACCAGATATTGGACAGGGCGGCCCGCGGATTCGCGATGATCTCCCGCCCCACGGTGGACGGCCTGTTGGAGGTCGCCGGGAACTGGGGCGCCGATCTGCTGGTCTACGACTCGTTCCAGGCCTCCGCCCCGCTGGTCGCGGCGAAGCTGAAGATCCCGTCGGTGATCCAGAACTTCGGTGTCACCTCCGGCCTCGACATGGTCGGCCGGCTGGCCGCCAACTTCACCGAGGCGTACGAGACGTACGGGGTGTCCGGCCCGGCCGAGCCCACCGCCCTGAACATCGTCCCCGCCTCGCTCGGCGGCGACGCGGGCGGTCTGCGGATGCGCTACGTCCCGTACAACGGCGGCGGCACCGTTCCCGCCGCGCTGCTCCGCCGCGGCGACCGGCCCCGCGTCGCCATCACCCTGGGCACCGTCCTCACCGAGTTGGACGGCGTCCGCGCCATCGTGCGCCTGACCGAAGCCGCCGCCTCGGTGGACGCCGAGTTCCTGCTCGCCGTCGGCGACGCCGACCTCACCGCGCTCGGCACCCTCCCGGACAACGTCCGTCCGCTGCCCTGGGTGCCGCTCGCCGAGCTGCTGACCACCTCCGACGCGCTGATCCACCACGGCGGCTCCGGCACCCTGCTCACCGCCCTGCAGGCCGGACTGCCCCAGCTCCTGCTGCCCCAGGGCGCCGACCACTTCGCCAACGCCGACGCCCTCACCGCGACCGGCGCCGCCCTGCGCTCCGCCTCCGACGAAGTCGACGGCGCGCTCCTGACCCGCCTCGTCACCGACCAGGCCCTGCGCGAGGGCGCCGTCCGCCTCCGGGCGGAGAACGAGGCCCTGCCCACCCCCGCCGAGACGGTCCCCGCCCTGGAGGCCCTGGCCGCCTCCTAGTGACCTGGTTTTGAGGTCGTGGGTCGCCACGTGAGGCGTCCCCTGTTTCAGATTGCGGTGTTCGCCCGCGGCAGAGCGGGGGTTCGCGC